>NZ_CALUWV010000181.1 GCF_944324575.1 uncultured Mailhella sp. | reverse complement strand
TCCATAGGCGAGACCATGGTTGTTCTCATGGTAGCCGGCGGCGCTGCCGTCATTCCCACCTCGCTGTTTGACTCCGTACGCCCCATTCCCGCCTCCATCGCTGCGGAAATGGCCGAAGCCCCTTTCCACAGCGAGCATTACTATGCCCTCTTCGCCACCGGCATCGTCCTCATCATTTTTACCCTCATCTTCAACGCCACGGCCTTCCGCATTGCTGAAAAGAAAAACTCCGGCATCGGATGCTGAACGTTCCGGCCCGGGGCCGTCATGCTAAACGCTTGAGAGAAAATACATGAATACCGCAACGCGCAATCAGTTCCGTATGCGCCTTCAGTCCCTGATGTTCGGACTTCTGTACGTTTCGGCCGCCATCAACGTGCTGGCACTTTCCGGCGTGTGCCTCTACCTTGCCATCAACGGCTTTTCCTCCCTTTCCTGGGAGTTTCTTACTGAATATCCACGAAAGATGATGACGGAAGGCGGTATCATGCCCTGCATCGTGGGTACATTCCTTCTTGCTTTCGGCTCCATGGTCATCGTCTTTCCCATAGGTGTGGCCACGGCCGTGTATCTGCATGAGTACAGCCGTCATTCCCGCCTTACCTACTACATACGTTTCGGCATCAACAACCTTGCCGGTGTGCCCTCCATCGTCTTCGGTCTTTTCGGTCTCTCCTTCTTCGTCACATTTCTCGGCCTCGGGGTAAGCCTTATTTCCGGCATACTCACACTCGCCATTCTTACCCTGCCCATCATCATCAACACGGCCGAAGAATCCCTGAGACGCGTGCCCGACTCCTGGCGGGAAGCCTCCTTCGCCATGGGCGCCACCAAGATACAGACCATTCTGCGCGTGATCATTCCCGCCGCCTTTCCCGGTATGCTGACAGGCTGCATCCTCGGTCTTGCCCGCGCTGCCGGCGAAACCGGCGCCATCATGTTCACGGCCGCCGTCTACTTCACTCCCCATATGCCCGACTCCTTTCTGAGTCCCGTCATGTCACTGCCCTACCATATGTATATTCTGGCCACGTCCGGCACCGACATTGAAAAGACTCTCCCCCTGCAGTACGGCACGGCCCTCATGCTCATCTTCCTTGTGGTAGGCATGAACCTTCTTGCCATCATCCTGCGAGACCGCCTGCAGAACAAAAACAAACAGTAGCTTCCCCAAGCAAAGCAGCTATTTTACGGGTCCGGTCTGAGCCTCCTCACAGAATACCGGTTCCCTTGGATCACGGTCAGAACCAAAGGGCCGTGATCCATTTTTTTCTTGACTTAATTTCGATATCAAACTAAATATCATTTTCATGAAGCATCAGCCCATACTCAATTACGCCAGTCGGCTGCGTGAAGCCGGAAATGCCTTTATCCTCGCCGAACTGGCAAAAGTCGGCCTGCACGATATTGCCCCCAGCCACGGTGATATTCTTGGCCGGCTTCTTGCCTGTGAAGCGCTTAACATGAGCGATCTGGCTCAACACGCCCACCGGACAAAATCCACGGTGACAGCTCTGGTAACGAAGCTTGAAAAGAACGGCTATGTTGAGCGTATTCCAGACCCTGAGGACTCCCGGGGCGTCAAGGTGCGCCTTACCGACAAGGGCCGCCAGCTCAGACCGGCATTTGAAAACATTTCAGAGGGCCTGCAGAGCCTCATTTTGTCCAAACTTACGGAAGAAGAAGCGCAGGAGCTGGAACGTCTTCTGAAAAAGTTTGTAGAAGGTTAAGAAAAGTCCGACCGGATCGCGCGCCGGACAGACTGACTGAAAAGCTCCCCTTACAGCAACAGGACCAGGCAGGTTACATGCAGGTTGCATCCTCCATGGAATACTGTCAGTTTATACAGACAATTAGTTCGATATCAAATAAAAGGAGCACATCCCATGGCAAATTACAAACTCGCTTCCATTGATTTTTCTGCCTCCAGAAACGAACTGCACGACTTGCTTGGCCTCACCGGGGCTGAAATATCCTGCAATACGCTGCCCGCAGGCATCTCCGTTCCATTTGTACACGCCCACAAGCAGAACGAAGAGGTTTACCTTATCCTTGAAGGATCGGGAAGATTGTACGTCGACGGAGAGGAAACGCCTCTGAAGGCCGGAGACTGCTTCCGCATTGCTCCCGAGGCAGAACGCTGCATCAGCGCCTCCGCAGACAGCGCCATCCGCTTCATCTGCATCCAGGTGAAGGCCGGAAGTCTCGAAGAATTCACCATGAACGACGCCACGCTGTCCGACAAAAAGCCGAGCTGGCTGTAAGGTCCGGGTATTGCGTTTGCCGGAGAGCCAGTCAACCCTGCTTCTCAAGGTCCGTACAGAATGAGGACTGCATGCTGTTCTCTGACGTGCGGGCCTTTGTCTGTGCCCTCATCGCGTGAAAAGAACGCGTCAGAACAGGCTGAAGCAGCGCCGCTGGGCAGAATCTCCAACTTCAGGCCTTTCCGTCCAGAGGCAGAAACGTGCTTGACGACATATTGTGCACATACCGGTATTCCAATCACACCGTTCTCATAGTAAGCAGGTCGACTTGCTGATCAGAAAAACCTTCTGACAATACTCTCCGACTGTTGCAGTTTTGAAAGCTGAATAAAATGTACTCAGAAGAAAAAGTCAGACCATACGGACCAACGGTATAAACGGTATAAGCCTCGATTTTCCCCTGCTCCGGAAGAATATGGCCGGCAGAATGCATGGTGCTGCAATACGCTGTACCTGCATAGAAAAATTTTCTCTGTCAGGGCATACCGTCCTTCTGAAAAACTGCTTTTTCCGGAAGTTTTTCATCATCCGATGGCGGGAGACTCAGAGTGCAGAACATATCTATCGACGCCCTGTTTTTACCCGCTGTCATGCATCGTCAGTCATGATGCGGCAATTCCAGATCATTTAAGAACAGGACCTTTGAGGGAAGAAACGATTGACAACTTCCCCAGCTATGCTAACTCAGAATCATAGTCCAAATAAAATTAACACATTACAAATGTGAGGTCCTCCATGCACCACACAAGGCGCACATTTCTTCGTACTCTTGCAGTTCTTCTGACAGCCGGAACGGCCGCTTCCGCCCTGTCTGGATGCGTCGTTCCGCCTCCGGGACATCACAAGCCCCCCAAGAAACCTCGGCCACATCCCAAGGGACACCGCCCGCCGCCTCCGCCGCCTCACAGATATTGGTAGACCTGTCTTGAAAAAGGCAAATGTCGTACATCTCTCGACTTTGCCCCTTTACGTTCTGCTCCTGCCGTACGGCACTTGCAGATCTTTCAGTCTGAGGACAGTGTGTCTCCCGTGCCCAGCAGAATTTTCTGTGTTTTCCCGTGTCCAGTGCGATGAATACCATCTGTCAGGCCATACGGGAGCATTTCTCTTGACGATATAAGTCAGGACCACCCGTAAAACGGGTGGCTTGTTCAGCCCTGTAAGGGCTTGTTACTTACTCGCGCCTTAAGGGCGC
>NZ_CALUWV010000180.1 GCF_944324575.1 uncultured Mailhella sp. | reverse complement strand
ATCAACGGTGCGCGAACCGTCCATGCCTCTTTTGATACGCTCAAGGAAACTCTGGACTATGCCAGCATCTATAAGAAAATGGCGGAAACGCAAAACATCACTGCGCCTCCTGTGCAGGAGACTTTCTCCATGCGAATGCGATAAAGCATCAACATGACAGAAGCGCCTTTTGAACTACCAATTCAAAAGGCGCTTCTTACTGCGAATGTTTTGCTCAAGCCACGGGCCCCCGTCCTGCCGGGAGGACACCGCTCGTCCCTGTTCATCTCAGTTGCTTTTCCGAAGTCGAGGCCGGGAAAAAGATGAAATCATCCGGCCTTGTGCCCGGCATGAAGCCGCCTCACACGGCGCGAAAAGCCTTCTCCTTCAACGCGCCTCGAGAAAAAATGACCTGTACAAAAAATTTTTTCCGTTATACGGTTTTCCCAAAAGGGGATGTCCGACGGAAAAGCGGACGGCATCTCCTGTACCGGCACAAGGTGAGAATATCATACCGTGGAGGAGAATGTCTTATGCCGAGAGAGAGAGAGAGAGAGAGAGAGAGAGAGTTAGGCTGACGCCTCTGGCAGGCAGTGCGCGAAAAGCCCTGCCGTTCCTGCTTGCTGCCGCGCTGCTGGCCGCGCCCGGTGTGGCGGGGGCCAATTCGGGCGGCGATGATGTGTATGGCATGGGCACCGTACCTTGGTATTGTGGAACCGGGAGCAGTGACGGCAATATTATCATCGATTATTGGGAGACCAGGTATGCCTCCGGAGGACTCATCAAGAGCACTTCCGCAACAGATGTAACCTTGTCCAACAACACCGTCAGAGTGAAGGACGGAGCCAACGTGGATGGTGTCTATGGCGCAACCATAGCCTGCACCGTACCAGGAATTGTGACCATGACAGGCAACAAGGTGTTCGTCGAGGGCGGCAGCAGCGACTCGGTGAGGGGAGCCCACATCAACTCAAACGTGTTCAATATACTCCAAAATACTGTCATCATGACCGATAACCACGTGGTCATCACTGGCGGCGACCTCGCTGGTTATGAGCATAGTTCGATAGCCGGGGCAAGCGGCATGACAGATGCCCAGTCGGATACAACACCATCGATGGTCACGGGGAACAGCCTGACCATCAAGTGCGATACGCTTACGCTTGCATGCCCTACGCTTGCATCCGGGAGAGAATATATCGGAGCCTGGTTGACAAATACAAAGGACACTTATGTCAACAACAATTCCGTGATCATCAAGGGCGGTACCTTTAGGACTGACATGACTCAAGCGTACCCCACTATCGTAGGCGGCAAAGCCTCCCGATTAAGTGCCGGAACACCCGCTACGTTTACGGCCAACAACAACGTGGTGGATTTGGACAACGTTACCCTGGTCAGCCCCCGTATCTATGGCGGGTATCTCTCCATATCCTCCGACGACTCGGGCAGCGCCACGAACAACACGGTTATCCTGCGGGAAGGCCTTAAGCTGAAAGGCTATTCCTACCTGTACGGCGGCGGCTACAGCGGCAGCAGCGCCAACCCCAGCCTGGATGTACGCACGGGCAACACGCTGGAAGTGCGGACCGTTGGCCTCACCGCCAAGAATGTGTATAATTTTGAGAACTATCACTTCATCTTGCCCAGCACCGTCAGGGCCAACGACATCGTACTGACCCTGACGGATTCAGACGGCACAGACATTTCCGGCGCCAAGGTGGGCGTGGCCGTGGCAGGCGGAAGCGCGCCTCTTAAAGTGGGCGACAGCGTCACCCTGCTCAGAAACCGCTACGGCCTGGAAACTAAAGGCTACACGCAGACTTCCCTCACCGGCACACAGGGCGTGTCGCTGGCATACGACTTTACGCTGGCCACCGTTGACGACCCGAAGACAACGCTCACCACAGATCTCGTCGCCACCGTAGGAACCATATCTGACGAACCCGGCGGCGGCGATCAGCCCGGCGGCGACGAACCCGGCGGAGGCGACGAACCCGGCGGAGGCGACGAACCCGGCGGGGACAGCCCGGTGCACGTTCTGCCCCAGACCAAGGCTTTGTCGGAAGCCTACCTTGCCGGTTCGCTGCTTATCCGGCAGGGCGGCGACTTCATTGCCGACCGCGGCATGGCTTACGCTCTGCGCGCTGCCAGCGCAACGGGCGAGTACGGCTTTGCTCCCTTCGGCACGATTTCCGGCGGCTGGTCCCGCTACGACACCGGCTCCCACATCGACGTAAGCAGCCTCAACCTGCTCGCCGGCCTTGCCAAGGGCGCGGATCTGGCTCCCGGCCGCTTCACCGCCGGGGTGTTCTTTGAATACGGCAACGGTTCCTATGACACTTGGAATTCCTTCTCCAACGCGGCTTCAATCAAGGGCGACGGCGATACCTGGTACGCGGGCGGCGGTCTTCTGGCCCGCATGGACTTTGCTGAAACAGGCCCCGGCCACTTCTATGCCGAAGCCAGCGCACGCCTTGGTGTGCTGAACAACGACTACGACAACGACGACATGCGCGACGCCTTCGGCCGCAGGGCCTCCTACGACAGCGACAGCGCCTATTACGGCCTGCATGTGGGCGCGGGCTATGTCTGGAACCTCAGCGACAAGGCGGATCTTGACCTGTATGCCAGGTACCTGTGGACCCATCAGGACAGCGACAGCCTGCACCTTTCCACCGGCGAACGCCTGCACTTTGACAGTGTGGACTCCCACCGACTGCGCCTTGGCGCCCGCTTTGCCTATACTGCCAACGAGTATGTGCGCCCCTACATCGGCGCAGCCTGGGAACAGGAGTTCGACGGCGAAGCCAGAGCCACCACCAACGGATTTGACATTGACAGGCCGGACCTCGAAGGCAGCACCGGCATGGGCGAACTGGGCATCACCCTTACCCCCTCATCCAGCATCCCCGTCAGCCTCGACCTCGGCGTTCAGGGCTATGTGGGCAGGCGTGAGGGCGTTTCCGGCACCCTTCAGCTTCAGTGGAAGTTCTAGGTTCAGAACCTGTTAACGGACGGCCATTTTCAAAAGGGCAGACATGGAGAGTGTTCCATGCCTGCCCTTTGCATCTGCCGGACGGATGCCGTTTTTCCTGTTCCTCTCCATCGCTTTTCCCAAGTCGATATCCTCTTCCTGTGAAGTCAAACAGAAACACACATTGAAAATGAAACGGGAGACGGAGGAACATTTGAACTGAGAATATTCCAGCCGGAAGAAGGCAACGCCGACCTGTTCGTTCAGTTTGAAAAAGACCATAACATCAACGACGCGCAAACCGTCCAGACATCTTTTGATACGCTCAGGGAGACTCTGGACTATGCCTCTACCTATAAGAAAATGATGGATCACGGATAATATCTTCTGGTTGTTCTGCTGGTGCCGTTCTCTGAATCTCCGCCGAAACTTCGCACTTATTCTGACTGGATAGCAATCGTTCATAAAAAAAACTATGAATCTGCCGTTCAAGCTGACGTACACTCCATCCGGCTTTTGCACATTCCTCCAGATAACATTGACGGGCTTGCCTGCTGTCCACGTGCATAAGCAGCCGGTAATGGCTCCATCTCAATTTGCCACACATTGTGTAGAAATTTGGAAAAGTCAAATAAAACAGTCGAATATTCTGCAAATTGGCGACTGTGAAGTCTTTTCCGAAATCAAGGGTCATCTTCGCAGAAAGCTCGGCTATAAGCTTCGTGCCGTACTCGGCACGGGCTTCTCCTCCCTGTTTTTCCACAATGCTTTTCCAATATGCCTCAACCATGGCAAAATCGGCCGCAGCATAGACCTTATTCCGGGCTGAAAGCAGAATTTCCTTAATCTGGCTATAAAAGGAAGGATCCAGCTTGCTCACAAGAATCTCCTTCGGAAAACGTATCATTACAGGAGCGAAATCCTCCACCGACCGCCATATCACTCCATGCGCGTATGGATTGCATACTGTTGCTGCATACCGACACGTCTCTCCACTCGTCTCCACATCTCCCGGTATGTTTCATACTTCGCCAGCTCTACATCTCCCGCTGTGCCGAAAGCGTAATCCGCCGTGCGCTCGGCGTATCGCTGCCAGTCTCTGCGTGCGGACGACTCCCGGATAGAGGGAGCGCATTGCCGGACAGCCTCCATCACAGTATCCCGGCTATGGCCGGTGGCGCGAAGTCGCAGGGCGATCATGGCATCCACACGGGAGTAGTCTTCAATGGTCAGGT
>NZ_CALUWV010000179.1 GCF_944324575.1 uncultured Mailhella sp. | reverse complement strand
TCATGGACGGCCCTCGCGATGCCGTGCTGCGCAAGCTTCAGGAGCGGCAGGACACAGCAAGGGGACGGCATATGCAGAGCTCGCAGGGAACGCATCCGGCGGATCCCGCCCGCGCAGAAGGGACAACGGCGAAATCTACCATTCAGAGGTCGGCCCAAAAATCATCGGAACCTGCAGGCAGATGACGGGCCTCCTTGCCTTTTTCTGTTATTCTTAATAAGGGATTTCAGTGTATTATGGATATGGAAAAGAAAAATATTCCCGGCGGAACGTCGGGCATGAGCCAGATTACGGAGGAGTTTGGAGGCCCTTCCGTTCCCGGGGAAAAGCCGACCGCTCCTCGACCTGCGCAGAGTCTTTTTGAACCGGCAGTCCTTTCCAGCAAGCTGCTTCCCGAAGATCTGCCTTATGCTGCGGAAGTGGAGGCCGCTCTTGCCAGACGTCCCACGAAAGGCGCCCGATGGTTGTCCGTCGGGGTTTTCGTCTTCTTCGTCGTATTCCTCATCTGGGCCAGCATCGCCACGCTTGACGAGGTGACCCATGCGGAAGGGCAGGTCGTTCCTTCCTCCCGTACGCAGATCATTCAGAATCTTGAGGGCGGCATTTTGAGCAGCGTGGAAGTGCATGAAGGCCAGATCGTCGAAAAAAACGACGTTCTGGCCCGCATCAACAATGAAATGGCGGAAAGCAACGTGCGCGACATGTTGTACAAGGCCATGGAAAATCTGATATCCATTCGCAGACTGCGCGCTTCCGTCTCGGAAACTCCGCTCACGTGGCCCGATGACATGAAGGCCTGGCTGGAGCGGGGAATAGGCTATACGCTCACCGAGGACCAGATGGAACAGGGGCGCAATCTCACGCAGGTTCAGCAGGAAACGTTTGTCGTGCAGGAGCGTCAGCGTCAGTCAGAGCTGGACGTGCTCAAGGCACAGTCCGAACAGCGCCGTCAGGAGGTCAAGGAGCAGCTTGCGAGAAAGGAGCAGCTCTCCCGGAGTCTCTCCCTCATCCATCAGCAGTTGAACATGGCCTCTTCCCTTCTGGCCAAGCGCAGCTATTCGCGTGCGCAGTATTTGGAACTTCAGGAACGCGCCGTGCAGACTCAGGGCGAAATCAATACCCTTGAGGTGTCCATTCCACGGGCGGAAGCCGCCGCCAGTGAGGCAGAGCACAGAATATCTCTGCGCAAGGCAGAGCTTGACGCCGCGCTCATGGAGGAAATCAACAAGCGCAGTCTGGAGCTTGCCTCGCTTCGTGAAAGCCTTTCCGCCGGCAGTGACCGGGTGACTCGAACCGAGCTGAGGTCTCCCGTTCGCGGCACAATACAGAAGATATACATCAATACACTGGGCGGTGTGGTCAAGCCCGGCGAACCCATTATGGAAATTGTTCCGCTTGACGATACGCTTCTTGTGGAAGCCCGGGTGCGTCCACAGGACGTGGCCTTTCTGCATCCCGGTCAGAAAGCCATGGTCAAGGTGTCGGCCTATGATTTTTCCATCTATGGCGGACTCGACGGTGTGCTGGAACAGATCAGTGCCGATACCATGGAAGATAAACGGGGAGAATTTTATTATCAGGTCAAGGTGCGCACTCCCCAGACCGCCATTGTATATCGTGGAGATTCTCTGCCCATCATGCCGGGTATGATGACGACCGTGGACATCATGACCGGGAAAAAAACTGTACTGGATTATCTTTTAAAACCCATACTTAAGGCAAAGCAAAATGCCCTGAGGGAAAAATAATGCCACTGGCATATTATCTTATTCTTGATTTTTCATGGAGGTGAACGGTCATTAGTTGCTTTATATAAAAATAATATATACTATAAAATGAATATAAGTTCTTGCTTTGTGATGATAGCGTTTAATTATTACAGCTTGACGATACATGGAGATTTAGTATGATAATAAGTGACCGATTCAACCATGCAAGGTGGGCTCTTGCATGGAAACGGCATGGTTATATTTTTAAAGCATAACCTTTTGTTTTGATGGAGTTTTTTCTATGTCTCTCTCAAGTTTTGCAAGATTTTCGTCGCGGCGTTCGCGGGGGCTTCTGTCGAAAGCTTTTCCTCTGCTTTTCATTTCAGGCTGTCTTGGAGCAATGCTGTGTTCCCCCGCAGCCTTTGCTGCGGGAAAGGACGAAGCGATCCCTCTGAAGGAATCCATCGAAGCCATGCTGCGGAACAACAACTCACTGAAGGCCATTCAGGAAAACAGGACGGCTGCGGGCTATGAAGTGGATCGTGCCAAGGCGGGATATGGACCTCGTGTCGACCTTACGGCAAGAGGCGGCTTCGGAAAGCTTACCGACAGCACTACGCGCTCGTACGGCTATAATGAGGTCGCTCCCTATTCTTCCGCATCGTTGCTTGTGACTCAGCCGCTGTGGGACGGCTGGGCGACTCGCGGACGGGTACGCGAGGCGGAAGCTACCTATCGCTCTCTCGACCATCGGGTGCTGGACAATGCCAATTCTCTGGCCCTTGATGCCATTATAGCGCACGTGGATGTCTTGCGTCGCCAGCAGATCTATCAGCTTGCTCAGGACAACGTGGCCCGTCACGAAGAAATTCTTGAAAAAGCCCGCGCCCGTGAAGCACAGGGTGTCGATACCATGGCAGATGTTTCTCAGGCTCAGAGCCGTCTCGCCCGTGCCCGTTCTACTCTGACAGAAGCCCGTGCGTCTCTGCGTATAGGGGAGGATACCTATACCCGCTTGACCCGGCACTCTGCCATGGCGCTCGGTCCTGTGAACATGCCCGCAAAAATGTTTCAGAGTTCTGAAGAGGTTCTCAAGGCGGCTCAGAAAGCCAATCCCAAGGTTGCCGCGTATCTTGAGGACGTGAAGGCCGCTACGGCGGTCAGAGAGCAGGTGCGTTCTGCCTACAGTCCGTCCCTCAGCATTGAAGCCGGTCCGTCCTATTCCGATCGTGATGGTAAGAGCGAACTGTGGACGGCGGAAGTGGGGGTTGCCGCTGTTGTTCGGTGGAATCTTTTCAACAGCGGTGCCGATGTTGCGGAAAGCAAGGCCGCTGCCGCCCGCATCCGTCAGAGCCGGCGAGTGCTTTATGACTATATGGATGATCTGAAGCTCAGCGTCGAAGAAAGCTGGACGGAATTTCTTTCTGCGCAGAAACAACTGGAGCATTACCGTGAAGCCATTGAGTACAACAAGACGACACGCAATGCTTATGAAGAGCAGTTTGTCATGGGTGAACGCAGTCTTCTGGACGTGCTGGACGCCGAAAACGAACTGTTCAATTCTTCCACTCAGGCCGCTACGGCTCTTGGCAACACGCTCATTGCGGCCTATCGAATGAAGGCTCTTGCCGGGGATCTTCTGCCCTGCTTCAATATCAGTACCGAAGCACTCAAGGTCACGCCTCATGACAGTGAGCCTCTTGATCATCTGACCATGCCGGAGTAGAGTTGCGGATCTTACTGGCCGGAGAATGAATGTTCTCCGGCCTTTTTATTCTTGATGCAGACCGGATAAGACCGTACCGTGATGAGATCCATGTCATTTTTGCGGTAAGCAAACTGCCGGGAGAGTTGAAAAGTTCATGAGTATCGAGGCACATGCCGTTAGTGTCGGGCGCCGAAGAGCGCGTGCACTGTGTGCAGCTGGTATCATGGCTATTTTTTTTGTTTTTGCCCCTCCCGCACTGGCCAAACCCAGACTGTTCGGAACCGTTGAGTTTCAGATGGATTTGAAAAAGCAGCAGAACTGGCTTTCGGCTCTGGAGCGTAACAGAAAAAATCCGATTTTTTTCGATGAGAAACGGTTTAATTCATCTACGCTTTGGAAGGATCTGAAAAAAAAGGCAGCGGGACATCCGTTGCCTGAGAAGTTGAATATAGTTAATAAGTTCTGGAATTTATGGCCTTATCGTACTGACCAGGAAATATATGGAAAGCCGGATTACTGGGCAGCGCCATACCAGTTTCTGTCAAAGTCGGGGGATTGCGAGGATTATTGTATTGTCAAATATTTTACATTGAAGGAGCTAGGGGTTCCCATAGATGATATGCGCATTGTTGTGGTGAAGGAAACTATCCGCAATATTGGTCATGCCGTTCTTGCTGTATACTCCGGCGACAAGATTTATATTTTGGATAATCTGTCGGAGGCTGTTCGTCCTGCGGAAAGAGTAAGAAACTATGTGCCGCAGTTTTCAGTAAACGAGAAACATCGCTGGGTTCATATTAAAGCTCGTTGATGAAGTTTTCAGCGTTGCAAGCCACGTCAAAAATAAAGAATCCCCATGGGATGGAGGAGTGCGATGAACAGCCGTGAGAACGCTGGGTATTCCGGTCTTTCCAAAAAATCAGCGCTTCTGGCAGCGATATGTCTTGCCCTTGTTTCGGGGGGCGTAGCCCTGTTTTTTTGTTTTTCACAGCTTGAAAGTCGACGCGTTGAAGTTCTGCAGCGCTATGAGCAGGTTGTGAACGGATGGCTTAATGCGGCAGGGCAGGCCATTGATGTCTGGAATACGGACACGAGGAAGCTTCGGCTTCGGGTAAGCGAGTCGGAGACCTATCGCCTTTTTTCCTCGGACCTCTTTGGACTGGACAAACTGGTGACAGGAGCCATCAACAGTGCCGATCAGGGAGTCAGTCTGTCTGGACCTGCCGCCGTGCTTTCTGAGGAAGTGCCTGCCATTCGGCGCATTCTCCTGGACTTCATGAACTATAACGGCCTGCAGGATGCCCGCCTTGTCAACAGGGAGGGGCAGACCATCCTGTCCGCACTCAGCACGCCTGTGCCCCTGACTCCTGTTCAGAGTTCGGCTGCTCAGCAGACCATGAAGACAGGTAAAACGGTTTTTCTTCCCGTCAGAGGAAGTGTCAACGGCTTGATTCTGGATGTATTTGAGCCCGTTTATGACTTGGATACTCCCGACAAATGTGTGGCAGTGTTCATGTCTTCCATGCCAGTGCTCAGCAAGGTGACCCAGTTCATTGCCCGTCCGAAGCAGAACGACATGTCTACGGCCACCATGGTCCAGCATACGGACGGCGGCTGGGAAAGAATGCAGGTGCCTTCTCCCGTCCCGCTGGAGCCGGAGCTGCAGAAGGCGCTGGCGGATGATCAGGGAAGGCTGCCCTTTGCCCTTCGCAAGAGTGTTTCCGAGATGGGCGGTATGGTCTATTCCATGTCGATATTCATTCCTTCGCTGAACTGGAGTCTTGTTTATGAAACGCCGGAATCAACGGTGGAGGGAATGATTTTTCGGGCAGAAATTCCCATATATGCCGTGGGCACGTTGGGCTGGCTGAGCTTTATGCTGCTGTGTGCGCTTTTGTGGTGGATAGGCTTCGGACGCCAGCAGCGCGCCGTGGCCTCTGAACTGCAGCGTCTTCATCAGATTGTTTCCAGACAGAAGGAACTGCTGGACAGCGTCAATGTTTCTCTCGACATCGGCCTTTTCATGGCGGACGTTAAAGGGCAGATACGATTTTGTAATCCTGCACTTGCCGGCATTCTCGACAAGGAAGAGCAGGAAATCAGCGAGCAGATGCTTTTTAACTGTTTTCCCGTCGATGCGGCGACCACTCTTCTTGAGCGCATTCGCCATGTAGCCATCAATAATAAGGCAGAGGGATGCGAAATATACTTGGAAAAGAATGGGGAAAAGCGTCTCTATCGCGTCACTCTTTTTCCTTTTCTTGATTCCAGTGAGGAACATATGCGGAGCAGTATCCGCGGTGCCGTAGTCAGTATGAAGGATATTACGGAATTTAGACGTCAGAGTGAACGTATGCGCCAGAGACAAAGAAGTCTCATTGAAGCCTTTACACGGGCTGAGGAAAGTGTCGATCCGTATCTGGCCGGTCATTCTCATCGGATGGCTAAACTCGGCGAGCTGGTTTCGGCGAGCATGGGCCTGACGGAAGATGCTAAAAATACCGTAGTCATGGGAGCTTTGCTGTCTCAGGTCGGCAAGTTGTTTATTCCCCGGGAGTTGCTGACGAAGAAAGGCAAGCTTACGTCTGAGGAGCTGCGCCAGGTTCATCAGGCTCCGGAGCATGCGTTTCGTCTGATGGAAAGCGTGGATTTTGATTTGCCCATAGCCCGGGCTCTTCATGAAATGTATGAGCATATGGATGGCTCTGGATATCCTCAAGGTCTTCGGGGAGATAATATACTTCCTGAGGCGCGCATTCTTTCCGTGCTCAATGCCTTCTGTGCCATGGTCAGTGCGCGTTCTTATCGAGAGGGAATGAATGCGGACAAGGCTGTTGAAGAGCTGATGAATAATGACTGCTTTGATCAGGCGGTCGTCGAGCATTTGAACAACGTATTGAAAACTCCAGAAGGCATACTCGCCACACGTTCTTGAAGCAGTCAAAAAGAGGGAGGATCAAATCCTCCCTCTACATGACGGCTGAACAGTGTGGCAACGAGATTTGACCGAGGTATTTTTTTTGAAGGAAAAATATGTTTTTTTTATAGTATAGTATATTCTTCTATGTATTAAATTTTGTTAATTACATATTTTTTGTTGATAAATATTATGAATGACTTTATAATGACAGACTTGTATCAGTCGTATTTTTTATATTATAAATATATTATAGTTTCATTTATTGATGTAATAAAATGTGAATGGGGAAATATTTAATGAATAAAGATATTTGTTGGATTGGTGTGGTTATATAATATGTAATATATAAAGTATGATAAATATTTTTATGATATACTTTTGTTATAAAAAGTATAAGTATATATTTCTGATCGATGACAGTTTGAGTACTGTTTGAGTGTGATACTGTTTGATTGGCGGGTAAATTTTTCGATCAGAAGTAAATGTATAACGTATTTTTTGACTCAGAGGTGAATAAATGGTTCAATCATTGATGAATGATCAAAAAAAAGGAACGTTGCTAATTGTTGATGATGATGCAATAAATAGAGAAATACTCGATAATATTTTTTCTTCTTTTTATATCATAGAGCAGGCTGAAGATGGAAAGTTGGGACTCAAGAGTATTCTTGATTCACCGGAAAATTATTGCGCTGTTTTGCTAGACGTGGTTATGCCTGAAATGGATGGATTGCAAGTGCTTCGCAGATTGAAACAGGAATCGTTGATGGATAAGATTCCTGTATTTTTAATTACGGGAGAAGCAAGCGATTCCGTTATGAAGGAAGCCTATGGCTTGGGGGTAATGGATGTTATCAGTAAGCCTGTTGTTCCGTATATTATACAGCGTCGTGTTAATTCTGTCATAGAACTGTTTCGAGCGCGAAAAATTCTTGGAAATAAAGTTGAAGAACAGCAGTCGGAGCTGCTGATTCAGGCCAACAAAATCATTCGCTTGAATGAAGGAATGATAGAATCTCTGGCAACTGCCATTGAATTCCGCAGTGGCGAGTCCGGGGAACACGTACGACGCATTCATGATATCACTAAATTTCTTCTTTCTCAGACGGACTTGGGAACAGGATTGAATAAACAGGACATAGAGCATATTGCTCTGGCGTCAATCATGCATGATGTGGGTAAGATCGCTATTCCAGATGCTATATTGAACAAGCCAGGCAGACTTACTCCGGAAGAGTTTGAGATTATAAAGACGCATACTGTACAGGGGGCTTTTCTTCTGGAAAAGATTCCGCAGCTTCGGGAGCATGAATCGTACCATTATGCTTATGACATTGCGAGGCATCACCATGAACGATGGGATGGGAGAGGCTATCCTGATGGACTGAAGGGAAATGAGATTTCCATTTGGGCGCAGATTGTTTCTCTTGCCGACGTTTATGACGCTCTTGTCAGCAAGCGCTGTTATAAAGGAGTCTTTCAGAGAGATGAAGCTCTCAGCATGATTCGTGAAAATAAGTGTGGAGTATTTAACCCTCTTCTGCTTGATCGCTTTTTTGCCGTGGAAGAGGAGATTGCCCGAATGTACTACCCCAGTAAAAAGGAGAATGACTGATGAATGCCGATATAAGAGAGCTTTTACTCTCGGGAGGAATTGATATCGACGCCATGCTTGATCGTTGTATGGGAAATGAAGCGCTTCTCGAGCGTCTGTTAAAAAAATTTCCTGTCGATCGAAGTTACTCTTATCTTGTAGAAGCATTGCAAAATGGCGATGAGAATGCTGCTGTAGATGCTTCTCATACATTAAAAGGTGTAGCAGGAAATTTATCTATAAAAGATCTATATACATTGGTTGATTCTCAAGTACAGGCTCTTCGCAATCATAATATGGATGCAGCATTATCTATAATGCCAGATATAACATTGAAATATAACAATGCTGTTAATGCAATACAAAGAGCTTTTAATTGATAGTGAAATATTTTGTTGATGTTTTTATGTGTATATAATTATATATTTATATATTGTGAAAAGCTGTAACGCCATTTTATGTATGGTATAATCAGTATGGGAAATAGTTATGAGTGATACAAAGAATTATTTTTTTCCTGTCAGTGTGTTTTGTATTTTGATCTGCATATGTGTTTTTGTGTGTAGTTCATTTTTTATGATTCATCAGGGAATCAATGCAAGAAACACATTGAGTTCTATATATATGAATGCAATGAATTTTCAAATGAAACTTCATTTCCGTTCAATTGTTGAACTTAAAATTAAACAGGCTGAAGAAATTATTAATAGATATCCTCCTGAAAACTTTGAAAATTTTGATTATAAATTAATTGATAATTTAAATACAAGCGCAAAGATAAGAGAATTTACATATCTTGCATTGTATTCAACTGATGGATACGGTGAAGTATTACTGGGTGATAATGTAACAATAATTGATAAGGATGCATTTATTCATGCTTTGAATTCCGGAGAGAAAAATGTCGCTTCTGGAATTTCGGAATCCGGTAAAGAATTGGTAATTCTTGGGGTTTCTGCAGGGTATCCTTTGAAAAATGGATATCCCATGCGAACTGGCAAGACTTGTACCGCTTTAGTCGTAGGAATACCTCTGGAACGTATCAGTGAGATGCTTTCACTTGATATGGATGAAAGCATGGTATTTTCGCATATTATTCGTAAAGATGGAAGTTTTGTTTTAAAAAATGCATCTGTGAGAGAAAATAATTATTATGAATGGATTGTTAAAGAAGCAGAATTTGAAGAAAATACTGCACATGAAATTATCAATTCACTTGAATATAATATAGAAAATAATAATAATTATACAATATTTTTGAAAGTAAATGATGAACGACATCATGTATATTGTTCACCGCTGCCAAATTCTGAGTGGTATCTTGTCACGGATATGCCATATGGGGAACTGGATAAGATAATTGCTCATTTGTGGAGTCAACGTATATATACGACTATATGGGCTGTTTTTTTATTCCTGTTGCCATTACTGGTCATGTTTCTTTTTTACTTCAGAATGTCGAGAAGACAGATTTTGGAGCTTGAAAAGGCGAAAGCGGAAGCAGACAGAGCCAGCAGGGCCAAGAGCGAGTTTTTGTCTAATATGAGTCATGATATTCGTACGCCGATGAATGCCATTGTCGGCATGACGGCAATGGCGTCTGCAAATATTGAAGATTCCGCTCTGGTTCAGGATTGTCTGAAAAAAATTACGCTGTCCAGTCGTCATTTGCTTGGTTTAATAAATGATGTTCTGGATATGTCAAAAATAGAAAGTGGAAAGCTTTCTTTGAATATGGATACCGTTTCCTTACGAGAAGTCATGGAGGGGGTAGTTGGTATCGTTCAGCCTCAAATCAAATCAAAAAAGCAGCACTTTGATATTCACATTCATAATATTCAAACAGAAAATGTGTATTCTGACTCCGTGAGATTAATACAAGTACTATTAAATCTTCTTTCAAATGCAATTAAATTTACTCATGAGGGTGGAAACATTCAGATAAATCTTTACCAAGAAGATTCCAAACTGGGAGAATCTTATATATGTACACATTTTATTGTAAAAGATAATGGTATAGGAATGACAAATGAATTTCAAAAAAGAATGTTTGAATCATTTGTCAGAGAAGACAATGCTCGTGTACATAAAACAGAAGGGACTGGACTTGGAATGTCCATTGTAAAATATATTATTGATGAAATGAATGGGACAATAAAAATTAATAGCGAGCGTGATAAAGGAACAGAAATACATATTTCCATTGATATGAAAAAGGTCAATGATCATGAGCATGAAATGAAACTTCCAAGTTGGCATGTTCTCGTGGTTGATGACGATGAAGATCTTTGTCGGACGGCTGCGGATTCTTTAAAAGAAATGGGAGTGAATGTAGACTGTGCCACGAGCGGTCATGAGGCCGTTTCAATGGTAGAAAGTAAGCACAGAGACAACAAAGATTATCATATTATATTAGTTGACTGGAAAATGCCGATTATGGATGGAATTAGTACAGCAAGAGAGATAAGAAATGTTTTAGGAAATACTGTTCCTGTTATAATTATGTCGTCATATGATTGGAGTAACATAGAAAAGGAGGCTCGTGAGGCCGGAATTTCAGGATTTATTTCAAAACCATTGTTTAAATCTACGTTGTTTCATGGAATGAAGCCTCTTGCGGACGGCAAGGTCTTGTCACTGCCAAAAGAAGAATGTCATCTGGACTGGTCAGGAAAACGTATTCTTCTGGCTGAGGACAATGAATTGAACTGGGAGGTTGCCAACGCGCTTCTCGGAGAGTTCGGTTTTTCTCTGGACTGGGCGGAAAATGGGCAGGTTTGTGTGGATAAGTTCAAAGAGTCCAGTCTCGGGTATTACGACTTGGTGCTCATGGATATTCGAATGCCGGTCATGAATGGCTATGAGGCTGCCAGAACGTTGAGATCCTTGAACAGATCGGACTCTACTGTGCCCATTATTGCCATGACTGCCGATGCATTTTCTGAGGATATCCGGCAATGCCTGGAAAGCGGTATGAACGCCCACATCGCAAAGCCCCTGGACATTAAGAATGTATTGCGTGTTATTCAAAAATTCATGCCGTAGTCACGTCGTGCTCGGAGTTTCTTCTCAGTAAATACGGCAGGAAGGAGATTTTTCGGGAGACAGGAAGAGGAAATTTCGACAAAAATCATTTCAACCATACGTTTGTTGCCTTAGTCTCCGCATCTGTTTTTTCATGAGGAAAAGTATCGTCAAACAATCGTCATGAGACCTTCATGCTGACGTCATCATGCCTGTCTATGTTGACAACGTATCTGATGTTCTTTGATGAAGTTCCGTACTTTGTCAGAAAGGCTCACAAGGAGGTCTTATGCTTGTCAGTCACAAACATGGTGGACGTTGGCGCATTGTTGCCACGATGCTGCTGACGCTTACGTTCTCTTCCGTTTGGAATGTAGATGCGTATGCAGAGGTTATTCAGATCGTTTATACCTCTGATCAGCATTATGGTATTACCAGAAAAACATTTCGAGGAGAAAAGCAGGTTTCCGCCACGAAAGTCAACGCGGCTCTTGTCGAGTCCATCAACAAGCTTCCCGGGCTGGATCTTCCGCCCGATGGAGGCGTCATGTCGGGAAAGCCCGTGGGCTGGATAGACTATGTCATTTCTACAGGTGATATTGCCAACAGAATGGAAGGCTCCAAGGAGAAGGCTCCCATGACGGCAACGGAATGCTGGGAAGTATTCATGTCTCAGTACGGCAAAGGGCTGACAGTCAAGGACAAGGATGGCAAGCCTGCCGAGCTTCTGGCTGTTCCCGGCAATCATGATATGACGAACGCCGTAGGATTCTTCAGGGCCATGTATCCGGCGAAGGATGATGGTGCTCTGCGGGCCATGCATGAAAGAGCTTCGGGCAAGAAAACGGATGCTTTTGATCCTTATGCGCAGCGGGTCGTGCTCAGCAGAGAAAAGGGTGGCCTGCATCTTCTGCTCATGGGCATCTGGCCGGATGTCGCCAGTCGTGCCTGGATGGATCAGGAATTGAAGAATATGCCGAAAGGCCAGCCTGCATTGTTGTTCACTCATATGCCGCCGGATGTTACTGCCAATCGTTTGACAAATCCCAACGGCAATCATGACATCAATGCCAAGGATAAGTTTGAGAACCTTACTCCCGACGTTTCCAGTGTGCGTACGATAACGGAGCGTCCTGTTCGCGAGCACCGTGAACTTGAAAAATTTCTGGAAACGCATCCCTCTATTCGGGCCTACTTCCATGGGCATGAAAACTTCAACGAGAGCTATAATTGGCAGGGCCCTGACTATACCGTTTCTCTGCCCGTGTTTCGAGTTGACTCCCCGATGAAGGGCGATGTTTCCGCTGGGGATGAAACGGAACTTTCCTTCCTGCTGATTTCAGCGGATACGGATACCGGAAAAATGACGGTTCGTGAGGTCATGTGGAATACCAACGCTAAGGATTTGACTACTTGGGGACAGACCAGAACCGTGCCGCTGACTTTTACCAGCGCAGAAAAGTAGAGTGTTTCACCGGCGATGCCGGCTGAAACAGAGGAAAACAGGCCATGCCTTCTGTGGAAGAAACATGGCCTGTTTTCTATTAATGGGGGTTTGTGCATTCTGCGGAGCAGTCTGTTTAATAACATTTTTTAGAAAAAGTCGGCACTCTCGGCCTATTAAAAGATGGTTGTCTTTTGCAAATGTTAACTTCTGCTGTTTAGAGAAGATATTGTTGGATTATTTTACCCATTAAAAATATATTTTTACATCTTAAAGCATCTTCATGAAATGCATACTCGACAGTTTGACATTCCCATAGACCTGTATACCCAGCAGTCCATGCTGCTACGCTTTATCGACGAGGGATCAGCGTACCCATAGTTACTTGGTAAGCGGCATTTTTCGTTGCAAAAGCAGGATGTTTTGACGGAAATTCCAGTAAAATTATGCCTTTCTCAACCTGAGAGAACGATGAGTGTACAGCGAAACTGTCTGGATGACGGGATTATACTCATGAAGGCGGCAAGGAAAGAGCTTGAAAAAGGGAAAAATGAGCTGTTTAAAGTCGTTGTTGCGGAGATATGCCGTGGGCGAACCTCGGATATAGTCCCATCTTATAAGGAAGATGCCAGAATCAGAGCAGGCGAAAAACAGCATAGCCGTCCGGAATCTGAAACGATCATCAATGTCGATGAGGGAAAGTATTCTTTTCAGAAAGGAGAAAGGAAGCTTTTTACTTTTGAACGTTTCTGAATATGAGTCGTGAGAGCAGTTGCGCTCTGCGGAAACTACGGAGGGAGATTTTCTAAATATTGCAACTTGTAAATCTTGGGCGTACAAGCGAAAAAAACAGTGAGGAGTTGCGGCAGCAGAAAAAATCCTGAATTTTTTACCAGGGAGAAATCACAGCATGGCGACGAGTAAAATGGATACGGATACGGTGATATCAAAAGAGAGCAAATACTTTTGCAGGCATGGAAAGCCGGATGGCTCGCTGGTGATCTGCGATAAGGCGTGTGAAGAAACAGGTGCCTGGCCGGCATGGGCAACAGCTGAAAAGGATGGTTATATCATTACCCCATGGTACTGTGAGAATCAGTGCGCATGGAGAATGAGGAGCAAAAAACATTCCTAAGAGTATGCGTTTTTTGCTGCTCTGCGGAACTGACAAATATTCGCTTGTCCCGTACTCTGAGAGAACCGTGAGTAAAGTCGGACTGTATTCAGATTTTTTAGTTTGCCATGACTACTTGAAAGAACATGCTGTCCATGGAGCAGTATAAGCTGAAGGTTTGCAGGGAGCCATGCTCATATATCTGGGGCCTGGCCGTCGTGTGCGTACCATTGACATTCTGTAAGTGCCATATGAGTGAATATGGCTTGGAAGGAGGACTGCTCCGGACTGCAGGCATAGAGTCCAAACTGGATTTCATCCTTGGCATCAAAAAGATGACAGATGCGCATTTGATGAAAAATTTTTCCGTCTTCTGAGCACTCAATGCAGAAGTCGTCTTCTCTGCGGCTCAGTCGATACCACATGGATGTTATATTTGCGGAAATTTCGGTAGTGGCCCAGTCGGAATATCCATGATTCGTTACCACACTCCCCAGATGCTGAAACTTTTCGTTTTCATATTCAATGGAGGCTTTTAACCAGTTTTCGCTGTCCAGATACAGTACTATGCCACATTGATCAAAGCGATGCCGTTTTTCAGAAAATTCGGTTTTCACAATGAATGAAAAGAATTTTTCAGTTGTGACATCTGCAAAAGGGGCGCATTATCATTGCGGAAATGGTAATAGGTTCTTTGCCATAAGCCAGTTTGAGGCTCGGTAGTAATCGCAATTCTATCCTGAGTGATTTCATAGTAGTGAGGGGCTCTTGTCCACTGCAGACTGTTGACGTCGAATTTCATATTTTTTCCTTAAAAATAAAAGGTACTTTATGCCACCCATTGAACAGGCGTTAAACCAGAATGCGGCGTAAACTTTTTGAGTTTCCAGAGGGGCGGAAAACAGGTCGTCGGATCACGTCGAAGCTGAAGTTGCCGCATGACGAGAGGAAAGGTACTCTTTAAACAACTATATGGCTAGCGGTTTTTTATGAAAAATTTTCACTTGATTGTTTTAGTTTCTTTGGTGAGGCGGCTATATCTCTGAACTGTTTTTCAGGTAATCCTGCTGCTGCGTTTTTATTGATAATCTTCAGGAAGCAGAAAAGGATTCCCTCATGAGCAACAGGTTTTCTTTGGCGTGCTGGATTTCCGGCCCGAAACTGGGGGACGGAAACATATGCACAGGTTACACTTGGTGCAGAAGTGCAAAGCGGTATTCCTGCCGGATGTCGGGATACTTCTTCTTATCTGCCTTTGACATGAACATATCGAGAGCTCTTGCGAATACACCTTGAGTGTATCTTCATCGTGCAGGTGTCGAGAGCCTCATGGATGACGAGAGTTTCTCTTGTCTCGGAATGCTTGGCATATCCAAGAAACCTGTAGGTGGATATGGGAGAATCGGCAGGATAGCATTCATGCTTGGAGTGCCGAACGATGTCGCCGGGGTTGAAGAGATACGAAAGTCTGCCACTTTATAGGGAGACATGGCAGTATGTTAGTCATATGGTTGTTATCAGGAAACGGAAAGGATGGACTGTATTGCGACAAAGGAGACTAAAAATGCTGACGCTTTCAGCAGCGCCAGCATTTTTAGTCAGACAGGACAGATAAGTATCAGCGAATCAGATACGGAATGCGCACATGCAGAGCCTGTGTGGGACATACGATTTCGCAGGGCAGGCAGTACCAGCATGTCATGTTGCGCTCGATGGGGCGTCCGCAGCCGAGGCAGCGCGACGCTTCGGCCTTGACTTCCTCTTCCGTAAATCCGTCGCCGGAGCATACCACTGGCGCGGCTTCGGGAGAGTCTTCCTGTTCCTCGAAAAGTCCGTGGAAGCGTTCCAAGCCACGGGCAACGCGCTGGTCAGCCTCATAGTCCACGCTGAAGCCTTCCAGAAGGTTGCGGGCGGCATGGGCTGTGCGAACAGCTCCGGCCATGGCTTGCAGAGGGCTCTGCGTATCGTCGCTGATGACGGCAAACAAGTTGTCACGGACAAGTCCGTATTCGTCGGCGCTCATGCCTTCAGCAGCAGTGCCTGTGAGGATGACGGCGTCGAAGTTCTTGCAGAGTTCTTCGACGTTAAAGGCGTCGGTCGTTTCAAATGCTATGTCCATGCCCTTGAGCATGGTCATGGTTTTTTCCAGAACCGACGCGGGCACGCCTTCCACGGAGGGGCAGGACGAAACACTCAAGACGGTGACGGAGTGCCCTCCCATGCGGAGGGAATAGGCGGCCTGAAGGGTGGCCTCATCGCTGCCGGCTACCACGGCTTTTTTGTGGGAGCGGGGCAGACGGCCAGCCGGACCGTACACGGCATCTTCCAGATAGGCGAGGATACCGGTAAAGTTCAGCGAGCCGCCGTTGTGTCCGCGGGAGCAGACACGGGAAGCCGAAGCGTCGCCCCATGCGGCCAGAAAGCCGCCGAAAGGCGTGCAGCGTCGCAGTTCGCGGGCCGCTTCGGTCATTTTTCCCTGAGCGGTAAGGCGAAAAATGCCCTGATAGTTGATGTCCAGCAGGGAAGCCTGACGGCAGGGGGGAAGCACCAGACGAAGATTGTCCATGATGCAGCGGTCAACGCAATTGCCGCAGGCAAGGCATTTGGAAACGTCAATGGCGATATTGCTGTCGTTCATCACAGGGAGACCTCCTCATTCAGTTCCGAAACCCTTACCTTTTCTGCGTTGAGCTTGCCGTCCTTCATCTTGATGACCACATGACACTTCCAGTTTGCGTCGTCGCGCTGGGGGTAGTCGCTGCGGTAGTGGCTTTCCCCCCAGCGGCTTTCTTTGCGGAAGTCTCCGGCAACGGCGGAACAGTCTGCGCAGAGCAAAATGTTTTCCACTTCATAGAGCTTGGAAAGTTCGTGCCCGTTATGTACGGCAACATGCTTGATGTCTTCGCGGAACGTCTTGGACCAGTACTTCCAAAGTTCAAACTTGTGGGCGTTCTTGGGCGACACAAGATAGTCGGCCACCATGCGGCGCACTTTGCGTTCCAGATCATGAACGTCGATGTCGCGGTTTCTGGCCGTGAAACGTTCGTCGAGTTCGGCCTTGACTGCAGCCACGTCGTTTTCGTTGATGGAGGTATCCGGGGCTTCGGCTACATACTTCACGGCCTGTTCCGCGGCAACTTCGCCGAATACGAACGCGCCGGTCAGATGCTGCTTGGCCACGCTGGCCACGTCGCCGGCCGCGTACAGTCCGGGCACGGCGGTTTCCGCGCGTTCGTTGACGCGTATGCCCGCAAGACCGTGTCCTCCGCACAGATAGTATTCCGTGGGCCACAGTTCGATGTCCTGTTTGCGGAAGTCGATGTGACGACCGGCAAAGAAGCGTTCATTGACTGGACGTTCCGTGGTGAACAGCATATGTTCAATCTCGCGGATACGTTCTTCGGGCAGATGGCTGAGCTGAATGTGAACGGGACCGCGGCCCTTGGTGAAGGCTTCGTTCATCACGTTGGTGTTCGTGACTTCGCCTTCCATCAGGATGTTGCCTTCACAGTCGAGCACTCTGCCTCCGCGGGAAACGCAGATGGCCAGCAGCGGCATGTTGGTGTCCTTGATGAGCATGGTGCGCTGGGTGTATTCCATGCCGGTCACTCCGGCACCGGCGCGCAGCGCCATGACGAAGCCGTCGCCGGTGTTGCCGGGATAGTCGTACACTCCGTAGAGATATTCGGAATTGGGCAGGGTAAAGCGGCTCACGCCGCCGGAAGCCACCAGCACGGTCTTGGCCTTACATACGACCATCTGGCCTGTGCGGACGTTCATGCCCACGGCTCCGGCCACGCGGCCGTTGTCCATGAGTAGACGCAGCGCCATTACGCGATTGACAGGACGCGTTCCGAGATCGAGCGCTCTTTTCACCAGCATGGCCTTGAGTTCAGGCTCATCCATGGCCGTTTGGAACTTTCCTTTGACATGATATTTCAGTGTCTTGTACTGGCCGTTCTCATCCTTGGGGAAGGTAACGCCCCAGCTTTCCATTTCCTTGAGCAGGGCATAGGACCGTTCAGCCATGACGTAGCTGGGACCGGCGTCCACCACGCCCGCCGTCATGGCGCGCACGGATTCCAGATAAAGTTCCGCCGAGGTCTGTCCGGGAATGGCCACGATGTTCAGGGCATCCATGCCGCGGGCAATGGAGCCGCCGTATACGATGTCGCTTTTTTCAAAGATGGTGACGTTGAGATCGGGATTCAGCTGCAGGGCATGCATGGCAGCGATACAGCCGGCGCTGCCACCGCCGATGATGAGGAAATCCGTTTCCATGGCTTGCAATTTCATAGAAATGTCCTTGCGTATGAGGTTGCCGGCTCAGGCCTGTTTCTTTTGGCCGAAGCCGTGACGCACGATGTACAGAAGAATTATGGCCACCGTAAGCAGCAGGAATGCGCAGGCGATGTGTCTGTCGAGAAAGACCGTCCAGTCTCCGCGGGAAATGAGCAGGCTCTGGCGCATTTTGTGTTCCAGAAGAGATCCCAGGAAGAAGGCAACGATCATGGTCGGCAGGCTGATTCTCAGCTTGGTCAGTGCATAGCCCAGCACGCCAAAGACGAGCATAAGCCATATATCGAACAGGCTGCTGTTGTTCACGTACGAGCCGATGAGGCAGAACATGGGAACAACGCTGAAGAGCACCGGCTTGGGAATGGAGACCAGTTTTCTTGCACAGCGGATAAAGGCTCCGCCGACAACGAACGTGTAGAGATTGCTGATGAGCAGAACGATGAACAAGGCGTAGAGCAGAGGCGCATTGCTTTCCATGAACTGGGGACCGGGAATGAGCCCCTTGATCATGAAGCCGCCGAGAATGAGCGCCGCAGCAAGGTTTCCGGGAATGCCGAGGGTAACCAGGGGCACGAGGTTGGGGCCGTTCACGGCATTGTTGCCGGCTTCGGAGGCGGCGATGCCTTCTAGGGCGCCCTTGCCGAACATCTCGGGATGCTTGGACTTCTTTTTACTCCAGATATAGCTGAGGTACGCGCCTACCGTCGTACCTATGCCGGGAACGATGCCTACGAACGATCCTATGAGGGTGGAGCGGGCAATGGTGGGAAGACACTGCTTCATTTCGGCAGGAGTAAGTCTGTCAGCATCGGTTCCCCTGGTCGAAAGACGGACTTCTTCCAGCTTCTTGCCGGAGCGGCGGTCCCTGTACCAGGATTCCGCTTGCAGAAGCACTTCGGAAAAGGCCAGCAGACCTATGGCCATGGGCATGATGCCTATGCCTTCCGCCAGTTCAATGAATCCGAAGTTGAAGCGGGGCGTGCCCATTTCCGGATCGCAGCCGACTGTGGAGAGCAGCAGGCCCAGACATGTGGCAATCAGACCGCGGCAAGGGCTGCCGGAAGCGGCAAGACTGATGATGACCAGGGAGAACAGCAGAATCATGCTGTACTCGGGCGGGCCTATGCGCAGAGCGACGGAGGCAACGGGAGCCGCCAGGAATATGAGCACGAGGTCGCTTGCGGTGTCGGCGGTGACGGAGGCGAACAGCGCCGTTTTGAGGGCCTTGCCGCTTTTTCCGCTTTTTGCCAGCGGGTACCCGTCAAACGTGGTGATCATGGCCTGTGGCGTGCCGGGAATGTTGAACAGAATGGCGGGAATGGAGCCGCCGAAGTTGGCACCTTTTGACAGGCCCATAAGCATGGCGATGCCGGGAATGGGGCCGAGGTAGTAGGTGAAGGGCAAAAGCAGCACGATGGCCATGTTGTCGCTGAGCCCCGGGATGGCTCCCATGATGATGCCGAAGGTTACGCCAAACAGAGCCCAGAAGAAGTTCTGCCATTGCAGCACCATGTTCAGGGCTTCCATAAGTTGATCAAACATGTTCTGCTCCTTCTGCCGTACAGATGTTGTCGAATAGACGTTGTGTATGGCTCATGGGTGCTCCTCAGACGAGCAGACCGGCAGGCAGCTGGAAGTTGAGAAACACGGAAACCACCACATAGACAGCCGCAAGCAGACCGGCAGGGGCCAGAATCAGTGTTTTGCCCGTCGTTCGCCGAAAAGAAGCAGAGACAGGACAAGAAAGCAGGCCGTGGACACATAGAACCCCACGAAGCTCACTCCGACGATATAGGCAATAAACAGGCCAAGGACAGGCAGCGTGGAACGCACGAAGGTGCCTGGATCAAAGTTCAGCGGCGTTACGCTCGGCGGCCGACGGACGAGCATGATGAGGGAGGGAACGGCAAGGCCGATCACCGCCAGTCTCGGAACAAATGCTTCATCCGCTCCTTCCGTCTGACCTGGAATGATGACGATCCACATAAGGGCGCACAGGATGAGAAATCCCAGCCCGATCCATCTGTCATTGTTCATGAATACTCCGAAAAACTGAAAGGCTCACTATTTTTTCGCGGTTTTGATGTACTCTACGAGCTTCACGAGGTTCTGAGTGGCTTCGTCAAGCATGGAACGGTATTCCGCGGGAGAAATGAACTTCGGAGTCAGGCCTGCCTTCAGCATGTTTTGCTGAATCTGCGGATCGGCCAGAGCCTGCTTGAGGGCGTTTTCCCACGTGGCGCGGATGTCTTCCGGGGTTCCTTTGGGCAGCACGAAGCCGTAGCTCAGGCTGGCATAGAAGGGATGGCCGAGATCGGTATGCAGCTTGGGCACGTTGGGGATATCGGGAACGTCGCTGAGACCGAGGTTGAGCAGAACGTTCAGTTCTCCCTTGCGCGCAGCCTGATAAGCGGCCGTGCCCACACCGAGTTCACAGGCGTCGATGTGTCCGCCGATGAGATCGGCCGAGGCCTCGCCGCCGCTCTTGTACATGACAAAGTTGATGTCCAGACCGTTTTTGAGCGCAAAGGAGCGGAGCACTTCGGTGGCTTCCTGAGAGGCTCCGCTGCCGACAGATACCTTGCCGGGATGGGCCTTCACATAGTCGATGAACTCCTGCCAGGTCTTGTAGGGCTTGTCGGGTCTGGCGAGCAGAATGCGATCCAGGAGTATGTAGCCGCCGACAAGGGTCATATCGTCAAAGTTGTAGGTTTTATTGCGAAGAAACATCGCGGAAGAAATGCAGGCGCCGACGCCGGGAGCGGAAATGGTATAGCCGTCCGGTTTCGACTTCAGAACGTACTCAAAGCCCGGCATGCCTGCGCCGCCGCCCTTGTTCACGATGACGACCGGCTGTCCGAGAATTTTTTCCAACGGGTTGGCCAGCATACGGACGGTCAGATCACCGGTTCCTCCGGGAGCGAAGCTGACGACGATGGTGACGGGCTTTTCGGGAAAGGCGGCCTGTGCGTCAGGTGCGGTTCCGAAAAGCAGGAGAGTGCCGACGAGTAAGGACGACAGCAGCTTGTTCATAACAGTCTCCAGGTGCGTTGAGTGTTGCCAGATTACTGACGGAAGTCATGCCTGCGGATCATGCCCGTGGATTCGTTGAGCATGTAGCTCAGGCGGAATTCAAAGGGAATTTTGCCGAAGGTATAGGAAACCATGCTCATCTCGAAGCATACGGTGTGGCGCGGACGGCCGAGCGCTTCCTGCACGCGGGCCGGCAATTCCGTGCATATCTGCAGGAACTCGTCGCAGAACACGGTGGAGAGATGGCAGGCTTTTTCCAGAATGAGATAGAGGGGGTATTTCACAAAATCATCGGACGGTATGTCCATAAGCGCGGAGGCCTTGGCATAAGGCAAGTAGGAAACACACCAGGCCAGAGGGAACATGCCGTTTTCATCTCTGCCGAGCAGTGTGCGTCGCACCTGAATTCCACGACTTTTTGGGGAACAGTTCAGATATCTCGCCACGTCGTCCGGCAGCCGGATTTCTTCGACGGCGACTTCACGAGGGAGAATATCGACATCCTTGTCGAACAGGGAGTGACGAGATTTGTAGAAAAACTTGGTCTGACTGCTGGCATAGTCGGAAATAAAGGTACCCTTGCCCTGAATACGGTAGCAGTACCCTGCCTGCACGAGCAGTTCCATGGCCTTTCGCACGGTTCCTACACTGAGCTGATTTTCCTGTGCCAGCTGTCGCTCCGTAGGGAGCTGTTCTCCGGGCTTCCATTGGCCTGAAGAAATTTTTGCCACAAGTTCCCGGTACAGGCGGGCATAGACTGGGGAGAATGAAGAGTCGAGAGCTTGTTTCATATTTTTTTTCCAATTTTGTTTATTGCTATATATAAATAAAGCATTTTTTTTGTCAATGCTCCGGTAAGGGATAAGGCGCGAAGAAAGAAAAAATTAATTAACTATTTATAATAACAAAAAATTAATATATTTCGTCCTGACCGATGAAAGGGATTCGTTAAGGCAAAAAAAGAAAAACTTTTACTTTTTTGATAGTGTCCAGATAACACAAAAGTCTGGAAAATATTGGGAGTAACGTTTTGAGGCTGCCTGCGACTCGGAAGCGAGGGAGACAGAAAGGGAGGACTGCTTTTCCGAACAGCAGGAGAAGAGAGCAAAGCTGGCCAAGCAGCTATTACCAACCGTAACCATTTTTGCTTATTGTAGAATTTTAATACTACGAAACTAGGAGGGAGACAGATACTTCCCATCGCTATGGCTGAAGCGAGGTCTTTTAGGACGGTAGACCTTGCGGTAAGAATTCATTATGACTTTGTACAAGTGTTCCTTGTCTTGAGGAACAGCCAATCCTGATGAAGGCAGGCTTCGTTCCCGCTTAATAGGCTGAACATAAGAGCCTTGGATTTGCTGAAATGTTGGGCTTTGCAGAATTGCAGTTCTGATAACTGCCAGTGTTTTGACGTGCTTGCTGAACAGGGAAGAACCTCCATTCTTGTTACTGGAGAAGAAGGTCCCTCCGTCGAGGTTTTTGATGTCGAAAATAAGCAGCTGACAGATTTCCTCGAAGCGCATACCTGAAAGCAGGCTTTCTGTCACTGAAGAGCGCGTGCAGTTCGTTGTGAGTGAATCCGGTTCTCCTGGTTCCTTTGCGTCGGATATCCTTGTTGGTCATGGCAGGAGGAAAACCGGAATTCA
>NZ_CALUWV010000178.1 GCF_944324575.1 uncultured Mailhella sp. | reverse complement strand
AAAAACACATCCGTCATGACCACGCCGGGCGATAAGGTATGATGACAACAGATATTGTGACGAATTGACGTCGACGATTTGATCGTGCTTTTTTCAGCGTCAGAACGAAATGTGCAGGTGGTCAAGAAAAGGAAAGTTCTTTTTGTGTTCTTTCCAGCGTCGTTTCGTCATGCGATAGAGTATATGTCGGGAAAGAGGATGGCCAACGGGAAGGGCAGGGTGATCGAATTCATCCTCAGGGCAATGTTCCATGCCGAGTCTTTGCATGACTTTTTCCGAAGGAACGTTCAGTCTGGCGGTAAAACTGCATATGGTTTCGAGCGAAAAAAAGGAAAAGCCCGTTTCCAGTGCAACCGCAGCTGCTTCCGTAGCAAAGCCGTGTCCCCAGAAGGCCTTGTGCAGTCTCCAGGAGACTTCGACAAGCGAATTGTCGAAGGAGGGAACATTTAGTCCAACAACTCCTGCAAACGAGGAGTGCCCCGGCAGCTCCAGCACCCATATGCCGAATCCATGCCGGAGCATGCCGTGTTGAAAAGAGTCGGCAAGCTTGTCGCTCTCTTCTGCTGTAAGAGGGGCGGGGAAAAATCGCATGACGTCTTTATCGGCATTCAGGGTCCGGAAGTCTGAGAGGTCTTCTTCCTTCCAGGGGCGCAGACGTATACGATCCGTTTCCATTCTCATGGCGTTTCTCCTCTCAGGAGCTGGATGCTCTGAATGCTTTGTAGGTGATGCCGTATTTTTTCATTCTGAGTGCCATCATCCGTTCCGTCAGGCCGAGAGCCCGGGCCGCATGGCCGAGATGACCATGAAAATGAGAAAGTGCTTCAATAATATAGGCTTTTTCCATCTCATCCAGACGCTGCTGAAGAGAGCCCATGGCCGGAGGCGCGTCGCTGCCGTCCTTTTCACTGTAGGGGCATCCCGCGCTGTGCAGATTCGGCGGCAGATGCAGGGGAAGAATGAGTCCTTCTTCACTGACAAGCAGTACGGCTCGTTCAATGACATTTTCAAGCTCGCGAATGTTGCCCGGCCAGCGGTAACGCTGCAGCATTTCCATGGCTGAAAGCGAGAGGCGGACGCCGGTCTTCCCGTTGGCCTCGCTGTATTTTTTGACAAAATAGGCGGCAAGGGAAAGAATGTCCTCCTGTCTTTCCCTCAGCGGAGGCAGCTGAATGGGAAAAACGTTGAGCCGGTAATAGAGATCCTTCCGGAAGGATCCATCCTTCACCATCTGTTCAAGATCCCGGTTCGTTGCAGCAATGAGACGTACGTCGACCTGTATGCTTTCCATGCCGCCCAGTCTCTCAAAGCTTTTTTCCTGGAGGACGCGCAGAAGTTTGGCCTGCATGGCAAGACTGAGTTCGCCTACTTCGTCAAGAAAGAGCGTTCCCGTGTCGGCCAGCTCAAAGCGTCCTTTCCGTACTCCGGTAGCGCCCGTGAACGCCCCCCGCTCATGACCGAAAAGTTCGCTTTCCACAAGACTGTCGGGCAGCGCCGCACAGTTCAGGGATATGAAGGGATGTTTGTTTCGGCCGCTGGCTTCATGGATGGCATGCGCCGCGAGTTCCTTGCCGGTGCCGCTTTCGCCGCGCAGAAGAATGGTGGCGGAGGAGGGGGCAGCCTGACGGATGCGGGTGAAGACGAGGTTCATACTTTCCGACTGGCCGATAAACCCCTGAATGCGTCCGTCTGAAATGGCACTTTTCTTTTTGGGCGGAGAAGAAAGATCAGCCCGGCATTGTCCTGCGGTATGGGAAAGCAGGCCGGCAATGACGGTAAGCAGACGGCTCTGATCGTCAAGCGTTTCCTTTGCTCCCACGCGTCGGTCAACAGCGAGCGCACCTACTACCTGATCGTCCAGGCGAATGGGAACGCAGATGAAGGCCGTATGCTCCTTGCGCAGATTTCTGGCTCTTGTTCTGTTGAGGAAGCGGGCGTCATCGGCCACATCGGGCACGATTTCCGGGCGACCGCTGGCAATGACCCGGCCCGTGATGCCTTCTCCCATGGCATAGTGCCCACGTGCCTGTTCCGTGGCGGAGAAACCGACGGATGCGTAGATTCGTACCTCGCTGCCGTCGGGCTCTGTAAGGGAAATGGCAGCTCTTTTCATGGCCAGATGTCGGGCCATGATCTGCAATGTGAGTTGCAGAGCCTCTTTCGGCTGAAGAGAGCGCTCAAGCGTGTCGGCTATTTCGGTAAGCAGAACGAGGTGCATGGTCTCAGCCCATGACTATGTCGGCGAAGACGGCGTCGACGGCCCGGGCAAGATCGTCCGGGGCAATGACGAACTGCAGTCCTCTCTGTCCGGCGGACACATATATTTTGTCGTACAGAATGGCCGATTCATCTATGCATACGGGATAAGGCTTCTTGGTCCCTACAGGAGAACAGCCTCCGCGAATGTAGCCCGTGAGAGGCAGTACTTCCTTGAGAGGAACCATTTCCACACTTTTGTCATGAAAGACGGCGGCAAGTTTTTTCAGATCGAGTTCGGCATTTCCCGGGAGCACGGCCATGGCTATGCCGTTGGGATGCCCTCGCGTGACGAGCGTTTTGAATACACAGGAAGGGTCGACTCCCATGCTTTCAGCGACATGCACTGCAGAAAGATCGTCAACATCGACAGGGTAACTGTTGAGCTCATAGGGAATGCCCAGCTTGTCCAGCGTGCGGGCGGCATTGGTCTTCTTGATGGATGCCATAAAAATTCACTCCATATCCGGTTGATGACGATGAAATCATACCGGGGTGATTTCATCTTTTTAACCACGAATGACGAGAAAGTACAGAGGCAATCAGGAAGTAGGGGGATATTTCTATTCACAAAAAAAGAAAAACAGGCTAACCTAATCTGTCTTTCTCTGTGAAGGACTATTTTTTCCCGCAAAAGCGGGTGGAGTGAATCATGTCGGAGCCAATCATCAGAATATGCGACCTGGAAAAGAAGTACCAGAGCAAAAATTCTGAGGTCTACGCCCTGAAGGGCATTAATCTTGACATCAATCAGGGTGACATTTTTGGTATCATAGGAAGAAGCGGTGCAGGCAAGTCCACGCTGGTACGCTGCATCAACATGCTTGAGCGCCCGACGGGTGGTCAGGTTCTTTTTGAAGGAAAGGATCTGTGTCGTCTGAATGACAGGGATCTTCGTCATGCCCGACGCTCCATGGGCATGATTTTTCAGCAGTTCAACCTGCTCATGCAGCGCACGGCCATGGAGAATGTCTGTTTTCCCATGGAACTTGTGGGGACGCCGAAGGACAGGGCACGTCAGCGTGCTGCAGAGCTTCTGGATCTCGTAGGTCTTTCTGAAAGGGCAAATTCCTATCCCTCGCAGTTGTCCGGCGGTCAGAAACAGCGAGTGGCCATTGCCCGGGCACTGGCTTCTGATCCCAAGGTGCTGCTCTGCGACGAAGCGACATCTGCGCTTGATCCCAGTACGACGGAGTCCATTTTATCCCTCATTAAAGATATCAACACGCGTCTTGGCATCACGGCAGTCATCATCACGCATGAAATGAGCGTGATTGAAAAAATCTGCAGTCATGTCGCCATTATTGCAGGCGGAAAGATTGCGGAAACCGGTCTGGTGGAAGAGGTCTTTTATCATCCCCGCACGGAAGCTGCCCGCGCCATGGTCATTCCCGAAGCCATCAAACCCGAAAAGCTGCCCGGAGAGAGGGTGGTTCGCATTGTATTCAACGGCAGCAGTACGTTGGAACCTGTCATTGGGAACATGATTCTGGACTGTGGAAAACCGCTCAGCATTCTTTATTCTGATCTGCGCGAGATAGACGGCGTCGTCTGTGGACAGATGGTCATGCAGCTTCCCGACGATAAGGAGGCCTGTGAACGCATACGTGCCTTTGCCGCTTCCCGCGGTCTTGAATTGGAGGACATGAATCATGTTTGACGCCCAGCTTGTGGAAATGCTCTGGGAAGGCGTGCTCGACACGCTGTATATGACCGTGGTGTCCACGCTGCTTTCCTATGTCTTTGGCATGGTGATGGGCGTGCTGCTTGTCATCTGTCGCAAAGACGGCATAGCCCCTCATCCCGTATTTTATGCCGCCCTTGACATGGTGGTGAACCTGACGCGCTCGTTCCCTTTCCTTATTTTAATGATAGCCGTCATTCCGTTTACCCGTTTTCTTGTGGGAACGACCATAGGCAACAATGCTACGGTGGTTCCTCTGGTCATTGCTGCGGCTCCCTTTGTGGCGCGTCTTATTGAGGCATCTTTGCTTGAAGTGGATGCGGGCGTGGTGGAAGCGGCGCAGTCCATGGGAGCGTCCACCTGGCAGATCATCACCAAGGTGCTGTTGCCGGAAGCGCTGCCTTCCCTGCTCAACGGCAGCGCCGTTGCGGCAATCACCATTCTCGGCTACTCGGCAATGTCCGGCGCCGTCGGCGGCGGCGGGCTCGGCAAGCTGGCCATCATGTACGGCTACAACCGCTACCAGACGGACATTATGTTCGCCACCATCGTTCTCCTTATCGTTATTGTTCAGCTGTTCCAGATGCTGGGCAACTGGGCTACAAAGCGCTTTGACAAGCGCATATCCTAATTGGTGCACAGCACCGGAACATAGAGAGGTCATCATGAAACTCTGCCCCGTTCTTTTGTCAGCGCTGCTTTCCGTCACTATTTCTGGAGCGTTTTTCCAGGCTGAAGCCGCCGAAGTCAAGGTTGGAGCTTCTCCCACTCCTCACGCCGAAATTCTCAAGGCTGCCATTCCGCTGATGAAGGCCAAGGGTCATGAACTTAAGATCGTCGAATATGCCGACTACGTTCAGCCCAACATGGCGCTTGATGCAGGGGAGCTCGATGCCAATTATTTTCAGCACCAGCCTTATCTGACCGATTTCAACAAAGAAAAGGGCACTAAACTTGTGTCCATCGCGTCTGTGCACTATGAACCGTTCGGAATTTACGCTGGCAGAACCAAGGCGCTGAGTGATCTTGAGAAAGGGGCCGTTGTGGCTGTTCCCAACGATACTACCAATGAAGCCCGCGCGTTGCTTCTTCTTCAGTCCAACGGACTCATCAAGTTGAAGGATGGAGCAGGTCTTACCGCCACGCGTCGCGATATTGTGGAAAATCCCAAGAAACTCAAGATCGAGGAACTTGAAGCTGCTCAGCTTGTACGTTCGCTGCCCGACGTCGATTTTGCCACCATCAACGGCAACTATGCCATTCTTGGAGGCCTTAAGGTAAAGGATGCTCTGGCTGCGGAAACTGCGGACTCCATTGCTGCCACTACCTATGCCAATATTCTTGCCGTGCGTGAAGGAGATGAACAGCGCCCTGAGCTGCAGGCTTTGGCAGAAGTGCTGAAGAGTGATGAAATCAAGAAGTTCATGAACGAAAAATATGAGGGGGCGGTCGTACCTGCCAAATAGGTGGATTTGCCGTCTCTCCGAAAAAACACCGTGGCAACACGGTGTTTTTTTTGTCCAACATATATTATTCTGCACGATGTCAATGTAGAACTGTCCTGTACTTCATTGTAAGAATAATATTTATAAAAACGTATGGAATAGACGTTGGAATATGAAAAAGGCAGTATTTTGCAGAGATATAGAATTTTTTACGTCAGAATAATTGATGGTCGTCAGGATAAAAAAGAAGATATTGTGTTTAAAAACATCTCCTAAATGAAAAATAAAAAGAAAAATATTGAATTACCATCTCGCTGATATTGGTCGGGCCGGCTGTCAAAATAGGGGCTGCTTTTTCCAACCTGTTTTTCTGATAAGGGAATTCTTGCTGAAATAATTGACAATTACCTCCCATGGCAAGGAAAAATCAACCTCATTATTTACAAGGGACATTTAATGGGGTAGGGTACTATAACGCAATGTATCCCGACCTGTCCGCGTTAAGCGGGGGATTCATGGCCGAACTTTTTACCTGTGGAGAGTTGAATGGCTCGTATTACTATGGAGCATGTGCAGTACGAAGCACATGTCCCCGCGGTTGGGAGCAACCCGGACCAGCTTTCTTTTGTGCAGATCGATCCTAAAAAGTGCATCGGCTGCGATTCCTGCCAGCGCTACTGCCCTGTGGATGCCATTTATGGCGCGTCAGGCAAGGTGCATAGCATTCCTCATCCCGAAGTTTGCATCAACTGCGGCCAGTGCCTTGTTCATTGCCCCCAAGGCGCTATTTATGAAGAACAGACCTGGGTGCCCGAACTGGAAAAGAAGCTTGCCGACAAGAGCGTGAAGTGCATCGCCATGCCCGCGCCTGCCGTGCGCTATGCGCTCGGCGAAGCGTTCGGCATGCCTGTGGGGTCCGTGACCACCGGTCGCATGCTTACCGCCCTCAAGATGCTTGGCTTTGCCCACTGCTGGGACACCGAATTCACTGCCGACGTCACCATCTGGGAAGAGGCTTCCGAATTCGTGGAACGTCTCAAGGCTCAGAAGGATCTGCCTCAGTTCACGTCCTGCTGCCCTGGCTGGCAGAAATACTGCGAAACCTATTATCCCGATCTTCTTCCGCATTTTTCCTCCTGCAAGTCTCCGGTCGGCATGAACGGCGCGTTGTCCAAGACGTACGGCGCCGAGCAGAAAGGCTATGACAAGGAAAAGATCTATACGGTATCCATCATGCCCTGCGTGGCTAAGAAGTATGAAGGTCTGCGTCCTGAGCTGAACTCCAGCGGCACCCGAGACATC
>NZ_CALUWV010000177.1 GCF_944324575.1 uncultured Mailhella sp. | reverse complement strand
CACTACGCGGCGACATTCAGGATCGGCTCTTGATCAACGACAGCAAGAAGAAGGCCGAAAAGGAGGCCCAGCAGCAGAAAAAACGTATGGAAGCGGGAGAAATGGTGCAGGACCCCGTGTGCGGAACGTATGTTGATAAAAGCAATTCCATCACCGTCCGCAATGGCGATCAGACGCTGCACTTCTGCAGCTATGAGTGCCGTCAGAAGTACATCGACAAGTTCAACGAGCAGCAGAAGCTCAACTGAGTTCAAACAGAAAGCCGGGAGGAGCTCAGCCACTTCTGAAGATTGAGACATCGCAAGGAATGGGGCGCTTTCCGAAAAAATCAGGGCGGCAATGTGTCTGATGCCGTTTACAGCCCGGAGTCGTTCCGGGCTGTTGTTTTTAAGTTGGAGTATTCACCGTATAGCGGGAAGATCCGGGAAGGCGAAGCCACTGACCAGAACAATGGAGAGTGTTGCGAGATGGCAGATTGTCTCAATCGGATATTCATAAAGAAACCGATAAGGACGAAGACGGAAAGAAACAGAGGCCGGAGGTCTTTTTGAAATAAATATGGAACGCGGCGAAAAGCCATGACTTTCCGCCGCGATTCCACTGATGATCATGAAGGTTCAGACTTCCCGGACTGTCTGTTCCGTAAAAGCGCAGAAGTATCGGGTGCAGTTTCCCGCCGTGTAACGTAGAGTTGCCGTCAGCGTCCATGGAAGTGACGGGTCGGGCTTCAATTCTTCCCTTGTAAGGAAGACAATGCAGCCGCCTTCCGTCAGATGTCCCTGAACAAAGGCGAGCATTTCCTTCCACGGCATGAAGGCACGGCTGACGATGAGATCTGCCTTTTTTCCTTTCATGAACTCTTCTGCCCGGCCTCTGAATACATGGGTGTTTCCAAGAGGATGACGGGCCAGCACCGTAGAAAGAAAGATGGTTCGCTTTTCTCGGGATTCCACCAGCCAGTAACTGCCTTTGGGCCATACCATGCGCAGAGGAATGCCCGGGAGTCCCGCTCCGGAACCGAGATCCCAGGTGACTGGTTCAGCGGGCAGCGCGGGTAGATATCCTCCATCAAGAAAGGCAGCCAGGTGAAAGCTGTCCATGATCAGCTCGTCAAGGGCGTCTCTCCAGTGTCGTGCGCCGACAAGGTTCATCATTCTGTTCCAGCGCATGAGAAGCTCGAGATATCCGGCGAGCTGCGAGGCCTGTTCGGGATCAAGGGAAAATCCCGCCTTTTCACATAATGTCCTGATGACGGCAGGAGAGCATTCTTCACGCTTTGCCATCGGAAGCCACCCATTCATCGAAACTGCTTTTGATGAAGTTGACAATGGAAGCGTGCTCTTCTTTGCCCGGGCCCTTTATTTCCACAGGGGCACCGAAGCGGACATGGATGGGAAGGGAAGGCTTGATCCATCCCATGTCCTTGATGAGCGAGCCTTCGCCCCATGCGTCGGTTTTAAGAGCGATGGGCACAACCGGCACTTTTGCCTTGCGTGCAAGCTTGACCCCGAGACTGTTGAAATCTTCCGCTTTTACTTCCGGCTTGCGACTGCCCTGAGAGAAGATGATGATGGATCGTCCGGCAGAGAGATGCCTCATGCCACCTTCCAGCACGATGGCCAGATCTTCCCGGGGATTGCTGCGACCGAGCGCCAGAGGATCGCGAGATGCGAGTACCGGTCCCAGGCAGGGATATTCAAGCAGGGATTTCTTTACTACGAAGGTTACGTCCTTGCGCGGCTGTATGATGCAGGGCAGAAAAAACGTTTCCAGCGTGCTCATGTGGTTGGCTTCAAAGACACAAGGCCCTTCCAGATCAAGGTTTTCCATGCCTTCAATGATGACGGGCGTTCCTATGCGTTCCATGAGTCTGCCGACAAGAAAGCTGTCGTACACCCAGCGTTCCGCATCATAGTGTCCGGCCGAGGCTATGCGGCCGGCCCGGTACATGATGCCAGCAAGAGACAGATAAAAACGAAGGGAAGGAAAAGCTCCAGCAGGATGTCCCGATGAGCGGTAATTGCAAGAGAAGTGCTGTTCCATGATGATTCCGTTGGTTATTTCTTTTCAGGGGGAATGCTGCGGCGATGACGACGGTGCCAGGCATTGAGACGCGGTTCGTCTCCCTGATCCTTACTCTGATAATACCGTCTGGCGACCACCGTTTCCGGAAGATACTCCTGATCCACCCAGGCTCCTGGGAAATTGTGGGGATACTGATAGTCCTTGCCGTAGCCCCATTGCTTCTGCATCTTGGTCACGGCGTTGCGCAGATGAATGGGCACAGGCTGCATGCCGTTGTTTTTTATTTCCCTTGTCACATTATGGTAGGCAGCGTAGGTGGAATTGCTCTTGGGGGCGATCGCCAGATATACGGTTGTTTCTGCCAGTGGTATGTATCCCTCCGGCATGCCTACAAACTCTACGGCCTGCTGACATGCAACGGCCATGGGCAGAGCGTGCGGATCGGCCAGCCCCACGTCTTCCGAAGCGGAAAGGATAAGACGGCGGCAGATGAACCTCGGGTCTTCTCCGCCCTCGAGCAGGCAGGCCAGATAGTAGAGAGCGGCATCGGGATCGCTGCCTCGGATGGATTTGATCATGGCAGAGGCCAGCTCGTAGTGACTGTCCCCATCCTTGTCGTGGCGTGCCACAATGTCTGGCATGACCTTCTGCACGCCGGCAAGAGTACGCTGTTCTTCCGGGAGACCAGAAACGTACTCGATGAGGTTGAGCAGGGCACGGGCATCGCCGTTGGAAAGAGCGGCAAGAAATTCCAGAACCTCGTCGGGAAATGTCGCACCGGTTTTTTCCGTGCCGCGGCGGGCCAGTGTAAGCAGATCATCTCTGCCGAGAGGCTTGAGCCTGAGCACATGGAGGCGGGACAGCAGTTGTTTCGTCACGCTGAAGGACGGATTTTCCGTCGTGGTGGCGATCATGGTCACTTCACCGCTTTCCAGAATGGGAAGAAAGAAGTCCTGCTGAGCCTTGGAAAAGCGGTGAAGTTCGTCAAGCACCAGTATTTCCACGCCGGCGAGCTGTCGGCGCAGCTGCTGAATTCCGGCTTCCGGAGCGGAGAGCCTCAGCATTTTTCTGCCCGTTGCGCGTGCCAGAAGAAGGGCGAGCGTGGACTTGCCGCAGCCTGGCGGTCCGAAGAGCAGAAGACTCGGCAGATGCGGCGAATCCAGAAGTGCCTGTATCTGCGCGCGCAGGTGCGGCTGTCCTACGAAGTGTTCAAGATCGAAGGGTCGCAGACTTTCCGGCAGAGGACGGTTCATAGTTCCCCTCCGGGGTGCTGACGTTTCCACCAGTGCAGGCCGAGGGCCATCATGGCCGCGGTTTCCCAGCGAAGCACGCGTTCACCCATGCTCAGAGCCTGAAATCCGGCCTGAATGAGTCTGTCCGCTTCTTCGGTGGTAAAGCCTCCCTCAGGCCCTATGACGCAGAGCGTCTTCCCCGGCAGGCCGAGAAATCGTTCCGACATGAAGTTCTGGCCGGGAAGTCCGCTTTCCAGAAGAACCTGCTTGTGTTCAAATCTCTCGGATTCTTGAATGAGTTCATCTACGCCGCCTGGCAGCGTCCTCAGTTCCGGCAGCCAGGGATTCCGGCACTGCTTTGCACCGGCCACAAGCGAGGCATGCCAGGTTTCCTTGGCATCCTGAGGTACGGGAAACTGACTGCGTTTTGCCTGCCAGAACCACAGACCGGCAGCTTCGAGCTCAACGGATTTTTCCAGTATCCAGCCCCGCCTGGCTTCCTTGCCCCAGCCTACGGCCAGTACGACGCCGGAAGACGGGCGTGGATGACTTTTTTTGCTGATGATGTGCAATCTTGCCGACTGCTTTCCTATTTGGAGGATACGGCACAGCGCTTCGCGCCCTTTTCCATCGAGTACGAGTACCTCGTCTCCGGGATGCAGCCGGAGAACCCGGCCCATGTGATGCGCTTCCGCGCCGGAAAGTTCCAGTTCTTCCTTCCACAGTTCCGGCGGAAGATAAAACGTATGCATGGCTGACATTCTCCTGAAAGTGGCCGATGTTCTGCCTGAGCATAACTTTTCGTCATGGTTTTGAAAAGTCCGTCGAAAGGGCTTTTCCCGGACAGAAAATAATTTCCATGGCGTAAGTAAGAAAAGAAATGTTCATGAGAAGGGCGGCAGTGAAACACCGTCTGTCATCACATGACTTTTTCAGATCCTGACGGCAAAGTCGTTTTGGCGACAAAAAATCACGCCGAACGGACATGATTCGGCGTGATGTGATGGTGGATGTCCAGAATGGGGGCGGACGTTGAGACCTGCGGCAATCAGGCGAAGAAGTGGAGCCAGAGCAGAGAAAGAGGCATGGAGAAGATGAATGCCGGAAGCATGCTCAGAATGGGAAACTGCATGATGCCGCAGGTGCGGAGACCTGTTGCCAGCATGATGAATCCTCCGCATCCAGAGAAGTTGTCCAGAAGAAACGGCGTTGTGAACTGGCCGACAAATCCTGCCGAAAGCAGCACGGCGGCCTGTACGAGGAACTGAGGAACGCAAAGGACGCCGATAATGGCGCCGGTGTTGGCGGCAATGAACAGTGCTGTGGGAAAGTCCAGCAACGCTTTAATGATCAGAAGGGAAGGATCTCCCGTGAGTCCTTCCTGCATGGCACCGAAGAATCCAAGACCGCTGCCTGCAAAGACCACTAGAAAAATGGAAAACTGTTCCCGCATGTATTCAAGCGAAGTATTTTGTTTTTTTCCGATCTTGCTGAAGGTTGCGGAAATTCTGTGTGCTGCCATCATGATAAGATGCTCGAGGCGGAATATTTCTCCTGCCAGAGTGCCGAGAAGGAGCGAACATACCACCGGAGGCAACGCCTGAGTCTTACTTATCATGAAGACGCCCATGCCTATGTTGATGCAGCCGAAGACGAGCAGAAGATGTTTTCGGAACGTTTCACCGAGAAGTCTTCCGATATAGCTTCCGATGACGGCACCAAAGAGGATGCATGAAGAGTTGATTTCCGGACCGAGCATGTTTTCTCCTTTTTTTATGAGAGACGAATTATGCGGATGCACAGGTATTTGTTGATTCATTTTTCAGATGCGGAATTCTGCGCCGAGCAGGAGCTTCAGACGCTTCACGCAGGAATAAATATGGCCTCCAGAAGAAGACGGGGCGCAAGACAAGAAACGCGTCCTGATAAAAGACGCGCGACAAGAACGCTTCCGTATCGGCAGGGAGCTCATCCGTAAGATGACTGGACGCCGAATTGAGGAATGAATTCGAGAGCCGGGGATTGCAGAAAGGCAGCGTCGCAGAAAAATCATTTCCGCCGATACTGAAAGCAGCGGCGGATGAAGGGTGACATACCCTGAAAACGACGGGATTTCCCAGATTGGTCTCGAATGAGGCGAGCGATACCGTAAAGCTTCAATGTGCACGTCGTCAAGTTTTTTCTGCGGCTGCCTGTGTTCTGCAACGTTCTGCAGATTTTTTGTGTCTGGAAAGACAGGCAGATTCTGGTGCAGACAGAAAAGGACTTCTACATTTTTTCTTCGAGCATTCTGGCAAATATATGGGAGGTCCGTAAGACTGGAGCATGCAGAGCGGTTTTAGGGGCGGAGCAGAGCGGAATCCGCCGGAAAAGAAGAGAAAAGATTTTGCAACATTTCGGAAAGACTTTTCTACTTGATATTTTTTTCTGACAGAGTGAAATTAAAAACAAGGGTTTACTACATTCAAGGAGTCCTGTCATGGAACTTTACGACGAAATAAGGAACGCCCTGAAAAGGAGAGGATGTCCGTGGATTGAGGAGCATGTTTTTGAATTCATGGGACAGCGTCTCCACTTCGACATTCATGAACTTGAGCAGAATTACATTCTGAAAATTGTTCATCGTGCGGCATCCGGCTCCAGCGATGCCGGTACAGAGCCATACATTCGGAAAAACTTTTCTCTTGAGAAGACCGTTGCCAAGAAAACGCTGTGCAGGGAAAACTTGAAAAAGAGCTGTGAGGCTCTGGCCGATGGTTTTCTTTTCTGGTTGGAAGGCATGTGCTTCACTCCTGAACCGGCCAGAGAAAGGGTTTCAGTGTCTTCGACTTCAAGGAGAAAACGACCGTCATGAGCGGCACCACGCCGGACGGCAAGCTGCTGTCCGACAGGTGTCTGAAAAAGTATGGCATTGTCAGGATATGAGCAGACAGTTTGTTAATGCTGCTCGCAAGCATGTTGTCCTCTGCGCCCCGCGGCCCAGAGGACTTCCTTAATGAGGAGTCAGGTTCTCGTTCTTCGGGAGATTCAGTTTTGCTTTTGTGAAAAGATCAAAATTTTTAGTGACTTAATTTGTGATACCGGGTATCTTCCTTTCCCGTAACCTGTAAGGTTCCCATGAGGTATCTCACGTTCTGCCTGAGCCTGGTCAAGTCCGGCAAGCAGGCAGGAACAAAACGGGGATGACCCACCTTTTCCCCTTGTCGAGGAAAACATGATGCAGCATTATTTTGCGGCGTTCTGCCCTGAGTCCGACGGTCGGTACACGGTATTTTTCCCAGATCTTCCTGATCTCAGAACCAGTGGAAATGACATTGACGACGCCATGACGATGGCCAGAAACGTTTTGAAGCACCATCTTGAGCATATGAGCAGGCAGGGGGAAAACCTGCCTGTGCCTTCTGCTATCGAGGAAGCTCGGTTCAAGGCTGTGCTTTTGTATGAGAAGTTGTCCGTCATGCCGGACGGAGAAGTACTTTTTCCGCTTATCCCGGCTCCTGACATGGACAAGACTCCCATGAGCATATCCGTATCGTTGCCCAGAAATGCGCTGACGGCACTGGACCGCAAGGCTGCTCTGGCGGGAATGACGCGGGACGGATACATTACGGCAATGGCCCTCGAATGATCCTGAAAGGATTCGGCCCCTCTCCGGGGAGCGGCATTTTTTTGGTTAAAAGAAAACCCCCAGCTAGGCTGGGGGTTCCCGAAAACTTATAGTTATGCGTAAGTTATAAACAC
>NZ_CALUWV010000176.1 GCF_944324575.1 uncultured Mailhella sp. | reverse complement strand
TCTACCACATCTCCGCCCCCTCCAACGGCGATTTGTGGGTGGTGTACGTCAAGCCCGGCGACATCGTGAAGGCCGGAGATGAACTGTTCAACATCTCCATCATGAAGCAGGAAAAGGCCGTGCTCGCCCCCACCGACGGCATCGTCAAGCGCGTGCTCAAAACCGCCGACTACCAGGCGACCCGTAAGATGATCCCCGTCCGCGAAGGCGAACTCATCGTCGAACTCGGCCCCTGCCCCACCGTGTGCCCCAACCCCGACTGCGGCAAGCCCCTCCCCTCCGCCGCCATGCACTACTGCCCGTGGTGCGGCTGCCCCGTGGACAAGGAAGAAAAAAATCCCGCTGAATAACCCCGACTGAACACCAACACAAAGGGCGTCCCTCAAATCGGACGCCCTTTGTCGTTTAAACGCAGAAAACACAGGAAAGGCAGAAAAGCGGAAGGGGACAGGAAAGGCACAGGGGCGCTGCCCCTGACCCCGGCGGGGGAGTCCCCCGCACCCCTGAAAGGCAACGCGGGGGAAATAATTCCCCCCGCACCCCCCTGTTTCGCCTTGCGGCTGCGCCGCGCGGCGGATGCCGGAAAAACGCAACACGCAGAGCGCTGAAAAGGCAGGGAGAAAAAAGATGTGCTGCCCCGGAGCCGAAAGACTCGGCACACGCGTTTCAGGCTGCAAACTCAGTGCAGGCGTGCGCGGCTGCGCCCGCCTGCGGCTGGCCGACCGATGGTCCCGCTTCGCGGTTCCATCGGTGTGGTTGGAAGAGATTTCCAGATGATTAAAGGAGAGCGTCGGGTCAACGCTCTGGGAAACGGTCGCTGATAACGGACAGTCGTTTTTAACGATTTGTCGGGCCGTTGTTTTTCCTTTCAGCCGTTTCTCAACGCCTGAACGTGTCTTTGTTGGCAAAGACCGACCGTCTCTCAGCGCTCGGGCAAACCTTCGCTCGTCTCTCAGCCTTTTTCAACGCTCGGGAACCTTCGGCGGCAACGGTCAGCCTTTTCTCGAAACTCGGGGGCCCGCAGGTCAGCGGACAGCCTTTTCTCAACGCTCGGGGGAACGCGACCAGCCTTCGGGCGGTCGCGCCGGTGGTCATGAACAGGCGGAATTCACTTCCGCCGTAAATGAAATGACCACCATGCAAGTCCCGCGTCCGTACAGCGTGTCAGGGGCGGACGGACGGCAGGGCTACTATGGCGTCGCGAAAATGTCGCCCGGTTGGAGGTCATGAATAGCCGCGATTCAGGAGCGTGCGCCCTTCCCCTCTACTGCAGAAGCTCCTTCTTCTTTTTTCCGAAGGGCTTGAAGATGCTCACGGCAAAGACGAGCGCCAGAACGCAAAGCTGCGCCCCGCCGCCGAGGAAATAGGGCAGCAGCACGTCCCGGTAGGCCGATGAGTTCATGGACTCCGCCCCGAGCTCACGCGAGAGGGAGAGCATGATTTCCTCGCGGCCGCCGAGCCAGATGCCGAAGCCGATGCACAGAACAATGACCAGCCACTTCAGCATGATCCAGCGGTGCCGGAAAAAGCCCCAGTTCGTGAACAGGCTGTAGAGAAGCGCGGTGGCAAAGCACAGAAGCGCCCCGAAGTTCACCACCACCCAGGCGTCGATGACATGGGCGGCAAGGTCGGCTCCGTACACGGCCTCTCCCTCTATCCAGCCCAGATACTTGGCCAGCGACAGGATGAAAAGCGACACGCCGCCCCCAAGCCAGCAGCCCGCGGAAACAAGATGCACGCCCTTGAGCACTTTCTGTCCTCTCACGCTCAGTCTGTACATGTCTCCTCCTTTGCCCGCGTTTTTTTCCTGCCTCCGGTCGAGGCCGGCTTCCGCGGTGTCTGTGCCATGGCTATGCCCTTGCAGCCGATCCAATGCACGCTGTAAGGGCGGAAGCGCTTCTTCATGACCGCTACGGCTCCCGGATTGCTGTCCACAAGAATGCATTTGCGCTCAAGCTGCGCCGCAGCTTCTCCCAGGGTTCCCGAACCGGCAAAGAAATCCATGAGCAGATCTCCCTTGCGGGAATGAATCTTCACGATGCGCTTTATGATGTCGAGAGGCTTCTGTGTGGCGTAGCCGGTCTTTTCCTTGCTGTTGGGGCTGACAATGGTATGCCACCACACGTCGGTCGGCGTTTTGCCCCGCGCCGCCTTTTCCGCACCCACAAGACCGGGAGCCATGTAGGGTATCCGGTCCATGTCCTCATAGTTGAACGTGTAATGTTCCGGGTCCTTGGCATACCACAGAATGTTGTCGTGCTTGGCGCTCCACTTCTTTTTGGAACGCGCGCCGTAATCGTATGCCCATATGATTTCGTTGATGAAGGACTCCCGGCCGAAAATCGTGTCGAGCAGCACCTTGCAATAATGAATTTCCCGGTAATCGAGATGGAAGAAAAGCGAGCCGTGTTCCTTTAAAATACGGTACGCCTCCTCAAGTCTCGGTTTCAAAAATCCGAGAAAATCGTCAAAGCTGTCCTTGTACCCGTAAGTATTTTCAAGAATTTTACACCCGTCTTCCGTATGAAAGCGCCTGCGTATCTGTTTTGTCCCCGTATTGAAAGGCGGATCAATATAGATCAGGTCAACATGGTTGTCAGGAATACCCTTCAGTACGTCAAGATTGTCACCGAAGTGCACCTGAATACAATGTCTCTTTTCCATCAAGGATTGCTCCCTACGCTGCAAACACGCTTCTTCCTGAGAAGACATAACCGCCTTGAACGTACCTTTTTTTATCCGCCTTGGCTAGGGGCGACCGCTTTGGAGAGACGAAGAGATTAAAAGAAAAAAACGAGTGCCGAGTCATTGATGCCTGTTGCACACGAAGGTCTGCCCGCCCCCGCCTTCTCCCGAGTGACACGGCCTCCCGTCTGCTCCGGACACGCTGTACGGACGCAGGACTTGCACGGTGGTCATTTCATGTAACGGCGGAAGTGAATTCCGCCTGTTCATGACCGACATTTTCCTTTCTCCCGAGTGACGCCACCGCCCGTCAGCCCCGGACACGCTGTACGGTCGCGGGGCTTGCACGGTGGTCATTTCATGTAACGGCGGAAGTGAATTCCGCCTGTTCATGACCACCGGCCGGGCTCCTGACGTCGCCCGGGGCCCCAGAGCGCTGAGAGAGACTTGTTTCGTTGCAAACAGAAGCTTCCCCGAGCTTCGGGAGACGACTGTCCATTGCCAACGACGGCTTTCCAGAGCGTTGACCCGGCGCTCTCCCCTCCCCATCTGGAAATCCTTCCAACCTCACCGATGTGACCGCAACGCGGGAACATCGGTCGGCCAGCCGCAGGCGGGCGCAGCCGCGCACGCCTGCACT
>NZ_CALUWV010000175.1 GCF_944324575.1 uncultured Mailhella sp. | reverse complement strand
AAACCTATCACGGAAAAACAAAAAAGCCTCATCGAATCCAAGTCCAAGAAGAAAGGACTATCAGGTAACGAGTCCTCTCAGAAGATCATCAACAAGAACATCGATGAACTTACAGGGGCAGAGGCGGATCTAGTTATAAAATCAATTTTATAATTATAGTATGATATTCGAATAACAAGGAGTGTAGTATGGACCTATTTCCAGAACATCCAGGAATAGAACTGAGAAATATAATCAAACAAAAGGATATGAACATCTCTGAATTTGCGCGAATGATTGAAGTCTCTCCATCACGCATCAATGAGATTGTTCATACAAAAAGAAGCATCACCCTCGACACCGCCATAAGACTCGCCAAAGCACTCAATACAACAACAAAATACTGGATGGAAAAACAGGTAGATTACGATATAGCTCAATTGAATTCATAAGCAGTAAATACATTATTTGGGTACAAAAAGAGGATCGACGGGAAAAAGTCGATCCTCTTCATATGGACGTAAAAATTTCGACGCATCGAAATTGTGATAGACATTATCGTCAAATTATACATCTGATTTGCACGGTGTCAACAAAAGAAGCTCTTCTTTTGACATACTGTATATGCAATACATCACCAGCACTTGAGGAAAAAAAGTATTCTTGACAAGATGCCTGACTTCGTAGACCTATCTGCAATAATTGCATGATATAAACTAGTTTCGACTTGCTCTGACAATCGACTATTAAAAAGAAAAAGGACCTCCGTTTTGATGGACACGCAAGCCCTCCATTAACTGGACGCCATACTCAAGGAATTCCCATAAAAAGTTTTAACGAAAACATCATCAAGCACAAGACTGGACTTCTTAATCGGGCGAATTAGGCAATAATTTGTCGAGTTTGCTATGAACTTTCTGCTCATGACAGGCTAGGGTAAGCAACAAACTACGTACTATTCTTTGCCTCACAAAACATGGGGATTATCCGTTCAGCTCGACAACGGCGTAGAATACTGCGGCAAATAGGAAACTCACGCCTGCTACTTTATCTTGTTGGGAAAGGCATCGAACATCCCCACTCCAATGTACGGTATCCCCAAATAAACGGTTCTGAGAACACTTCTACAAGACAATTCTGATGAGTCTTACCAGGTTACGTTTCGCCACAACTCTATAATTACCTAGAAGATCTCTAAAGCAATCTAGCCTTATTAGTATTCGTCCGCTACTGTTCAAACTATGAATAGTAGGCATAGAAATACTAGACGTCTCGGAAAGTTCTCTCTAACTCACTCATATCAGAAGACAAAGACATTTTTAGTTTTATTTACGATCTCAGATGCAGATAGATTTGGGTCCCTAGTAAGAACCGAAGGTTTTAGGCTTGTATAAAAAGCCCCGAACCAGAAACGGCTAGCTACTAACTCATGGGTTCATACGACGGAAACAATTTTTCAAATCTTCTAGGCAGATACATGTCCATCAATTCATCTTCTAACTATGGTTTTCATAGCTCCCTGAAACAACTATTCAATTTTACTTCTCTTCTTTTTATCTCTTGAAACTAGCACTATTTCTGCTAAACTAACGACGATTTTAATCGTGGTGAGTGTATAAAATGAGCAAATTCAAGTTTTCTGGGCATCAAACTTTTTCTCTACGATATGGCTGGCTAGAAAAAGGCTTTAGATTTTGCCAAGATGCTTCTTGTTCCTTCTCTGCCCCTGATGCTCTTGTTCATCTTGGTGTTGGCAAAAATATGGTTAGCAGCATCGAGTATTGGTGTAAAATTGCAGGGTTACTAAGCCCTACAGGAAAACTAAACTCTTTTGCCAAACGAATTCTTGATGAAAAAAACGGCTGGGATCCATATTTAGAAGATGATGCATCCTGGTGGCTCATCCACTGGAAGATTGCTACTAATCCCGCATACCTAACCGCTGGAACTGTGATTTTTTCCCTGCTAAGGCGTCACGAATTCTCCAAAATTGAGCTCAAAGAATATATCGAAAATAAAATTATCTCTGCTAATGAAAAACGTATATCTTCAACTATTATCGACAGAGATATCGAATGTTACATTCGTACTTACAGCGCCAAGCAGCACACTTCCAAGTCGAAAGAAATAAAATTTGAAAGCCCCTTGCAGGATCTGCATCTGATTGAACCGCTTCCGTCAGAGATAGGAAGCTATAGATTTAATATCGGTCCTAAACGCTCTCTCCCTCCACATGTGATCGGCTATGCCATCTGGGAACGGCTTCATATCACCGAAAGGAAACAGATGTTCCTTAAAGAGGCTCTTCACGGAGAGTATAGCCCAGGTCAAGTATTTATGCTGGATGAAAGTTCATTAGAAGAAGCCATTAACACTTTGCTAGGACATCCCAAATTCAGTAAATTTTTCAGTTTAACAAAATCGTTGGGATCTCCGGCGACAGTACACTGCAATCTGCCCGATGGTTTAATCCTACTTGATGCTTATTATAAAGGAGATACCACATGCAGCTATTAACTTCCCTGCTCAAGGTTTCTCCCCGCTACCAAAGGGCGATCAACCTGACTGCATCGGTCGACTCCGCCTGTAGTCTTGACGGCTACATCATAACGCCGAATATTTTGGAAGCTCTGCAGCGAATCATCGGCTGTATTCATACAAACTCAAGTCGTGCCTTTTCTCTGTACGGCCCGTACGGGACGGGCAAGTCCTCCTTTTCAGTATTCCTTTCACAATTGCTGGGGCAGGATAAAGATCTTGCTAGCAATGCCTTGTCATTTCTTGAAAATACCTCTCCTGATCTTATAGAAAGCTGTCGGCAAGCCCGAGGAAATGGCTTCCTTACCATCTCCGTAACCGCCCGCAAACAGGCTCCTGGTCGTATCTTCTGTGAAAGCATCGCCGCCGCGTTAAACAAACTGAAAGCAACTGACGCCATAATCAGTCTCAAAGATCATCTAGCCAACATTCTGTCCCTAGAACTCTGGAAAGATTCCTCAGTAGTTCTTAATGTTTTTAAGGAACTGACCTGCCAAAGCCAAACACAGGGTTTTTCTGGCGTCCTCTTTATTTTGGATGAAGCAGGCAAGATTCTCGAATATGCCTTACAGGATAATATCGACGGAGACCTTTACCTCTTCCAAGAGGTCGCCGAACTTGCCAATCATCAGGAATTTCCTTTTATCCTTTTGATCTCCCTACATCAGCTCTTTGATGAATACGTCGAATTGGCTGACAAAACGATGAGGGCGGAATGGAATAAAGTACAGGAACGCTTTGAGTCTATCCCCTTTGCCGAATCTGGTGTTGCAACCATGAGGATGATTTCTGCTGCAATTCAACATCCTCATGAACTTCCGACTCCGATACTCACAGCCATTGACCATGAAGTCCATCAGATCAAAGCGGCAAATGTCCGCCTTCCCATAGGCTTGAGCGAAGAAGAATTCCGAAATCTCTCCGTTGGAGCTTGGCCCATCCATCCACTCTCACTACTCATTATGCCGTGGCTGTTCCGCAACCTTGGTCAAAATGAGCGTTCCATCTTCACATGGTTAAGCAGCGAAGAGCCACATTCTTTCCAGCATTTTATCCATAGCCATAGTACAGATGACGATCACGGCTTCATCCGCCTCGCGGAATTCTATCGTTTCTTCACGGTCAACTTCGCATCCAGTCTTGCCCGGCTTCCCCAGGGGCGTTCTCTCCTAGCCGCTGAGGCTGCCATCGAAGAACACCCAAGAATGAGCGAAAGCTGTATCCGACTTCTTGAGACCATAGGCATTCTCAGTGTGCGCGGCATCCTTTCTGCGCATGGAAAAGGACGAGATCTGCTGACCTGCGCTGTTTCTGAGCCCCAGAATATTGACCGCGATATAAAAATACTGAAGCAGTCTTCAGTCATTACATACTATCGCCTCCACGACAGTTACCGTATCGGCGAGGGTAGCGATATCGATATCGCAGAGCGTATCGAAGAAGCTCGATCCCACCTCAAAAACGATCATGAAAGTCTGCTGAAGACATTCAAACGTTTTCTATCCGAGAAATATATCGTAGCTCGCCGCCATGCCTTGCAGACAGGCACGCATCGCTATTTCGATGTTTCATTTGTAACGAATCTAAGTAGTCATTCTACGAAAAAAAATACCGATGCCTGTGGACAAATCGTTGTTGTACTCCCCTTTCGCAGCATAAGCACTCTACGCAAGGAAGCTACTCAGGCAACAAAACTCGACGACACTATTGTTGTGGCCATCCCTCACCAGATGGATGTACTGCTGAATCTCATTGAAGAGATGGCCTGTCTTGAATGGGTCGCAGAGAATACACCAGGACTCCGCAACGATAGAACCGCACGACGCCAGCTTGATCTTCGTCGAGTTGAGTGCAGCACCAGCCTTGAAAGACAAGCTCAGTGGGTTCTCGATCCTCGTCCTGCCCCTGCGGGCAATGCTTGCCGTTATTTCTATAACGGCGAAGAGCAAAACATCGAAAACTTTACCGGCGTCATTCGCCTCGTTTCCGATATTTGCGACACGCTCTACAACAAAGCTCCTCGCATACTCAACGAGCTCATCGCCCGCGACAACATCTCTTCTGCCGCGGCCATGGCAAGACGCATCGTCATGGAAGGCATACTTGAGCGCTCACATCTAGAAAACCTCGGCATCGTTGGTTTCCCTGCAGAAATGAGTATTTATGCCTCTATACTCAAGCAGGGTGGCCTCCATATCTATGACGAAAAAACTCAAACATGGGTTCTGACTCTTCCTGAAAAGGAAAACGATCGACTCAATCTTCGGCCATGCTTCGAACTCATGGAGCAGGAAATCTTCAACTCAGAAGCAGAACGCGTTGAGCTCACAGCCTTGTTCCAGAAAATGGCCGACCGTCCATACGGCATTCCAGAGGGGCTGCATCCTCTGTTATTCACCATTTTCTGGTATCTGCATCGTAAAAACCTGTTCCTCTACCGCGAAAACAGCTTCCTTCCCGATCCGAGTCTGCCTCACTTCGAGCTCCTTCAAAGACGCCCCAAACTGTTCAGTGTCTCCGGCATCCGCATCTCTGGAGCACGCCGTCAGCTCATCGATAAGCTTGCTATGATGTTGGACGTGGAGTCAGACACTGTTGCCGTGACAAAACAGCTATTCGTAAGAATGTTCAGCCTACCCGTCATTACACAGCGCACCAACAAGCTGGAAAATCAATCTGCACTGAAAATGCGCAGGACGTTTATGCTGGCCCAAGAGCCAGAGAAACTCATGTTCGTCGATCTACCTCTCGCACTTGGCAGTACCCCCTTTACGGATATTGGCCTAGCTCCCTCTCTTGTGGATACCTATGTACAGCGACTGCAAGCGTGCCTGGACATCTTTGAAGGCTTTGCCCCCAAGCAGGAAGAAACCTGCCGGAGCATCCTGCTGAGTGCCTGTGGACTGGAAACAACGGACAACGGCTGGAAAGAGCTGGTCGATATATCCTCCAAACTAGCTCCACGGATAAAAGATGAGGAGCTCTCCCCCTTCTTGGCCAACGTAGTCCGCAAAGATGGTGTCTCTTCTGTTCAGCAAGTTCTTTCTTTTATTGCTAAAAAAGCATTTGAACAGTGGTCTGATGCTGAAATCGATCGTTTTCCTGAATTAGCAAAAAACATTGGTGAAAAATTCAGATACTACTGCAAGTTTGCTCTTGGCGATATCCTACTTTCTCCAACGGAAAAAGAAAAAACAGGAGAAGTAGTTGACCAGATCAAGAAAAAAATACAAGCATTAAAGAAAAAATACCCTGAAAAGGTCGTTCGTGCGGCCTTGCAGGAATTCATACTCAACTCGGAGGAATAGCCATGGGCTGGCGAGACAACATCGGCAAAGAAGGGCGGCATATCGTCTGCCTGTCGGGCGGTAAAGACAGCTCCGCTCTCGCTGTTTACCTTCGCGATAAAATACCGAATCTTGAGTACGTCTTTTGTGATACTGGAGAAGAACTTCCTGAAACTTATGATTACATCTATAAGCTTCAGGATTATCTCGGAAGAAAAATTGTCTGGTTAAAATCAGACAAAGACTTTAAATACTATTTAGACCTATTTAATGGCGTCTTACCTGATGCAAGAACACGATGGTGTACTCGAGTTCTTAAGCTCGCGCCGTATAATACTTATATAGGTAATGATTTTGTTTATAGTTATGTTGGCATCAGAGCAGATGAATTAACGCGAAAGGGATTTATTCCGACAAAAGATACGCTACAAACAATTTTTCCATTTATTGAGGACAATATCGTTCGATCCGATGTGTTTAGAATTCTAGATGAAGCGGGTCTTGGCCTTCCTGAGTATTATAAATGGCGGTCTCGCTCAGGTTGTTTCTTCTGTTTTTATCAACAAAAAAGAGAATGGGTCGGCCTTTTAGAAAACCATCCTCACCTTTTTCAAAAGGCTCACGAGTATGAAAAAGATAATTTTACATGGAACGAAGGGGAAAGTCTTCTTGAATTAGCAAGGCCTGAGAGAGTTAAAGAAATCAAAGAAAATTATAAAAAAAGACTCAAGGCAGCGGAGAAAAAATTCGTTCCCAATCAGCGTCTTTGTGATCTCTGGAAAAATTCTTAGGAGACCGACATGCTCACCGCTTTAAATCGCATATCCTCTCTACGTGTTGGGAGTAAAAATGGAAAACGTTCACCTCATAAGCCTGCCTTGCTTTTAGCTCTTGCCCATCTTTATGAAGAAGACGAATCAATAGAAAATAAATTTAAAATAACTGATAAATTAGAAAATCTATTTAAAAAATATGTTAATTTATTAGACCCAACAATACCAAATAGTATGATTTTAATAGAATATCCATTTTTTCATCTTCAAGGAGATGGCATATGGAATATTAAGTATAAAACAGGTCATGAGCATATTGTAGAGGAGCTAAAAAAAGAAGGCAAACGCTTCACAAAATCAAGACTTCTAGAACATATTGAGTTTGGAAGCTTTGATTCAGAAATAGATATTTTTTTACGAAATAAACACAATCGAAAAATTTTTATGGACACTATTGTCAGAAAATATTCAATTAATGATTTCCAACAAGTTGAAACATTATTAGAGTCTTCTGGCTCTAATCCTTTCATTGTCTACCTCAACACAATGCAAAGTGTGCAAGGCAACAATACTGGAGCGTTAGCCGAGTTTCAGGCTCAAAGCGAAAACTTCGCTCTCATCGAGGAAGAGCATCCTCTTGCAGAGCGTATTTATAACGAGCTGATACAAGGGCGACATGTCATCCTCACCGGTCATGCGGGTGACGGCAAGTCTACTATTGCTCTGGAAGTGTATAGAAAACTTGCCAACCTTCCCAAAAATGCCAAGCTCGCACTCTCCCCTGTCATGGATGTAACAGGGAAAAATATTTCCATAGTTAAAGACCTGAGTGAGAACAAAGATACCGCTGGTCTTCTCACACAAATTCTCACGTCGACTCGTACATTTCTTCTGGTATCCAACACCGGTGCCCTCTTAAAAATGTTCAAAGAAAGCGGTGAGAACACGCTTGAAACCGAAGCTACGCTTCTGAGGGAATTTAATAAGGAAAACGGTAAATTCATCTATAAGGGGCGGGAATTCAGTATCTATAACCTCGCCAAACTTGACAACCTTCCGCTAGCCAAGCGTGTTTTCCAAAAAATGTTGTCAGATGACAACTGGCAATATTGTCAAAGCTGCTCCTGCCGGGATTATTGCGTTATCCTGCGCAATCGCAACGCTCTTACGGCAAATAACAGCCGAGGTGTAGACAGGATATTCCTCATTTATCAGCGCCTGCTGGCCTATGGACAAAGACTCACCATGAGGCAGCTCATGGAACATCTAGCTTGGACGCTTACAGGCGGACAGGACAGGTGTGACATTGAAGCAGATGCGAAAACCAATATCGGCAAAGTTCATAACAAAAGTTTCTTCCATCTTTTTTGGGGCAACAATGGTCAGGAGGATCTCAAAGAGGCTACGCAGATGCAGGCAATACGTGCTCTGCGTAAAGCTACGTTCGGGTCGCACCTGTCCCCTGAGCTTGAGCGCACTTTATGGACGCTTTCCAAAAGCTTGCCGCCTTTGCAACTCTCTCCCTTGTGGGAAGAATACGCTGGTAAGCTAAGGAAAGCTGGTCTGCGCCTCGATTCTTCTGCAAACGCGGCAAAAAGCCGGAGCACCTTGCGCAGAATTCTCTATTTCATGGCAGACGGACCTCACTTTGAAAAAGATATCGATCAGTATCTCGACTCCATCTACACGAGACGCTGGCAGGTCTGGCAAAAAGAAGGTCAGATAAGCCCGTTAGAAAAAAAACGGCTTGCAGATAAGATATTTGCCGTACTTTATGAGCAGTTCTCCGGCCATCAGTGCGATGAGATGCAAAATTCTAAAGTGCTGTATCTTACCCAGCACAGGAATGCCGTCGGTCTGCGCCAAAGCGTACAGCTTCTCACTGCACAGATACGCATTGATGATGAGTTCGATACCCTTCAGTGGAAGAAATGCCCTTCCATTATAGGCACAGAGAATAGATTCGCTTTGAGCTTACCTTCTTGCCGAGATGCTACCCTAAGCCTCGACCTTGATATAGCCTTTCTCGATTATGTCGAACGTCGCTATCAGGGAGAATTGGCAGGTTCGCTCAGTGCGGCGTATACGCAGCGGCTTGAAACCTTTAAAACGGCTCTTGCAAGTCGCAACCGTCAAAAAGAGCAAATCACGCTGGTACGCACACTTGCTGACAAAAATACCAGTTTGTATTCCTGTCTCTTCAATAATGGAAAATTGGTGGTGCGCAAATGAGTAAAGAGATAAACCCCGCAGTGAGGCTGTTCGGCAACAGAATATATGCAGACCAGACAAGCCTTGAGTTCCTGCACGAATTCCTGCTCATCGCCAGTGCACCCAAAACTTGGCACGAGGATAGCGACACCTTCAAATCCTGCCTTCCTCGCTATACTGCACTTGATGAGTGTCTCGAGGACGGTGCTCGGCTGAGATATGCTCCGCGCGCCAGACTGGATCTAAAACTTTTTTCCTTTCTGGGGGCTAGTCGGCTTTCCAGCCGAGATCCCGCGCATCTTGAGCATTTAGATGAGCTCAGGGATGACCTCGCAAAAAAAATAGTGCCGGAAGGCGACATTACCGTCAGTGATGTGCTGGACAGTCTTCGTGATCTCTTCCTCGGACTGCAGGGGGCTGGCAATGGGCGTACATGGTGCGCTCAGACGTTCCTTCCTTTATCACGGAGAATGCTGAGTAAAGAATCCATATGGAAAGCTAGTAAAGCAAAATCCTTCTCCTACTGGGGAGAGGCACTAGATAATTTCTCCCATACACAGCATCTTTTTCTAGCTCGAGGAGGCGAAGTTTTCTATCTTCAACTCTGTCTTGCCTTGAGTCGATCTAAAGGCGAAGTGACCGATCTCATCCGTGAAGCCAAGCTTGAGTTCAGCACCGAAGAAGCCGACCCGGCACAACTCCATTTCAAGCTGGAAGAAGGTCTCACTCGCCTTCTGGACTCCTCTCTACAGCTGGACGAGCTTGCAGCGTTCATTGAAAACAACGATGAAAACGAAAGTGCCTATAAGACGGATCTTGAACGCCACTTCGGAATTGAACGCCCACACTTTGTGAGCACAGAGGCGTATCCCGAAGCATGTCCGAAAGAAAGCTGGAAGATTGGCTATGTCTTCGCTGTGGAACTTTCCCGCATCCTAACTCTGAAACTCGACACTCTCGAATGCATTGCACGACTCGAGATGCTCTTTGACCTGCATATCCTGCGTCACCTCACCTATCTGTCCGCCCAGCGGATCAAAAACGAAAAACTCCCCTTGCCAGCAACTGGCTGGGCTACAGCTTCGTCACATCCCCCGAAAACTGCACCATCCCCCGCTTAAGGAAACTCTCCGAGGTCAGTTTCCGCCATACGGAGCAGATGATCTATACCGCCGTACACTCATATCTCCCTGAAGACGATGACGAACGCAAAAAATTTAACGAAAGCAGTAAATACCGAAATGACTACTTCAAAGAAGCCGATAAATCACACGGATTTGCGGTCTTCAGAAAGATAGGCAAAAGCATGGGCTTCATTGTACCACGCAAGGGCAGCGGGGAACGACTCGTGCTTACAGAAAACATTCTTCGCACTCTCGTGCTGACACTCGTACCGGCAGAGCACGACATCACCTACGATCAGTTTAAAAAAGAAGTCTACCAGCATTTTGGCATCGCCTTTGACCGCGACTCCATACGCCTTGCCATGAAAGAGACCGGAAACGCCTGCGATGATCCTAACTACAATATCGATGCTTGGGTGAGTACTCTACTGGAACAGGCCGCCATGCTTATCCCGCTTTCTGACTCCTGTTCCCTCGTCCACAATCCTGTTTCTCTGAATACGGACTGACCATGAAATATTATACGAAGACCTTCCTCAAAGCCTTTGTCCAGCAGGTAGATCGTAACAGAAATTCTGCGACGTCGAAGATCACGCTGACCATGCCGTCTCTCGACGCCGAACAGATGCTCGACATCGCCGGAGCCGTAAGAGAAGAATGTTCTCGTCGTTACTCCGATCTCCATCTCAACATCAAGATGGCGGAAGAGATGACTGCTGAGTGGAGCGAACATCAGCGTGATGAAGCCCGTTCCTACGGATGGCTGGAAGAGGGGCGCAGCCTTACTTCCTATCGCAATGAGACACCGAACGAGAGGCATTCTGTACTCCTGCTCTGCGGTATCGATAAGATACAAGACCAGGGTAGTCTGAGCGATTTTCTCTGTCTCGATACAGATTATCTCATGGATAAAATCATCGGGAAGAACTTCAAGGCTTGGGAAAAGTTCATCCTGCAACAGGCAGCACTTGATGATACCGGAGGTGACGCGCTCTGCCATATTCTGCTGCTCGTCAACGATCTGCCTGGTGCCGGCCTTATCGCGCTCAGCAATTGGTTGGATAACCTCCAACTTAAAGACTGTTCCAGCCTGGTAGAAATCAGAGGGCGTATGCTTTCAGGGCTGTCGATTTTCAATATGCCCAGATTCACCTCTTACGAAGGACAGATCAAAAAATCAAAGAAACTCTCTGAATATTTTGCCTGCGCACGAGATCTATTTATCTTCAACAATATCAGTTCGACTCGGCGCAAATCATACTCGGAGGCTCTCTCACGGGCTAACGAAAAAATACAAAACGGTGAGCTTGAGATCGATCCTGCCTATCTTGGCTCTTTTGGTTCGGCTGAGGAACTCATTGACGCTTTGCAAAGCTATATCGGAGACAGAGATTACGGCATGAAGAGCAAACTGCTCTCCTGCGATTTTCCTGTCGTTTATGAAAAGCTCCTTACCGGCAAAAAAACGACCAAGCCCAAAGATTCCATCAGCAAATTAAGCGGGTACCCTGTCAACGCCATATTGTCTGCCGTGTGGAAGCTCTTCCAGGCTTTCTGCAAGGAAAGGGCGTGGCAGGAAAAGGAAGTCCTCAGCTCCATATCCATCACCGGCATTAGCTACAAATATGGCTATGAAGACAATATAGCTGGCAGCGCGGCGGATGTCGCAGACCTTGCCAAAGAAGATTTAAACAGACTCATCGGCGGTATTGATGAAGTCATCACCAGCCGTCTGCACGTCCCTGGACTAGAGGATCTCGATGTTTCTTGCAATATCTTCAAAGAAATCGAGTGTCATGCCAAAAAGAAAGCAGCCTCTGAACTACAGTTCCGAATCCAGCTCGCCGGTTCCTGCAACACGATTTGCAAACAGGATTTCATCTGGAAGATAAACGCCTCTGACGACTATCGTCTCGCTATCGAGCTGATTGAGCAGTGTGTGCGAGAAATGCCTGAATCAGGACGCTATCTCCCCTTCTTCCATCTGCGTTACTACGAAGAACTACTCGCCTCTTCCAGCGAAGAAGACAGTCGCGAAATACTCCGCCACTGTCTCGCGGAAACGAACGGCGCACGTACAGTCAATATGTGCCAAGGGCTGCAGAGCTCGGGTTCCCCCGATCCTCTACTCCCCTATATGATTAGACTTGGCAACATCTATCGAAAATTCATGCAAAAAGTTGCAACGGAAGGCCTGCTCAGAGTTTTCTATGCCGAAGGTCAAGACCTATGGCGTGAACTGCAGGACACATATGCCTCGACTTGTGATAAAGCGGCAGAGATGCATATGGAAGAGAGTAGCAACTTCTGCTTCATGATGATGCGCGCTTTCCTCATTACTCAGGATATCCACTCCGAAAAGCGGGAAGTCTGGGATGAATGTGAGTCTTCCGGCATTGTTACCATCTTGCATCCTACTCTCTTAGAAATGTTCGATGCACAGATGATCTATCTATTCGCGGGCTTTGGGGCCGCCTGCGCTAAAGCACTACAATTGCCGCCTAAGAATTTCCCTAAATTGCTCTGGGAACGATATATCTCCCTTGCAAGCATACATGCCCCTATTCAGGCTCTAAAAAAAGAGCTCAATGGCGATATCGCTGTAGATTGTCGCGGTACCGGACTCATACACAAGATCGGTCAGGCGGAAGTTTCTACGGACAACCTCCTCTCTACACGAGTCTCTCTTGACCCTGTCGAAGTCGCGGATGAAGTCAAAAGCAGCGAGCTATTTGCAGCGTCCAACGACTCCGAGATGATCTTTCATGTTCTGAAAAACTACTATCGAACCCATCCTCATGCATGGGATGGTATACACCTTGCTTTCTTCAGAAGCACCGATATCCAGCCCGTTATATCGGCAATCCATCACTATCTCCAATGGCTTGCTGAGGATGAACATTACGATAAGAGCGATCAGGACAAATTTCTCAACCGAGGCTCTTCATATCAGCTCAGAATAGATTTCTATACTGACAAACGTGATGAAGCTGATATTGCCGGTTATATCGCGCAGTGGAACGAAGTCTGGCAGGAAAAGATCTCCTCCGATCCTCGTTCCCCATACAGCCGAACTCGTAAAGTCATCTCTCATAAGATACTGCCCGTCAAACAAGGACATGACGCAAATATAAAAGTCCTCAAAGATATTGGCTTCAACGCCAACATCGCATTTTTCAGCGATGTCACACTTTATGGCAAAAACTTTGCACACTTTATCTACAACACATCGAGCCTACCCCCGCTGCATTCTCTTCGTTTTCCGATACTTGAAAAGAAAGAATGCTCTATCACTATACAGCAAACTCGAAGAAGCCGTACCATCTCACATAAACAGTTCCGCCTCAGCACCCACTTTTCGAATATGGTCGGGACTTTCTGCCAGCGTGACCAGCGGAACAATTTCATCCGCTCTGAAATCGATCTATCCGACTGGATAAGACTCATTGGCTTCATCCATGACTGCACCGATTGGGTCGTGTGCGTCGACCCCAATATCGATAGAAGGCTCCTCATGTCTACCACGGATCATAGGGACATCATCTCCTTCGGATCTGGCGTAGGCAAGTACGGTGAAGCAAACTACACTGTTTCTACTCAGCAAAGCGATGCCAAAGATCTCATTCGCTCCCTCACTTCCTCACTCGGAGGACTATTCCCATCACAGGCATGGAATGAACATAAGCGCAGTGTCATGGCAGAGAAAATCTATCAGGCCTCAGCAAATCTAACCGGATTGAGCCTTGTCAGAGCGGCATCCCATCAGGATATGCATATACATGATTTTATCGCTCATTCCCTGACATATCGTTTCATTAAGCCAAATGACAATAGCCTCTGCAACATCCTTGTCTCGCTGGATGACTATCCGCACTGGTTTCAATTCTCCGAGAGCAAGAAACGCCCAGATCTTCTCTGGCTCACCGCCGATAAGAGGCCGGATGGTACTCTAAATCTCCATGCTCGCCTTATCGAATGCAAACTCTGCGCGGCGAACCATCGAGAACTTGAAGACGCTCAGATACAAATTAAAGAAGGCTATGAAAAACTATCTCCACTTTTCGTTCCAGGCTCCAAAGCGGGACTCCTCGATGACAGTCAACCCGATAGGCGTTACTGGTGGATGCAATTGCATCGTATTATCAGCAGTTCCATCGAAGCAGAAAATCGCCAAAAAGTCTCCGAGGTCACAATGTACCTCGAAAACCTTGCAGAAGGGAATTTCTCCATTGATTTTGGAGGTGCTATCTTTGCTTTCTGGACCGATCGCGACGACAGCCCTGCCCCGCTCTGCCTGACGCGCTGGAACATCGCTGAAAACGTCCGTGGCGTTCTTTACACCTTCGGCGGCAAGAGCATCGAAGCCCTGATGAGCGAAGATTCCTACAACGCCTCCCGCACCTGGGACCAGTTACTGATAGATTCCGAAGCCGCATCTTTTGAGCTTCCTGAATACGGATACGAAGAAGATGAGCCTCAATCTTGCAACGAAGCTGAAACAGATGATGATCTTGAAGAGGACGAGGACGAGGAAGGCTGGAAAGTCTATTCCCCCGCACTACTCACGACATCAGACTTCACCAACGATTCCATCAGCCTTCAGGACCAAGAAGACGAAAACATCGAAATTGAACCTATCGAAAGAGAGAAGCACACAGTTGGGCTGTCGGCTGAAGCTGAACCAGAAGATGCTATCGAACACGATAGGAATCCTGAATTTTCTGTTGAAGGAAATTCTAAGGATATAGGCGACGATACTAGTACGCCACCTAACAACACCGCTCAGACTAAACTTTTCGACCTTTCCAAAATACGAGTCTATTTAGGCAACACCAGTTCTGGGAAGAAAGTCTATTGGGAATTTGGTCATCCTGGGCTCAATAATAGACATATACTTCTTTTCGGCTCTTCTGGTTGTGGTAAAACATATGCTATGCAATGTATCCTTAGTGAGTTAGCCCATGCCGGAGCTCACAACCTTATTTTTGATTACACTCAAAGCTTCACAACTCGTGAAATAAAAGAAGGCGCTGAACAATTCTTCCCCGAAGAAGCTCAACACTATGTCGTAGAGGAACCGCTACCGCTGAATCCATTCCAGCCACAGCGCTTTCCGCTAGGTAGCAAATTCCGCAATGAAGACCCCATGGATCTTGCCTCGCGAGTCGGTGCTATTTTCCGCAAGGTTTACGGACTTGGGACACAACAGGCTGAAGAGCTTGAAAAAGCCATCTATGCTGGCATAGAAGCCAAGGGAGAAAACTTCACATTCAAAGAGCTTTACGAAGTTTTACTTGCAAAGACAGAAGAAAAAGGTTCGAGTACGATCGAAACCTTGCTTAACAGGATACAGAAGATATTGTTGAAGGCTCCTTTTTCGACGGAAGGAAAGCTAAGCTGGGACGACATTTTCAATTCGGAGATACATAACAAGATCTTCCAATTCCAAGCCATTGACGACTACACCGCGAAAGCCGTTATCGAATTCTTGCTATGGGATCTTTACGCCTTTGTCCAAAGAAACGAGGGTAATGATAAGAAGCCCAAAGTCGTCGTACTCGATGAGATACAAAACCTCGACTTGGATCAAAATGCTCCGACTGCAAAATATGTTACGGAAGGACGTAAATTTGGACTTGCTCTCATGGGGGCTACTCAAACGCTCAAAGGCATTGGGGGAGCCTCTTCTTACACATCGGCTACCCTCCTTCAGGCTACCCAGATGCTTGTCTTCCAACCCAGCAGTACTGAACTAGCAGACTTTGCCAAATTCCTCCATGACAAGGATGGTAACTATTCTGTACAAGAGTGGAAAAGTCGTCTCGGCAGTCTGAATAAAGGCGAATGCTACTTCGTTGGCCCTGAACTGAACGAGACTACTGGCAGCTTGAGACAGACTGTTCGCAAAATTAAAATTGCTTCGTTCCAAGAGAGAGACTTCTCATGAATTCCCAAAAGTCTTCCCTTCTACCCCTTCGCTTTCATTGTACCTTTAAACCTGAAAGGAACCACCTTCATTCGTTAATGGCTTTTGTCGCCTCTGGCCAAAAAGGGACTCCACAAGAAATAAGCGAAGCAACGAATATCCCCATGGGAAAAAGCACTGGAAAAGTAAAACCTACCATTGGCTACTGCACAGGTATGTGGTTGATTACCAATTCTTCAGAAAAACAAACGACGGGGGTCAAGGAGTTCATGCTTACCCCCTTCGGGAAAAAAGTGTTTCTCGAAGATCCATATCTGAGGCTTCCTATCACCCAATGGATAGCTCACCTCTTCCTTTGCCATCCTCTATCAGGAGCAAAAGCCTGGGTACATACCTTTGCGGATGGTTTTCCTACGCCCTTGGGTTGGCAATTCACACCTGAGCAACTTCAGACACACCTTGCGTCCTTTTTTGAAGGCAAGAATCTCGATGGTCCTATGATAGGCATGTATAACGACAGTGCCTCATTTGAACTATGCGGAGCTATCAAGAAAAACGGTAAAGTACTCGAACGAGTCTCTCCGCCGATCACTGAAGAAACCATCGCAGGATATGGAGCATGGTTTCTTCAGTTATTAGATGATTTTTTTCCTGATACTCATCAAGTTCCCCTCTCTACCTTCCAGAAATATACTAAGTGGACAAACATCACGGCATGGACAACTAATGAGCAACTTATGCTGTTCACGCAATGGGAAAGTAGAGGCCTCATATCCATCGATCGACATATGACCCCTTGGCTAATCATCCGTCGCTGTACTGCCGACCAGGTATGGCCGCATATTTACGACGACATTCTGTAAGGAGTTAATTATGGCTACCGTACTTAACGATATTGTTGCTTTTAGAAAGGATAAATTTTTCAACGGGGCCATAGACACCGATTGGTTTTACTCATCGCCTGAAAAAGCTGAGGATGCTGCCCAAAACTTCGTCTTCCACGGGCCTGAGACACATGCCGTAAGTGCCTCAGATATCCGCTCTTCACATCGCCTTGTCGATACTGCATCATTCGCGACTTCTCTTATGAAGAGGAGCTTTGGACTAGATGATCAACCATTTACGCTCGTTATTGCCGGCTACGGAACTGGCAAATCCCATCTTGCTCTGACCCTGAGTCAACTATTCCATGCCCCAAAAAGTGAAACAGCTTCTAAAGTTATTTCTGCTCTAAAACTTGCCAGTCCATCTCTAGCAAAAGAAGTAATATCCTACATAGAAGAAGATAGTCGACCAGTTCTTGTCATTACACTTAATGGACTGAATCAAGTCAATCTTCTTTCAGAAATTACGCAAAAAGTCCTCAATCAGCTCAAAGCTGATGGTCTTGATACCTCCGATGTAGATGAAGTGTGTCCTCGCTTCCAAAACGCTATACGTCTTATTAAACCTCTTAATGCCGACTACCAAGCTGAACTAGTTGCCTCAACACATCACACGAGCATAGAGAGTATTGAGGTTGCACTCCTTCAACATGAGGAAGAAACGTTCAAAAATGTTTATGACTTCCTGCAAAATCGTGTTGGCATTACTATCGACACCTCCAAAGCAGAGACACTTAAATCTCTATTTGAAGTCATCTGTGACCATTACTGTGGCACTGATAAGTTCTACCGCTCCTGTATGATTTTTTTCGACGAGTTCGGTAAATATCTTGAATTTTCAACGGTCAAGCCTCATTTAGCAGGATATGGTATTCTCCAAGATTTATTTGAAGCCGTGCAGGCCCAGGACACTCTCATCAGCTTTATAGGATTCATTCAATATGAACTAAATGCTTATGAAAATAGAAGTAATCTTTCTGCAAACGATAAAAGTGAGATGAAGCGATACATAACACGATATGATTCTGCAACAAAAATTTATCTGTCAACCAATATTGAGACTATTATAGCAAGCCGCATTGATATAAAAGGAGATGCACCATTTCTTCGTGACACGTCTCTCATAGAACAAAGTAGGCTTACTATCAATACACTTTTTCCAAGCTCTCGTGATAGTTCAACATGGACTAATAGTGATATTTTCAAAAAAGTAATTATAGAAAGATGTTGGCCTCTGTCTCCTCACGCCATGTGGTTCATCTATTACTTATCGGCGGCAGGAAAATATTTACAGGAAAGATCAGCTCTTTATCTTCTCGACGAGGCCTTCAAAGTCAATGGAGATACTGTAATTAGCTCTATTCCCCGAATAGGTCTTCCTCCCGTATCGCTGTGGTCAAACAGTCTTTTGGAAGAGCTCCAAGCCGCTGAAGAGGCTGGACGACTCGGAGGCACAGCCCTTGCCTATACTACTATTTCAGATAAATACGGTGAAAGTCTTAGTAAGCGTGAGATTAATATATTACGAGCTATAGTAATTAGTACAAAAATAGGTCTTGTTTGCAAGGAAGAGTATCATGCAATTAGTGCATTAGAGATTATTACAGGATATGATCGATCCGATATAACTAATGGTTTAGAAATTTTACTTACAGAATACAATGTTATTGAGTGGGATAGCTCTATCAATAGATATGAACTTATCAGCGATAGAGGTCCACTTCTTGAATATCAGAAATTAATTAGGCAAAAATCATATAATTATGATAATAATAGTAAAAACATGCTTTTTGCAACAATGGCACTGAGTGAATGCGAGAATTGTCGAGACTATACTACTTCATTTGGAGAAAAATATAACATTCGAACAAAAGAATGGAGCTTCTCTGCTGTGGCTGCGCACAGCCAAAACGTCATATCGCATATCGAAAATGCCGTTTCCGAGTGGAAAGACAATTCCTCTTATGACAAAGCTAAGGGACGTATTATCTATACATACGTCGCTCCTCAAGAAGATCTTTCTGCATTAAAAAGCGATCTACTCAAAAAACTTCAAGAAAAATCTGCTCAACTTGAGATTCCCTCACTACCTATCATTTGCGTTTTACTTTATGACGAGGATGGAGAACTCGCTCAAAATCTTACTGAACTTGATATCATAGCTAAGCTTGATGATTCTGAAAAAAGAAAATTTTCAGGTATTATCTCTCAGCGTGCTGAAAAGATTAGATTTAATATAAAATCAATACATTTCAAGTTACTAAAATGTAAAAATTATATATCTCTAATTCGAGACAGTACAAAAACTCGCCTTGACGACATTATGACTCAACTTTTTGAGGATCTATATCCCTCTCCTCTTACATTTCCAGTTGATGGATTTTCAACTTCACGTGGCAAAGCTCACACTACTTGCGCTATTCTAGCCAAAGAGTTGCCATCAGGACGGGTGAACAATACATACCTCCAACGTCTTGAAAGCGAACATAAAAACAGGGCCTGGGAACTTCTGCACCTGTCTTGGCAGGTCGTAAATGATAGAGGGGTTTCCCTAACTCCTGGCTATAGTCTACTTAAAGATATTTTCCGTCGATGGCATTCTGAACTTGAATCACAGCAAAAGCTGACACTCGGCACCCTTTATAAAGAGCTCATTTCTCCTCCCTACGGAGCAAACCAAATTTCTGCTCAAGTTGCAATATCTGCCTTTTTGGGAGCCCTTTCAGAGGAGATCTTCATACAACAAGGAAATGACTCGCCAGATACGCCCGCCAACTGGAGCCTTAAAGTCTTTAATGGCAAAAACTTGCCCACTCCCAAGTGGGACAATGTGTACCTTATCCCTGTTGGAGATACTCCTGAAAAATGGAAACAACTTCTGGATGAATGGGCTTCTGCAGAGTTCTATTCGCATCGTCATGAACTTGGCCTACGAGCTACTGAGCTACAGCAACAACTCACCCCGCCTCCTCATCTTCAATCCGGCATATGGGATATGGTCCAGGACGGTCAAAATGCATACCAGAAGATTCTTGTCTACGAAAATAAACTCAAGGAGGCAGAAGACAAGCTAGACAGAGTTAAAAACGAACATGACGCTTATATGCTCCTCTCTGGAACATACCGATTAAAATCACTTCTTAACGAAATGGAAAGGGAAAAACATTGCTGGACGTCGCAACAATTCAATGATGTTCAAACTCTGTACGCCAAAGCAAGAGTCCTTGTCCAAGACTGGTATCCCTCGCTTAAAAATCAAATGGTTCCTCGAAGCTACGTCCCTACCGCAGCTAAGGACTATATGGAAAAGTCAGAGAAAGTTCTTAGAAATCTAAAAACAATTGAACTATTATCAGAAGCTGAAGACTTCAGACAGGATCGTGAAAAAAAGATTCACGCCTTTGAGCTATATGCGGCTGCACATGAAGATGTTAATGCAATTAAAACGGAGGTATTCCGTCTCCATATGCGAATACCGGGGAGCTCATTTTCAGAGCTACAACACATGGTAACTACATCTCAAAACTATCTTAATAAACTTTCTAAGTATGCTAAAATTATTCCTACGCAAGCCAATGAGGTTGAACTACTTGTCAAAGAGCTTCAGAAAAAAGTAACCGAGGAAAGTAAGGCACTGAAAGCTTGTATTTCTGACATTCTTTCACCTAGCTTTAGAGATCCGGCCTCTGCTAAAATTTATGCCTCTCAGCTAGCAACGCTTATTACAAAGGCCGAAGGAGAGCGCAATTACCAAGATCTCTGCGACATGCAAAAAGTCGTTACCGCCTCTCTAGAAGCCTATTCGGAAATTGGACTTATTTCAGGCAATGAACGAGAGTTTACAGATGAACTATCAAGGATAGTCAACTCCTGCCAAGAGGTCATCGATGCCGCAGAGCTTGGTTTGTCTGCAGAAGACTTTCTCAGAGAATATGCTCGGAATGTTGCCTCCAAAAAGCAGCAAAAATATGACGTTTGGTGGCAAAAAATTTGTGATGAGGCTAAAAATCTCTCAACACTAACGACCGCTCAATGTCTCGATTTAAAACGAAAGTGCGAAAATGGACCGTTATGTTGGACAGAAAAAAATAAAGCTGACCTAACTAATCTTATTCTTAGTATCGAAAAAAGGTATGAGCAAAATAAAATTGAGCACCTTATCGCAGAGTACAAATCGCTTGATGATAATGGAAAGCTCGAATTTATGAGACTGATTAAAGAATTAGAATAAATTATAAGGATCAGGTTAAGCATGTAACATGCTTGACTTGATCCTTAGTTATAATAATTCAGACTTGATCTGATAGTTGTCCTTTCTGAGGATGTGTCCTATCCGATTAATTAATCTGTTTGACCTTTTAGATCTAAAATTTTTCCTTAGTAACTCTCATCTACTTCAACTTCGCCTCTAACAGGGGCTTCCGACTCACAATGGCGAGCGATTCTTTCTCTGAAGGAAGCTATGAGCGGCAGAGACAGACTTCTCTTTTTTATTATTCTAGAGGATATCATACCCAAGCCCCGGATATCAGAAATATTACTCAGGCTATGCTCACCGTCCAGCAACTTCAATTTGCTATAGGATGTGCCAAGAATCTGCTTATTGAAAACAAGGACAACTCACCAATTTGTTTTACAACAAAATTGCTCAGGTTTACTTGGCCTAGCAGTCTACTTAACTCCTTTGTCCGATATAATATAGAATTGTAGTCATACTCTACTTTTCGACCACTTCCCAGCTTTGTCTACCACACTTAGGACACGAATATCGTTTACTTACCCATACAGCAATCTCATCAGAAAACGCGGCAACTGCAACACCACCGGTAACTAATGCTACACAAATAGGGAGAGCAAGTCCTGTTCCAGCAAAAAAATAGGCAACCCAAGCCCAAAAACCAAATCCCGATACTGCGCCACCAAGGACTTTAAGAATGAAACGCTTATCGATTGTTTCCTTATAGCCACATTGTTTACACTTAATAAACATAGCTACCTCAGAATTAAAATTTCTTTCGATTATACATAAAAATCAATACATATAATCAAAACTTTTCTAATTGCATTTGAGTTATACTTTCAATAACAACTGAATATGCAGAGACAAAATTCAGTTAACACCTGTGCCACTTAATCTTGCACTGGTAAAAATACACTTGCAACGCTGGATGGTACTTTCTGACTTAACTTACGTTTAACCTCTCCTTTTTTATTTCAGCTTTCAGAGAGTTTGGTCACTAATCCGCTTTGTCCTAAAATTTTCTCTTAATATTGGCTAACTGTCAATAAATGGTTATTAGTCCATTCTTACCCTTTTCAAAATCTCGTATCGTTTTAAATCCTAAAAAGGAGTTGAACGTGTCGAGAAAAAACAAGGAACCTCTTGCCATAATCGTCGGTGCTAATATCTCCGCCAAAAGAAAACGTAAGGGAATGAATCAAGTTCAGCTGGCCGAACAGCTAGGAATTGGTCCAGACTCTCTGTCTCGCATTGAAAGTGGTATTACTGCTCCTAAATTTCAAACACTTGAGAAGATAGCACAGGTGTTGGAATGCCCAGTGGCAGAGTTATTTTTATATAATGAAGAAGGTGTAGTCTTGGATATTACGAAAAATTTTAGTGATACTGAAACAGCTATGAGTGAAATAATAATTCTGGCTGAAAAGATTATAAAAGTTGCAAAATGTAAAAAATAATATTTATTATTCACTAAATTACAAATATATATCGTCTTAAGAAACAAGAAGAAGGTCGTGCATTCCGCATGGCCTTTTTCTTTTATGGAGTTTCTTATGAATACGTCTCAAGACATCACAAAGCTTGCTCAGGCTATGCTCATCGTCCAACAACAACTTCAACCGGCTATAAAGGACGCAAAAAATCCATTCATTGGCAACGAATACGCCACACTCAACTCAGTCATGGAATCCTGCCGTGCTCTTCTTTCTTCCCAAGGTATCTGGCTTACCCAACTCCCATGTTCTGCTCCTGTAGAACTCGGACCAGGACATATCGGCTTAGAAACTCGTCTCATCCACGCTGAGTCCGGTCAGTGGATTTCCAGCACAGCTATCATCCCTCTGCCGAAAAACGATCCACAGGGGATGGGCAGCGCCATCACCTATGCCCGGAGGTATTCTCTCGGCGCCATTCTCGGTATCGTGACGGAGGATGATGATGGAAATGCAGCCTCGATTACTCCAAAACAGGCCAAAACGCGAATAAGGCCTATAGAAGCCGCTCAGAGACAAAAAGGCACTTCGGAAAGCTCTTCATCCACGAACAAAATTTTAGACGCCTCAAATCGCCCCGTATCGCTTCACCAAAATCTGCCAAAAATCGACGGCGTGAG
>NZ_CALUWV010000174.1 GCF_944324575.1 uncultured Mailhella sp. | reverse complement strand
AGTTCTTTCATGGCATCCTCCCTATGCCGACAATAAGAACTTCTTACCCTTTTGGCAACTAATGAGTCCTGAGCCTAATGCCCCGGTGAAGAACCTTATTGAGGTTTCGGCAAGCAAATGCTGGGGTGAACTGAAAGTGTAGCTTTTCAGAAAAAGAGGGGTGAGGAGACTGGATTTCTCATCCCTCTTTTTTTGAATAACAAATGCTCCCAGAGGTGATCCTATGCTCAAAAAATTCGTAACATCGTAACAAATGAAGGTGAAGCCCCGGCCGTCAGCAGGAGAGAGAGTTACGAAAACAATTTTTCATCTCGTAACATTTCGTAACAGCGTAACAGATTTTATCGGTCTTGAGAGAATGTTCCCTCAAGGGGGGAAAGAGATTTTAAGCAAACTGCGGAGTTACTATTCCTGCATGGGCTGTTAGCATTAAGGCGAGCAAAATTGCGAACATCGCACAAGAAGCTAACCACCTGGTATTCTGCTGATATTGCTGTCTTATTCTGCATCACCTTATTTATTTCCACCCGATAAGTGGGGGGGGTTCTGTTTCGGTCGCTTCCGCTCCCTCAGATGTCTGAAGCCCCCCTTTGAATCAGGTTGAGCAGGGCGTGCTGAGTGCTTAGGATCCGAGAGAAGCCGGAAGATTACAGATGATGGACTGGAGTCTCAGAGAGCCTGTTTCTCGTTCATAGATAGGGCGGCTAGCAGCGCTGCTGCTGCAGATAGGCAGAAAAACAGGAAAACAGGTTGAAAGGTCTCGGCTGTAGGAAGAAGCCCCTCCTGTCCTGTGTCTAGCAGCCAGCCGACCAGAGGCTGATATAATGCCGAAAGCAGCATCGGCATGGCATACAGAAGACCCGTGGCAGTTCCAGAAATGGCAAGAGGATAAAGTTCCTTGACGGTGGTAAAGTATAGTCCTGGAGGTGCTGTACAGACAAAGGAGAATATTCCGAACCAGAGAGATATTTCCAGTCCTGACCAGCTTCCGTTGCGTAATATTGCCCAGATCAGGGTGAGCAGTGTTATTGCAGCTATGGCAACAACCATACTTTTTCGTGAAGCTACCTTGCGTGCGATGGATGCAAAGCAGATGGGGGCTGCAGCGCTGAGAAGCCCGCTGGCACTGATAACCGTTCCCATAGTAGTATGGCTTAATCCACCAACTTCAGTAAGGTATACGCCCGCCCACAGACCGGCAAAGCTGAAAAAAATCGGTGTGGTGAGCATGAAAGTGAAAGCAACGGACCAGAAGTTTCTTTTTGAGAGTATCAGACTTATGGTTTTTATATGGCCCGTCGGATGCAGTGTGTTTTCGTTTTTTTCCGTATTGTCTTTTTGCTGCTGAGAGAAACCCAGGTCCTGAGGAGTATCACGCACAAACAGCCATACTCCAACTCCGGCCAGCAGAGTAAGTCCGGCTATACCGGTAAAGCTGTTTCGCCAGCCGACAGCAGAACAGAGCAGAGCTAGAGGCGTTCCTGCCAACAGAACACCTGCCCCAGTGGCTATGGCAAGTAGTGTAGATGCTGCCAGAATGAAGTCTTTTGGGGTAAACCATCGAGCCAGGGCCTTGTTTGCAGGCACCAGAACAAGAGCAAGTCCGAACCCTACGCTCATTCTGCTGAGAAAAGCTCCCGTTACGCTTTCAGACATGGAGAATACAGCACAGCTCAGTGCTGCCATAACAAGGGCAATGGTTACAAGTTTTCGTGTTCCCAGCTTGTCGGTAAGTATTCCGCATGGCGCCTGCATAAAGGCATAAGGATAGAAGTATGCCGAAGCAAGCAGGCCCATGATTGCCGATGAGGATTGAAAGTCTCGCATAATTTCCGTTGCAACTACGGCAGGGCTCATGCGATGCAGAAAGGCCAGCGCGTAGGCGAGCGTCAGAAAACAGAAGATCATAGTCCTGTGAAAGGAATAGGATCCATATAAGGAAGGGCGGTGACACATGGCTGTTCCTTCAATTAAATTATATTTTGGGAAGTTGGTTACGGCTTTCTGTTCTCAACTCCATGGGAGAAAATACGTTCCGATGCGAGTAATGCAGTTCCCGGAGAGTTCGGAATGATCTCCCCGGGAACGTATATCCTAACGATTATACTAGGCTATGCCTGAGCCGGAGTTGTGGGACCTGTTTCCATTTTTCCGGGAGCGGTGTAGAAGTCCAGATCCACATCGCTGGCAGGCTGGCATCCTTCCAGCGTAAGCAGCGCATTTGGCATGGGCGTTACGGCTTTTTCCGAAGGCTCTGGTAGACATCCCTGCGGAGCCCATTCATAGGGATAGCGGTGAGCTCTGAAAAGAAATCCTGCTGGATCCACGTACTCCCATACTATTTCACCTTCTCTCGTAACTTCAAAAAGTCTTCCGCTGGTAGCTTCGCAGATAAGCGTATTACCGTTGGGCAGGCGCTGCATGCCGGAACATATGCAGCTGAAGAACTGAGTACGTGTTGCAGCCTGATAGTCTCGCAGGTCGTTGTAACTCCAGACGATTTCCAAGGTGATGGGGTTGATTTCCAGAACTCGGGAAAAGTGACGGCAGGCCGAGTATGCTCCCGAGAATGACGAGGGAGATGAATCGCCGAATCCTGCCATACCGCCATTATCGAAGATGAGAATGTTACCTTCTCCCGGCAAACCTCGAGGAATCATGTGGACATGATGCTGTCCTATGATGGTGCGCAGATGGCGTAGTTCGGGTGTATTATAATCCGGACCTATACGCCATACAATTTTTCCGGTTGCACGTTCGATGATAAAGGAATTGTTCAGCATTCTGCTGTCGGTAATGATGTTGTCGGGATGGAAGCGGGTATCGCCGGTATCATACCATTTATTGGGTCCCAGTCGGGCACAGTTGTTCAGATAGACGTCCTTGGCATATCCCATGGATGGCATATACCCCGGAAGTCGATAAAAGGCATTGCGTGCCGTTTCCGAAATGCCGAGTTCTTCCCAGTGATCGGTAAGCTGCCAGGCCCAGACTTCGTTTCCTTCGGCATCTACTTCAACAAGCCGGGAGTCTGCCAGCGGTACCGGACTCAGATCGGGACGATGTACGTTTCTGGTTGAGTTAATAAGCATGCCGCCGTGCAGCAGGGGGGCCTGTCCGGGAGCATAATATCCTACGGGATTTCCTTCTCTCTGAAAGTCATGGTGCGCTCGTGCCGTGTGTATGCGCTTGCCCTCAACGTCAAGCTCCTCCAGACTGTCGATACATTGTTCGCGATGGTTTTCCCAGTCATGCATGATGATATCGTACATATCATGTCTGTGTCCTCGGTTAGGTCCGGATGTTCCCAGAATATGTCCTCCGGGAAGGAGCTTGTTGTCATAGCAACCGAATACTCCCGGCCAGGTATGAACAACATGGCCGTTCATGTCGATAAGTCGGGCGCCCTTGGCGGTGCTGAAGGAAGAGGCAGGAAGCAGGGTATAGCCTCCCCAGCATTTTTCGGGTTTATAGAGGGTGACGCCGGTGAGATGTATGCTTGACGGCATGTGATCCTCCTTGAGGAGACTAGAGTGTTATTCACCTGTCATGTTTTATATGGCAGGCGGTACAGCTTTCGGTTCGGGAAAGTTTATTAAAGGTGCTGGGTTCTGGACTTTGCCATATATTCACTGATGAGGATAAACAGCGCGAGCACAAGGCCGCTTCCGTCTTGAATCAGACCGGAGACAGGGTTGGAGAAGTCCGTTGCAGTAAGAAGCAGTAGGGCTGCAGGTACGGACAGAATACGCTTCCAGACGGGAACCGGTCGAACGAAGTAACCTACGAGAGCACAGCCGAGCATTAGACATCCTAAGGCTGCGGAAAGAAAAGCCCAGATGATCTCCAGCGCCGGCCCTTCCAGGAAGAAGGCTTGGGAATATACGAAGAGGAAAGGAGTAGGATAGGCCAGAATGCCGATACGCATGGCGGACATGGCGGTAGTGAGAGGTGGAGCCTTGGCTATTGCCGCAGCAGCATAGGATGCCACGCAGATGGGGGGGGTAAACTGAGAAACCGTGCCGAAGTATTGAATGAAAAGATGGGCGGCAAGTAGCGGTACTCCAAGAGAGACCAGGGACGGAGCCATAAGTACTCCTAGCAGAATATAGACGGCTACCGTGGGCATTCCCATACCGAGGATAATGCTGGCCCCAGCTACAATGCACAATACAAGGAACAGATTGTCACCCGCCACGTCGGAAAGAAACATGGGGAGCACAAAGCCGAGTCCGCAAAGATTGATGACACCGATGACGAAGCCCGCCATGCAAACAATTGCAGTCATGGCAATCATGGATCGACCGGTATCTTCCAGCGAGTTGATTATCCAACCGGCACTACTTCGGGTTTCTTTGTTGAACAGCGCGGCGACAAGGGCTGCCGCTATTCCTATAAAGGCGGATTTGTCGGGGGCCATGTTCAGTATAAACAGGGCGAATATCATGGCGCAAAGAGGGATCAGAAACAGGTAGGCCCTGTTCATAGTCTGACGCAGTTTTGGCAATTCTTCCTTTGGCAGGCCCTTCATTCCGGCCTTACCTGCTTCCAGATCTACCTGAATGAACACACCAAGGTAATAGAGAATGGCCGGAATAATAGAGGCTATGGCTACTGTGGCATAGGGCAGTCCGGTAAACTCTGCGATGACGAAGGCTGCCGCACCCATGATGGGAGGCGTGAGAGCTCCGCCAGTGGAGGCAACGGCTTCTACGGCACCGGCGATATGTGCCGGGTAACCGACTCTTTTCATAAGCGGGATGGTGAATACGCCAGTACTGGCAACGTTAGCCGCAGCGCTTCCTGTAAGCATGCCGAAGAAGCAGGATGCCAGAATGGCCATTTTGGCTGGCCCCCCACGATAACGCCCGAATGCTGCCATGGCCAGATCACTCAGAAAAGCGCCGCCGCCAATGGCAAACAGGATGTTCCCGAAGAGGATGAACGACATGACGACTACGGCCGCAACACCCAGAGTCGTGCCGAAAAGCGCGTTGGCATCCAGGTACAGGAAGGTAACCAGGTCCGGCCAGGGCGTAGCAGGGGCGTTGAACAGCCCTGGCGCGTAGTCTGTGAACCTGGCATAGAGAAGGAAAAATATTCCGACACAAAAGAGCAGTGGTCCGCCTGTGCGGCGTATGCCCTCAAGAACCAGCAGAACGGTCATGGCTCCCATGAAAATGCGTTCTGAACTCATGTTGCCGAGCGTGCGGAGAATATCTGGATAGTAGAAGGCTATGTAAAGGCCGCTCACTAGCGAAGACAGGGCAAGAATGTGATCGTACCAGGGAATATGATTCTGCGGAGATTTCGATGAGGCTGGAAAAAGCCAGAACAGAGACATGAAGATAAGCGCAAAGAACAAACCGTAGTACTGCTCACGCAGAATGGCCATGCCCAGATACGACGGCGTGTCCATGATAAAGAAAGCACCAATGACAGGGATGGCTCCCAGCACCAGACGCGAAATCTTTGCGGACCAGCCGGAAAGATGTCTGCGACCGCCTTCAGCGGTTTCGTTTTCTGTACTCATGGGTTCCTCACTTGAGTATTACTTAGTTAACTAATTAACTAGTTGATTATAAAATTGAAAGGTTTCTGTCAAGCTCCATGGAATACTTTTCTTCTTTCCTGGAGTGTTTTTAAGAAATATTTTTTTAATTAATTGTTTTTATTTATTTATTTTACCATATTTTCTTTTGGGTAAGCTATGATAACATAAAAAATTAATTTTAAGGAGATACAAGTTGCCTCTTGACCTTGTGTAGTTAATTATATAATTAACTAATTAACTGTTTATCCGTGGAGAAGAGTCATGCTAGAGTCTCTGAAACTTACCGAAGGCATTCCCGAATATCTGCAGATTCAGATGGCCATTCAAACGCAGATAGAGGAAGGCATTTTGACACTGGGAGAAAGGCTTCCCAGTGACAAGGTGTTGGCCAATGCGTATGGTGTAAGTATAGGTACTGTCATAAAAAGTATTTCCAATCTGGCGGCACAGGGCTTTGTTGCCCGGGTTCAGGGAAAGGGAACGTTTGTTACGAATACCGGATCCAGTCCTCAGACCGGTCGTTTTTATTGCCGCAGAACAGGATTTATGCCCGATGATCAGGAACTGAGTGTGGATACGCGTTTTGAGGCCATCATATTTCATGAAGACTTTAATACTCTTTTTCCTGGGCGTCCCTACTTCGGTACAGATCCGGCTCCTGTCTATGAACTCCGCCGACGGGTAGAAATGAACAATATCATATATTCACGGCATATTTGCTATATTTCATCGATTATTTGCCCAAAGCTTGAGAATCTGGATCTTCAGGAGTTCGAATCTCACTCTTTGCATCGTATTTTTCGCGAGAGGTACGGCATTACCACCACCAGAGTGAAGGAGATGAGTAGTGTCGGTTTTCCGAATGATGATGTTGCCTCTCTATGGGAAGGAGAAATTGTTGAGCCATATCTTTGTGTGCAATCCTTAGACTATAGTGGAAAAGGACGTCCTCATATTTTTCGAATAGCAGCCCTTTTTCATAATAGCTATAAGCTGTACCGCGAATTCTGACGCTGTCTGTAGTAAGGCGGCGTACAGAAGTCGGCTTTTATGAACCAAGCATCTGTCTATGGAGGTTTTTTATGATGAGAGCATCCTGGAAAGCAGCATGTATTGCAGCTCTTATGAGCGGTCTGGTTCTGGCCTCGTCTGGCCTTGCCGCAGAGAACAAGCTTCCCAAACGCCTCACCATGGCATCTCTTGCCATTGGTACTAGCAATAATGCTATGGCAAACGCTCTGGCGAAAGTAGCAACGGAATACAGCGGTATGCTTGTTGTTACCCGTCCGGCCAGCAGCGCCAGCTTCTGGATAAAGACGACCAACGACAAGGGCTCTCCTGAAATCGGCTTTGCCCATGTTCTTGATGTATGGTGGGCATTCAGTGGCAAGCTTGCCCCGTATCCGATTCCCGATTCCCCCTACGGTGAAGTCCCCTTTTACGATGAGTCACGTAACCTTCGTCTTTTGGTGGCAGGCCCTCGTATGTGGGTCGGTGTGCTGGCTCCGAAGGATAAGCCGTGGAAAAGTTTGACTGATGCAAAAGGTGCGCGACTTGCGGGCGGCTTTACGGCGCATCCTGGAGGATATGCCGGACTCGTAGGAGCACTTGCTCTGGAAAATCTGAGCGAGACTAAGGATTTCACCATGGTTCCTGTGCCGACTGCCAACGCTGGAACGACGGCTATGTCTGAAGGGCGTGTTGAACTTGCCATGCAGACGGTCGGTAATGCACTGGTCTCCGAAGTGAATTCCCGCACTCCTGTTCATTTTCTTGATGTGCCTCATGACGAAGCAAGCCTTAATCGACTGCACAGCGTGTTTCCCGGCAGCGAGGTCAAACTCTATACGGGACGAGCCCCTGGTGTGGAAAAAGATACATGGCTTATTTCATATCCGATGGCGGTTACGGCTTCTACGCACATGTCCGATGACGTTGCATACGCTCTTGTGAAGTCCTGGTGGGAGCACTATGAAGATACATGGAATATTCATGTGTCGTGCAAGGGGTGGGGCAAAGATCAGTTTGTGCTTCCCAATACGACGATTCCCTATCATCCAGGTGCAATTCGTTTCTTTAAGGAAAAGGGAGTTTGGACTGATGAGATGAGTGCGTATCAGGAGGAACTTCTGGAGGGAAAGTATCCTTTTCTGAAGTAAATATAAAAATATATTTACGTTCACTGAGAAGAGGATCGGCTGTGAAAAGTCGATCCTCTTTTTCATATAAATTTAGAGACAGCCCCTAGGCTCAGAGACAATCCTCTCAGCTAGTCAAGAGACACTATCATATATCAGATGAGTTCAACAGCGTCACCTAAGAGCAAAATCAGCCCGCATACGGCTCCAACCCAGCAAATTGCTATGAATATACCGGGCTTTAGCATCTCTACCATCCGATAGTATCCTGCCTGATATGTTAAAAGCACGATGGGATCCAGTGGCAGAAGAACGGCTGCTGCAGTGCTGAACCCCATAGAGATGATCAGGAGTGTGGGATCGATATTCATGCTTCCTGCTAAAGATGCCAGCACGGGTAACAGTACAGCAATGATACCTGGGCCGCTTGGAATCAGTAGATGGATGAATATCGTGAATACACAAATGGCAATGATGACTACAGGAATAGGCCATGACACGAAGCCTCCGAGGCAGGAATTCGCAAGCCATTTGGCTCCGCCAAGTTCCCAAATGACCATACCCAGAGCATTTGCACAGCCAGTGACCATGATAACATCCCACCCGATGCTATTCTTATCATTCTTCCACTCAATGAGTCCGAAATACGGAATACTATAAAGAGCGCAACCTATAACGGAAACCGCTGGCAAGGGAATGCCATGGAGCTTGTCAGTGCTCCAAAAAATCAAGTTTATCAGCAAGATGCCAAGGAAGCTCTTTTCCTTGCGACTCATAGAGCCGAGTTCGCGGTATTCGCGTTCAAGTTTATCAAGGCCATGGAGGACTTCCATTTCCGGTGGAAAAGCCTTGATCAGGAAGAAATACGACAGTGGTATCAGAACTAGCACCATTGGAATGCCGATGGCGCACCACTGAAAGAAGCTGATATGTTTACCCACAGTGCTTCCAAGAAGACCAATCACCATGACATTCGGCGAACCACCAGCCGGAGTACCGATACCGCCGATAAGCGATGCAATGGCGATACCAAGAGTGAGAGCCTTGCCAAAGGCACTACACCCAGGAAGACATTCGTTTTCCTTGAGCAGCATAAGGGCGACGGGAAGCATCATTGCCACCACTGGAAGATCCGCTATTACTGTGGACAGAAGACCGCATGCAGCCATTGTCAGAAATAGGAGTGTCTTGGGATTGCCTTTAGATTTCAGGCTGAGCCAGCAGACCAGTCTGTGACTCAGACTTGAATTTGTGAAGGCAATGCTGGTGACAAACATTGCAAAAAGGAAAAATAAGATTGATGTCGCGAAATACCCCATTACCTTGTCAAGAGGCATGATTCCGAAGATGGCAGGCAACACGGTAAACAGTATAGCGGAGACGGAGAATGGAAGAATTTCAAAAATCCAAGAAAGCACGGCGGAGACCATAACGCCGATAGCTTTCTGCGCTGTCGGTGTAAGCCCTTCAGAGGTAGGGAAATAGGCTATCAGAAGATATACTGCAATAAGTATGCCCGCGAGGATCATGTACATCCCCCGCAAACCACGGTTTCCGGCAACGCAGGGACGGCTACGAAACTAGCCACGGCTCGAACTATTTCCCTGTCCGGCGACGTGACGGGCTCCACGACTTTCGACGGCTCAGCGAATAAAAGCATAGCGGCTACTTTGGAAGCTTCCGGTGTAACAGCCGGTTCCTACGGTCCTTCAGCGAATGCTACACCTGCAGCCGGGGCTACCTTCTCTGTGCCGCAGGTAACGGTTGACTCCAAGGGTAGAGTGACGGCTGCATCCACCAGGACAGTAAAGATTCCTGCTGCGCCCACCTCTGTCTCTGGTAACTCGGGTACGGCTACGAAACTGGCCACGGCAAGGACGATTGATGGAGTGGACTTCAATGGAAGTGCGGCCATTACCCACTACGGCACCTGCTCTACGGCTGCCGGAACTGCGGCAAAGACCGTTGCCATTACCGGATTCAAGCTGGTTACCGGCGCTGTGGCCTTTGTGCGTTTCACAGTGACGAATACCGCCGCCAACCCCACGCTGAACATCAATGGCACCGGGGCAAAGGCCATACAGTACCGCAATGCGGCGATATCCGCCGGATATCTTGCGGCTAACAGAACCTATGTGTTTGTTTATGACGGCTCTTCCTACGAGCTGGTTGGTGACATCAACACCGACACGAACACCGACACCAAAGTCACCCAGACCGTCACATCGACGAATTCCACGTATCCCATCCTGTTTGGGGCCACGGCAAACAACACGGCGACGAAAACTGAAGGCGCTCGTTTCGCATCTGATGTGAAAATCAATCCCAGCACGGACAAGATATATTCCAAAGGTCTGGTAGGCGCTGTTACTGCTACCTCCTATGTTGCTGCTGCAAAGGCCGGTGGCAGCCTCCTGGATTCGGATAAGACTGACGGGGCGTATGCTCCGTTTATCCGATACAAGTCGACCAACGGTGTCTTTGTCCTGAACGGGTACAAAAATGCGCTGACCATCTCGTATCTCACGGATGCGAACGTTGAAGCCAGTACGAATACCGTGTCGGAATCTCTTCAGTTCAACGAGGCCGGTCAGCTTGTTTCTACAGGGGGGGTCAAGGGAGCCCTGTCTGGTAATGCCAGCACCGCAACAAAAGCCACTCAGGATGCTTCCGGCAATGTAATCACTTCGACATATGCTACGAAGACGGAGCTGAACACTGTAAAAACTACGGCAAATAACGCACTTCCCAAGTCCGGCGGAACCATGACGGGAAACCTAAACATGAACAGTAAGAATATCACCGGGCTGAATCATCTGCTGTTTTCCAACGGCGCGGAGTTGTGGATAGCGTAAGGGCTTGATGAAAGTATGGAAGGGGGCCACGGAAATGGCCTCCAATTATATCGATTTGGCATCCTCTTTTTTGAGCGGGTTAATAGAACTTCAAGTAAAGCCTAAAATAGTCTCTTGCCCGGCACAGCCAAAAACTTTAAACTCTTTCCATGCCTGACTTCATTCTGAAACTTTTCGACAAGCCCCTCATCACGTTCTCGGCCTCGGACTCCGGTGATCTTCCTGAAGTCCGCATCAAAAGCATGGACGAAGACGTGGCACGGCTGTCTCCCCTTGGCATGGAGCTCTCAGACGACGGCCTCGCACGCTGGCTCAGACACAGAAAAATACCGAAGAACAGAGCGTACATCCATTCGTTTCTGGCCAAGGCAGGCCTCTCTGCGAATGATACGATGTCCATCATCGAAATCAGCAAGGCTCTTTCACTCAACGACAGCTACTGGGTTGTGCCCGAAGGATTTGGAAAAAACTTCGCCCAGTGCAATCTCTTTGAGAACCGATTCAGTCAAATTCTTGCTTCCATAGCCTTTACCGGCTACGGAAGCTCAGTGCGCACCTCCGTGGCCTCAAGCCCAGAGTTCACGACGAACGGAATGCTGCAGAAATGCTGGCGGCGGCAGTCCGGCAAGATCTACCTGTACAAGGGCGGCACGGAAGGAGCATCGAATACCGGCAACGAGCCGTATTCTGAGTTTTATGCGTGGCAGATTGCACAGATTCTCGGTGTCACCGCCATTCCTTACACTTTGACCAAGTGGAAATCGCGCGTCTGCTCCAAGTGCGAATTGTTTACCGACAAGAGAACAGGTTTCGTACCCGTCGGAAACATCGTGAAAAGCGGAGGCATTCAAGCGATCATAGCTTACTATGAAAAGCTCGGCCCGAGCTACATGGCCGCCTTGGAGGACATGCTCGTCTTCGATGCCGTCATCGCCGATACCGATCGGCACTTTGGTAACTTTGGCTTTCTTCTGGACTCTGAGACCAACACCTTGAAAGGTCCGGCACCGCTCTTCGACCACGGCAATTCGTTGTTCAACTTCGCATCTTCAGCCGAAATGAAGAGCGAGGAGGAGTTCCTAGCCTTTGCCAATACACAGACACCTGTGAACTATGCCGACTTTTTCGCCATGGCAGAGCGGTTTCTGAAAGAAAGGCACCGCCAAGGTTTGAGACGCCTGCTGAATTTCAAACTGAAAAGGCATCCAAGATACAACCTGCCGCCCCGGAGGCTTGAGTTCGTGGAAAAAGCCGTTCGGCAAAGAGCCGTGAAACTGCTGGAGCTTTAACGGATCGTGAAAGCAAGTCGGCCATAAAAAAGGCCTCTGAATGAGGCCCTTGTTTTCAGCTATTTTTGCCGTTAGTCGGAAACAAACATGAACAGCTAGAATATCACCGGGCTGAATCATCTACTGTTTTCCAATGATGCGGAACTGTGGAAAGCATGAATCTAATATACGGAAGACTTCAGCGTACGCTATCTCGTACTTTTTCAGATAAGCGTTTTCCCACTTCCTCGTAGTGGGCACGAAGCGTTCTCTCGATCAATCCGGGCTCTTTCGATCGTACCGCGTCGGCGACCAGCATGTGCCTGTCATAGAATTCCTTGGGGGAAAAGAGTCTTTGCCACAGGGGATAATACAGAAATTTGGCAAGTGAGGAACATGATGTACGAGCAATTTCAACGAGTCTTTCATTGTCGCAGGCAGAAAGCAGCGTGAGGTGGAAGTTTTCATCCACTTCCGCGAAAGTATTGATGTGGGATTCGTAGTCGGCCTTGTCATTGAACTTCTCAACGGCCTTTTCAAAGTTTTCGTCTTCTTTTCGAGTCCACAGATGTATGGACTGGGCGACGCCGACTCCTTCAAGAACTCCGGCTATGATGTAACTGTCATAGATTTCCTTCGGACTCATTGAACGTATATATTTATGCTTTTGAGGCTCATAGCTGATGATTCCCTGTTGTCCGAGAATCAGCAACGCCTCCCGTATAGGAGATCGACTGACCTGAAGTTTTTTACAAATGGAGCTTTCCAGAACCGGATCTCCGGGACGAAGTTTACCGGATCGGACAAGATTACGGATGTACTCCGCTATCTTAAGGCTATAAGTCTCTCTAATTTTGTTCATGGCAGGCTCGATGACAAAGATTTCAAAGAGCATATTTTAGCTATTGTTGATATTGAATGCAAGCTCCCATAGACGACAAAAAGCCCCCATATCGTAGGATATGGGGGCTTTGCAAAATAGTTCAGACTACTTCATGAAAGTAGGCAGATAGGCATACAAGGCCGGAGATCCGCCGGTGTGCAGGAACAGCACGTTGGAACCTTCGGCGAAATGTCCCTTACGGACGAGGTCAATGAGACCGGCCATGGCCTTGCCGCTGTACACAGGGTCAAGCAGGATGGCTTCCGTCTGGGCAACCATCTTCACGGCTTCGACCATACCGGGGTTGGGTCTGGAATAACCGGGCTGATAGTAGTCGCCGTAGCAGACAACCTTTTCCTTGGGAAGCTGCACGCCTGCACCGATGTAATCCAGGGTTTCCTGGGCCAGCTTGTGCACGATGCCCTGCTGCACGTCGCCGGGACGGCTCACGTCGATGCCGGACATGGGGATGTCCATGTTGTTGCCGTAGAAGCCGGCGATCATGCCGGCGTGGGTGCCGGCGCTGCCGCTGGGCACGACCACGTGGTCGAAGTTCAGGCCCATTTCGAACATCTGCTGCATGATTTCCTGAGCGCAGGAAACGTAGCCGAGAGCGCCGATCTTGTTGGAAGCGCCGCCAGGCACGATGTAGGGCTTCTTGCCTTCAGCGCGGAGCTTTTCAGCAACCTTTTCCATTTCTTCCATCATGGGAGATCCGCCAGGCACGACGGTGATGCTCTTCACGCCGAGCAGATGATAGAGGAAGTTGTTGCCGGAAGCTTCGGGGTTGTAGCTGCCGGGCACGCGCTCTTCGAGCACCAGATGGCAGTCCAGGCCTTCATGCACGGCCCAGGCGAGAGTCAGACGGCAGTGGTTGGACTGCACGGCGCCGCAGGTGATGATGGTATCAGCACCCTGAGCCAGAGCGTCGGCAATGGAGAAGTCCAGCTTACGGGTCTTGTTGCCGCCGGCGCAGCCGGGGAGCAGGTCGTCACGCTTCATGTAGATGTTCACCTTGCCGCCAAGAGCCTTGGAGAAATTGGCAAGATATTCGATGGGGGTGGCTTCCTTCACATAACCGCGACGAGGGAACTTTGCGAGATTCATGGTAAACTCCTTTTACTCTCTCAGTTCATGCTATTTTTCAGTCTTTCCGGGCAACTGGTCCGGATCAGTTCCCGTGCGAGCACGCTGGTGGCGTCCACGACCGGGACTTCCAAAATGGAGGTTTCCGTGACGGCAACGGGAATTTCCGTGCAGCCAAGGAGAATAACCGATACCCGCTTTTTTTCAACAAGACCGCGAGCGGTGTCGAGAAGAATCCGGCGGGCCTTCGGAGAAACAGGATCGGAAAAGGCCTTAACCCCGAACTCCGGATCGCTGATGGCGCGCTGAACGAGAGCGCACTCATCGTCATCGGGGAGCACAGGCTCAAGTCCGGCCTTCTCGAGAGCATCCTGGTACAGCCGTGTCTGCAATGTGGCCACCGTGCCCATGAGGCCTATGCGGCCGCCGTTCGGACACAGCGTTTTCACATGTCGTACAGCGCTTTCGATGATGGATACGAAGGTCACATCGTCAGCAGCGCTGCGCAGGCGTTCCAGTGCCACATTGAGAATGCGGGGACTATGTGCCGTGTTGCAGGGCATGCCGATGACTTTTGCTCCGTTCCGGGCAAGCTGCACCATGATGCTCCCGATATCTTCGCCGGGATTCTCCTTCGTCTGCCCCAGAAGATAGGCGGGACGTTCCGGTATCCATCCCGGGAAGGAGTGGAGCATGATCGGCAGATGTTCCTGATCAGTGCTTGCCTTCGTCCAGCGGAATATTTTTCTGAGGAGGTCATACCCTGCATACGGACCGAGACCGCCGACGATGCCTATGGGCAATGGTGTCGGTTCATGATGAGCAACACGCTGAATCACAATGTCTTCCTCAATGCCGTAAAGCTTATGCTACGTTTTTGAATGTTTCCTTGTTCAGCAGATGAGAGCTGGACGCGACCGCCACAGCGGCGACTACGTCGCAGAAAACGTTCATGGGAGTACGAATCATGTCGGAGAAGCGGTCAACACCGGCCAGTATGGCGATGCCTTCGAGCGGGATGCCCACGGTGGGGAACACTATGGCAAGGGAGACAAGCGCACCGCCGGGCACGCTGGCCGTACCGAGGGTGGCCAGAGTGGACATGACCACGACACGGAACTGCGTGGAGAACGACGCGTCGAGATTGAAGAACTGGAACATGGTGACGCAGGCGACAGCCAGGTACAGAGCGAGACCGGCGCTGCTCAACGTCATGCCGAGGGGAAGAACCAGACGGGTCACTCGGGGATCCACACCATAGCGCTTTTCACAGTCTTCCATTTCCACGGCAAGGGCCACCGCACTGGAAGTCGTGCTGAAGGCAATCATGCCCATGCGGTAGAGCTTGCGGGTAAACGTGAGGGGAGAAATTCGGGCATATGCGCATACTCCTATCAGCATGCACATGTAGGTGACTATGGCGGCGATGAGCAGGGACAAAAGGAACTTGAGCAGCGGGATGACGACGGCAATGCCGACGACGCCGGTAACCCAGCCGAGCAGGGCGAAGACGCCGATGGGAGCAACTTTGAGAATGAGGTGCATCATGCCGAGAATGATGGCGTTGACGCTGCGGACCATCTCGAGTGCACGACTGCCTTCCTGAGTATTATTGGCCAGGCTGAGAGCGATGCCGCAGACCAGGGAGAAGGCGATGATCTGCACGGTGGAACCCTTGGCCATGCTGTCCACGATATTCTTGGGGAAGAACTCGGTGATGGCCTGTCCCCAGCTCATGACTTCGGAACCGCCTTTGTATTCCATTCCGGTGATGGCGGGAATGCCGACGCCGGGCTGAAGGAGGTTCACCATCACCAGGCCGCTGATGGAGGCAATGATCGTCGTGATGAAGAACGCCAGGAGCGTTTTTCCGCCGAGGACTCCGAGGTCCTGAGATTTCAGGGCTCCCACTGCCTCAATAACCGCACCGGCAAGCAGCACGGAGATGGACATCTGAATGAGGCGCAGGAAAATATCGCCGATAAATTTGATTTCTCCCATGACAGGTCCAAGCAGCAGTCCGCCCGCCAGGCCGCCGAGCATACCTATCATAACCCATGTCGTATCACTGAATTTTTTCATATGTCACCCGTTGCAAGTTGTTTATGGGAGGTACTTCGTCATTTCGCTTATATCACCTGGTTGCTCATCATTTCTTTGCCATGGCCGACTCCTTGGAAAATACCCTTGACGATGCCTGTCCGTCATCTTTTGGACAAGCAGATGACGTTCGGACGGACTTTGCTCCTTTAGGCTCTAGCAGGTTGCCGTTACCTCGATTTCCACCTGCCCGTTCATAGGCAACTGATGAACGGCGACACAGGAACGCGCGGGATAGGTTCCATCGAAGAACTTGGCGTATATTTCGTTCACAGAGGCGAAGTCGGCCATATCCACAAGATAAATCGTCGTTTTCACAATGTTCGCGGGTGTTGCTTCAATGGAGTCGAGAAGGGCCTTGATGTTTTTCAGAGACTGCTCGGCCTGGGCTTTCACGCCGCCTTCGGCGAGCTTTCCGGTGGAGGGGTCAATTCCCAGCTGACCGGAAAGGAAAGCCATATTTCCAGTGAGAATTCCCTGAGAGTAGGGGCCAATCGCGGCGGGTGCCGCAGTCGTGGAGATGACTTTTACGTCCATGGACCTATCCTTTGGTTGGAAGGTTAATAATAAAAACTTTCACAATCGAATGTCGACATTCTAACTTATCTTTATTTATTGTCAAGCTGGGGAGAACAGGCCTTGATTAATAAAAAGTAAGGGGCACCGGATCACCGGCACCCCTTTCCCGCGTGTCTATCAGAAAAAAGCGTTCGTTAGAATATGGACATGTCCGTTTCAGACACGGCCACATGAGACTCGTGGCATTCTAAAAATGATTACCAAGTAGCCACACATCCGTCTGTACGAGATTCCGTACCGCCTGCGAGGGTGCCGTCTTCCATGCGCCAGATAATTTCGCCTCGACCGAAGTCACCGGCCAGAGTATCATAGCTGATTTCGTGCCCCATGCGTTCCAGCTTGCGGAGATCCTCCACGGGGAAGTTGCCTTCCACCACGACCTTCTTGTCTTTGGTCCACTGCCAGCGGGGAGCATCAAGAGCCTGCTGGGGGTTCATGCCGAAGTCGATGCAGTTCATGAGAACCTGTACATGCCCCTGAGGCTGCATGAATCCACCCATGACGCCGAAGGGACCGACCGCTTTGCCGTCCTTGGTGACGAAGCCGGGGATGATGGTGTTGTAGGGACGCTTTTCAGGAGCCACGGCATTGGGATGCTTGGGATCAAGAGAGAAGCTGCATCCGCGGTTGTTCAGAGAAATGCCGGTGCCGGGCACCACCACGCCGGAACCGAAACCGCCGTAGTTGCTCTGAATGAAGGACACCATGTTGCCTTCGCCGTCGGCGGTGCACAGGTACACGGTACCGCTCTGTCTGAAGTCGCCGGCCACAGGCTGCTGAGCCTTGTCGGTGATGAGGGCACGTCTCTTTGCGGCGTAGTCGGTGGAGAGCATTTCCTTTACGGGAACTTTATTCACCCGGGGGTCGGCAACATACTTCAACGTGTCGGCAAACGCCAGCTTCATGGCTTCGATCTGTACATGGGAGGTTTCGGGGCCACGATGATCGAAGTGGTAACCATTAAGAATATTCAACGCCATGAGGGCAGTAATTCCCTGACCGTTCGGGGGCAGTTCCCATACGTCGTAGCCGTGGTAGTTGACGCTGAGAGGTTCCACCCATTCGGGATCCACGGCAGCGAGGTCTTCAGCAGTGATATAACCGCCGGTAGCCTTGGAGAACTCTACGATCTTCTTAGCTATTTCCCCGGTGTAAAAGGCTTCCGCATTGGTTTTTCCGATAAGCTCAAGGGTACGGGCATGATCGGGCAGATTCCAGAGTTCACCGGCCTTGGGCAGCTTGCCGTTTTTGGAGAAGGTGTCCTTCCAGCCCTGGAACTGGGGATCCTTCTGCGCGATATACATGGGGCCTCGCAGATTCCAGAACTGAGCAACCGTGGGCTGTACGGTAAAGCCGTCGCGGGCATAGCTTACCGCGGGAGCCAGAGATTCGGACAGCGGGAGTTTGCCGAACTTTTTAGCCAGTACCGCCCAGGTTTTCGGAGCGGCGGGGACGGTTACGGCTTTCCACCCGAGATTGGAAATCTTCTTTTCACCCTTGAATACATCGAGATTCATGGCCTTGGGGGAACGTCCGCTGCCGTTGATGCCGTACATTTTGCCGTTCACCCAGAGAATGGAGAAGTTGTCGCTGCCTATGCCGTTGCTGGTGGGCTCGACAACCGTCAGGGCCGCGGCCGTGGCAATGGCCGCGTCCACGGCATTGCCGCCTTTTTTCAGCACTTCAAGACCGGCCTGAGCGGCAAGAGGGTTGGAGGTTGCGACCATGCCCTTGGACCCGTACACGACATTTCTCTGAGCCGGATAGGGGTAGTAGTGGGAGTCGAAGGATCTGATGGGATCATCCGTGGCAGCGACAGCGGCTGAAGCTCCAAGGCATAGTGCTAGAGCAGCCGTCGTTAGAACTCCGTGTCTTTTTTTAATGAAAGATAGCATAGAACTCCTCCTCACTGTGCACTGGAATGTTGAACTCCGTGTGAATTCCGCCTGCTTTCCAGTGCGTATCTTGGCAGAAATCTCTGGGGAGAGTTGCGCATTTTTGGCGCGTTGACAAGTGTGTCTGCGAACCCCAGCAGTTCAAAAAATGTAAGTTCAGAACTACACCATTTCCATATCGTTGGGGGAATGAATCCGATGTCTAACATCAATGCTTTCTTCTGTCGCACTGGTCGCAGGAAAGGTTCTTCTGCATGAAAGTCTTTACATCCTCCTTATGCTTCAGCGCCATGATTATCTGCTCTTCTATGGTGTCGCAGGTAACGAAGTCAGTAACTACCGTGCATGCTTTCTGTCCGATGCGGTAGTTTCTGTCCATACTCTGAAGTCTGGCCTCCATGTCCATGCCGTAAGACCAGTATACGGTGTACTTTGCTGCGTTCAGAGTAATTCCTATGCCCTGCTTTTCTTGTCCGACAAAGGCGAGAATGTTCGTTTTCTCATAATTGAACTGTTCAACGCATCCTTTAGTTTCAGGAGTGACAAACGCAACCAGCATCTCTGCCAGAATTTTCTTTATGCGTTCAATCTCTGGAGCATACCATGCCCATACGATGAACTTTTCCTTGAGATCCTTTCTGTCCTGCACAAAGTGACGAAACGCCTCCTCTTTGGATGTATCGAATTCTACTACTGGGCACTTTTTTGGAACGTCAGGATTAACGCACTCCCGGCTTCCTGGCTGAATGCCATGTGCGAAACACTCTTCAATGTTCGGACATTCACCACAGTATGTTGTAGGATCAAAGTCTGCATACACGAAGCCACCGCACACCTGCTGGCACTTGTTCAGTTTTGTCAGAAGAGACGCCGTATACAGCGTGTTCCCTCGGGTTACGACCTTATCCCTCAGGACGATACTGTCATAGAGGTCGATCACCTCTGATGGCATGACGCAATACTGTGTCTCAAACAACCTTTCTGGAAGAGATAACCTCTCTCCTTCCCTTGTCTTCGTGATCATGTACGGGTCGGTAATCAGCTTCAGGTTCGCTATGTTCTTGTATCCTGCAATTACATGATGCCTACCTTTTTCAAATACAACATAGTTGTTGTTGAACTCCGTCGTGGACATTCCAAGAATATTACGCGACAGAATATTGCACGGCTCATGGATGTCAGTGGGTCTACCTACGCACAGTGTGCCGAAAAGGAGAAACACCTTCTTCTGTTCATGCGCCAGCCTTTCTATGACATTCGACCGCTGACTGCTTGTGGACAGGCATCGACTTGCTTCGTCGACTATGAGGATGTCGAATCCGAGCTTTTTCAGCATGGCTTCTGCGTTTTGTGCAGAGCGTTCCTTCGCAATCTCCTCTTCAGGAGCAAACCTGTTTGGAAGCTTTCTCAGAATGTTTCCTATTTCTATATTCGTAGCCTTGCCTGTTTTATAGGAAAAGAGCGTTTCCCGCTGCTCCTTGGTTATGACACCGTTGGCAGTCCACATGTCGGAGTACGCTGCTTTTCTGTCATCAGGCGTGTTTTCCCAGGCCCGTGCAAGAATAACCTGTGAAGGCAGAGTATTGCGCACGATGATGGTATCGAATGTCGTTACGACCATGTCCCATTCCGAGTTCTGAAGCGCGTTAAAGATGGCCATGCGCTTGTCCGGAGTTCCATAGAACGCGGCAATGTTCAGGTTCGTGTTCTCCTGCACCTCACGAATCCAGTTTGGAAGCACAATCTTGGGGCATACGACAAGCGTTTTGTGCGGGAGTCCTTCAAGTTTATGAATAAGCACGGCCATGTAGGACATGAACGTCTTACCCATGCCCTGTTCTATGGCGCGCACAGCCATCGGTCGCCGCATACCAGCTGCTCGATGACTTCTTCCTGATAGGGATACGGCTCCATGGCAAAGTACTCACGGTACTTTTTGATATGCCGCCTGTCTCCGATGGTTTTTTCCTTTTCTTCAATCTCCATGGCATGCGCCATGGCGCTGCTACTCATAATTTCGACTGTTCCTCCGATATTCTTCAGCGTCTGAGAATTGTACGGATACCAGTCGTCTATGTAGTATCTGTAGCCTTTCGCCGTAAGGCCATGAGGGATACCACGAAAATTTTGAAGATCAGAGCTGTCAAACCAGAACTGCCCGTGCAGCTCGTCGTATTCGAGAACCATGAAATACCTCCTGCGTTTTTCCGATATTGTCCGCCCGCAGATAAAACTTCAGACGTGTTCAACATATTCTTGTAACTGCGCAGAAGACTTTTCTTGAATTCCCGAAGGTTACAATCTTTAAGAAACTATGAGCGGAGGTTCACTTTATGCTTAATTCCCCTGTCATAAGCCCCATGCCCGGGCAGTCAGTCATGTCTCTCGGAAGATATCAGCGTCTGTACAACAACCCCATGTTCGACTACCTGTCGGAGATGCTGCCTCAGAACGTGAAGGACATGTTCAGGTGGTGCGAACTGGTGTACCACAGCATGCCAGTGATATCTAACGGCATTCGTAAGCTGGTAAATTATCCCGTTACCAATTTCAGCTTCAACGACGACTCAAAAACCGTGCGAGACGAGACCAGGAAGCTTGTAGAGCAACTTCACCTGCGCTCGGCCCTTCTTGACTTAGGCACAGACAGATATGTGTACGGCAACGGATTCAGAAGTCTGTACTTTCCGTTCAAAAGATTTCTTGAATGCTCGCGATGCCATAATAGAATAGCTATTTCCAACGCGAAATTTCGCATTAGAAAGAAGTTTATCGAGCTTAAATGCAGCTGCGGATGGAGTGCTCCTGCAAAAATAGTGGACGAAGCCTCCGACGACCTTAATAAAATACGAATCGTGCGCTGTGATCCTAAGCAGCTTGAGCTTATGCAGAACCCCATTACTGGCTCTACCACGTACTACTACACGCTTCCTCAATCTTACGTGCGAGCCGTGCGTCGCGGAGACCTTACTGTGCTCGAAGACAGCCCTGAAATTTTTGTACGGGCCGCGCTTGCTGGGAAAAACGTGGTAATGGGCAACAATTTCTTCCACAGCAAAACAACGACACTCTCCGGCTTTGCCAGCGGCTGGGGAATTTCCCCGCTTATGCCAACGCTGAAGACATACATGTATGTCTCCGTGCTTCGTAAGGCATCGGAAGCCATAGGTATGGAACACATCACCCCGCAGCGAATTTTGTTCCCGCAGAGCAACGGAACCAGCGATCCTTCTGTGATGGGATCCATGGAACGCTGGAAAATAGAAGTAAACAAGGCACTGGAGCGCTGGCGCATAGACCCGAACTATGTCATGACGGCCCCCTTCCCCACAGGTGTGACCAACATAGGCTCGCAGGGAAGAGCACTTTCACCAATCGACGAAATCAAGGATGCCAAGAATGAAATTGCACTTGCCCTTGACATTCCTCCGAACATTCTCATGGGCGACGCCACCATTCAGGCTTCAGCAGTAGGTTTGCGCATACTAGAAAATCAGCTTTCTCCTGTCACAGAAAGCCTGCAGGACTTCGCAAACTGGGTTATCGACATGATTAACGCCCAGTATGGACGAAGCTATTGCCACGCCAAGCTTATGCCTTTCCGTCTTGCCGACGACGTGATGAGCAAACAGCTCCTCCTTCAGGCCATGGGTCAGGCTGTTTCCAAGAGCACCGTGCAGGAAGCTCTCGCCCTTGATCCCGACAATGAGCGTGAGCGTCTTACCCAAGAAGCTCTCGACGATCGCGAACAGCAGAAGGAAATTGAGGACGAAATCAAGCGTCGTGAACAGAACACCGCTGCACAGGCTCTGGATGACGCCGAGGCAATGTCCTCCGGCGATATGCCTATGCATAATCAGCAGAAGATGATGCAGCTGGCTCAGCAGTATGTTACACAGCTCATGTCCATGCCGTATGAGCAGCGTAAGTCTGCTTTGGCCCAGCTGCAGAATCAGAGCTATATCATTGGGCAGTGGTGTCCAAACAGATGGAATCTGCAAGAGAGCAGATGCCTAAAAATGGGCCTGCACAGTAAATTTTCTTTTATACCCAATTTACCAAAAAATATCCTCTCTCCCGATTGGGTAAGAGGATATTTTTTGTTCCTCGTTGAAGCACATTAAAGCTCAACTTTCACATTTTTGTAGACAACCCAAAAAAGTTCTACTACTCTGAATAGAAGGTAAAATTTTACATGAACCGACGCACGTTAAAATGACATTGATCTTATTCTAAGTCATCAGAGCATTGTCACCATATTTTTGATCTGTTTTCTGCTTCCCTACTTTCTAAAAGGAGGTATCATGTTTTCTTCTAAAACAGCATTACAGATTTTATTTAAAAAATCTAAATCAGGTCTTATAATACTTCTAATTTTAATCTCGTTATCTGCATCATCTTATATTCTAATAAAGGATACTTTGCTACAAAGCGCACAGTCCTTAGGAGAGTCATTGGCTAAAAGCTATGCTAATGAAGAGCAAAACGACCTAACGACTTACGAAACTCTTTTAGAATTTGGAGCATCTACAATTAATTATTTATATAGTATAAATGCTACAGAAGAAGATAAAAAACAACGCATTTTAATTTATTTTGACAGGTTATCAAGGACTTTGCCTCCAAAAGTAGTAGATCCTTATCTAGTTACACACAACGGAATTATCGCTCTTAATCCTTGGGAAGGAGACTCCACATACGACTTTTCTTCATCTCCCTGGTACAAGCTGGCTAACAACTTTCCGGGAAAAATTGTCTTTACAGACCTCTATGAAGACGCCATATCCAGAAAACCTGTGTTTACATTGGCAAAGAAATGTGACAATGGAGATATTCTTGCTTTTGATATTTCCAATGAGGCTATTTCTAAAACACAGGAGCATCTGAAACTTCCTGCCGGAGGCTCACTCTTTCTTTGTGATAGACGAGGAAATGTTATTCATTCACAGACGGAGTATTCTGGGTCAAAAGATAAGCTTCAAATATATGTAAATGGTCTTTTTAAACTAGTTCTTGATAACAAATTAGAAAGCTACTATTCCAGTATCACAGATATTAATAAGCAAAAACGCGGTGTATATTACTACTCTTTACCTAACGGATGGACTTCCATAATTACAATTCCATTCAATACTATTTTAAAAAATTTACAATTATTTGAATATTCGTTCATATTAATAGTTGTCATAATATTTTTCATAACAGGTATTCTTTTGTGGCGCAATGCAAAAAGCTGGTATATAATCGAGCGTACTAATGAAGCGGTACGAGTTCTTGGAAACAGCTTTTATGCTATTTATCGCATAAATTTAATCAATAACACATACGAGATGATAAAAGGATCTGATGCAGTACGTAATAAATTAAAACAACAAAATGGATCTTATGATAGTCTATTAGATGCAATGCTAGATCTTATAAAACCAGATCTTCGAGATGAGTTTAAATCGACATTTTCTCTCCAAAAAATTCATTCCCTGGTAGCTAATAGAATAAAAGACTTTGGCGGTGACTTTCAGCGTCAATTTGACAATGAATATCACTGGGTGAGTGTACGCGTCCTGTTTGACGAATCTCTCTCTCCTAATGAAGCAGTTCTCTGTTTTAAAAGAATAGATCATGAAAAACAAAAAGAATTAAAAGAACGTCAACTGCTGGAAGCAGCATTGGAGAAAGCCAAACAAAGTCAAAAGTCCAAGCAAGCCTTTTTCAGCAGCATGTCCCATGAAATGCGTACACCTCTAAATGCTATTATTAACCTGGTCAACCTCGCAGAAAGAGTACCCAACGACAATAACAAAATTCTCAGTTACCTGAAAAAGATCAAATTTTCTGGGTCTCATATGCTAAACCTTGTCAATGATACCCTTGACTTCGCCAGATTAGAATCTGGAAAGAAGGATGCAAATACTGCACCTATTGATTTAGATTCCTGTGTTCAAGAAATTATTGCCCCATTTGTTTTGCAAGCTGAACAAACTGAAAAAGTTTTCAAATACTCTTTTAATGGAGAAAATAAAATAATTATAGCTGATAAAATATCTATTACTCAAATATTCAATAATTTACTATCAAATGCCTTCAAATTTACATCAAAAGGTGATACTATATCCGTGAGTGTTACTCAAATAGCTCAGCAACATGGTCAACAACTTAAATATAAATTTATGATATCTGACACTGGAAAAGGAATTTCTCCTGAATTTATAACTAAAATATTCGAGCCATATGCCCGTGATCAACGATATTCTTCTCAGATTGCAGGGACAGGTTTAGGAATGCCCATAGTTAAAAATATCGTAGAATTATTAGATGGGCAAATTGATGTAGAAAGTGAACTTGAAAAAGGAACAACTTTCACAATTATTATACCGTTTTCACCTGGCACTTTAAAAAATACAAGCAATGACGAATCTAATACAACAACCCAACTAAATGCCTTTACATTAGAAGGTAAAAAAATTCTATTAGCTGAAGATAATGAAATTAATATGGAAATTGCTGATGAAATGCTCTCGTTGAATGGAATTATTGTTGAACGTGCGTGGAATGGTCGAGAAGCATTTGAAAAATTCAAATCCTCTGATGATTACTATTACGATGCTATTTTAATGGATATGCAAATGCCAGAAATGGACGGCTGTGAAGCATCACGACAAATTCGTGCACTGAAAAAGGCTGATGCACAGACAATTCCGATAATCACCGTTACGGCCAACGCCTTTTCTGAAGACCTTGTGGCAACTACAAAGGCAGGTATGAATGATCATGTTTCAAAACCTATTGACTTCTCGATACTCTACAAAATATTAGAAAAAAACTTGTACAACAGACAATGAAACCACAGGGCTGTCTAACCTTAACATGGCGGTGGACAGCCTTGTTAAATTTAAATGTCTTCGTATTCTCATTGCAATCTTAATAAACATATGAATGACATACGGAGGCGTCATGGGTAAGGAAACAAGCGAAATTCTGAGCGTAAAGTCATCTCTTGGTGAAGACAATGACCTCTACGTCGGTAAGAAGCTGAATCGTAAGGAGCCATGGATACCCAATGGTACAGAAATAAGATATTTTACCGGATGTATTACCAATGAAGACGACAGGATCGAGTTGGAACGCATTATGACGAAATCACTGAAAACCGGCGGCGTGGTTCAGAACCCCGGAGATATGTTCGTCATAAATGAAGCAGGATCCTTTGACAAGGATGGATGCTATCATGTCATAGTGAAATACATGGTTTTACCCTAGTAACCATACAACATCATCGTACAGTGGTTATTATGATCTCAAAAAATTGGTAATGAAACTCTTGAGAAAACCAAAGATTACGTGTATTACGGCCTTCCTATATTTGCACTTAAAGATCTATCAGGCATTCCTTTTCTAATGGCTCTTGATGCTGTAGATTCTTCTCTGCTTCCTAGAGATATTCGCAAGCTTAGGAAAGAATTAAGAGTACCGAAAGACGTTAAAACTAAACGTATTTCTCCGTCTGGTGCATCTAACTACAATCCATTCACACGAACCGCTCATGTTCCCCGGGAGCGCTCAATAGCTTCCCATGAATTAGGCCATGCTTCCAGCCCTCTTAGCTCTAAAATGGGAAAATAGCTTGGCTTATTCTTACCCTACAACAGGGCGCTAGGCACTCTCGGTGGAATTGGTCTAACTACTAAAGCATACCGTGACGAAATGGCCAGGCTTAAAGGAGATCAAGAGCCTGACAGTGAATTGGACAAGGCTCTTAAGATTAACCGCTATGGCGCCATAGGTGGTACAGCCGCTATGCTTGCAGAAGAAGGTCAGGCCAGTCTCCGTGCCTTAAAAGCTATCGAAAAGATAAATGGCTCAAAAGCAGCGTTAAGAGCAGCAGGACATCTTCTTCCTACATACGCAACATACCTTGCGTATGCAGGTGCTCTCCTTGGTGGTGCTCCTGCTGTCGGACGCTACATGGCGCGAAACGCATACAAACGGCAAGAAGCGAAAAACAAAAAGAAATACAAAAAGTAGCCACAAGATCATTAACTTCGGCAGACACATGTAGTGCCTGCCGTTTTTAATTTTCAAGAATCCTATTATGACTTCCGCATTTGCTGCAAGCCTTTTTTCTGCCAAGCCATACAGCCATTTCTCCGCCAAACGGAACAGCAACAATGCACACGATGAACGCCACTACCAAGAATACATCTGCCATTGTGGATTTAAACATGTCTGTCATGAACGCATACAGGCATCACATGGCAACAGCCGTGAAAAAATACATGATTACATAGCGCTTACGAATGGTTTCCCTGTTGCCACATTCTTTGCACACAAGATGCATGTTCTGCTCCGACGTATGTTAATCTTTTCGATGAATTCCAATATTCCTACCGCATATATTCGGGCGATTCAACTTAAATCTCTCTTCTTCCTTGGCCAACAAGGCAATCTTTGAGTGTTTCCCAAGAACAATCAGAGAGATGCTCCATGCCCGAAATACGCCCCATTATCACCAAGCCCGAAAACATCCGCAACGCCATCCGCAGCCGCGTTGTAGAAGCCATATCCGCCAAATTCCCCATCGAAACCCAGAACTGCACAGCGGTGCTGAAGCACATTGAGGTAGAGCGCGTAGGAGCCTCGTCTGACAAGCAGACTGAGGCTCTCATGTCGCGGGGAAACATTCATGACGGCGTGTATGCCGACATCGATGTCCTGGACAAAAACGGGCATATCATCGGGCAGCTAAAAAATCACAGGCTGATGAATCTTCCTTATTACAGCAACCGCTATACCATGCTTCTCGACGGGCATGAGTACAGCATAGTATCGCAGATGCGCACGAAGTCAGGCGTGTACACGCGAAAGAGAGGTAACGATGAACTGGAGTCCGCGTTCAACCTTGCCCGGGGGGCAAATTTTAAACTGGTCATGGAGCCTGATACGGGTGTTTTCAGCATCGATCTTCTTAACAGCACTATGCCTGCCTTTGCTGTGCTGCGCATACTTGGTGCTTCTCCTGCAGATATTCAAGAAACAGTGGGAAAAGAACTTTATGAGAAAAACTCCGCCGTGTCTCCTGCTCGAATGGAAAGAGCAAGAAACACCCTGTATGATAAACTTGTCGCCTACAGAGACCAGGTAGGCAGCGACAAGCTCTCTGCCGAGGAAAAAGACAGAGCCATACGCCAGTACTTCACAAAAACTCAGATAGACCCGGAAACAACCAACCTCACGCTTGGCACGCCGTTCTCGTCCGTATCGGCCAGAACTATTCTTCAGGCCATGAAAAAGATGCTTTCCGTCTACAAAGGCGACGAGGACATAGATGAGCGCGACCATCTGGAATTTCAGAAAATCTACTCGATAGAAGACCTCCTGAAGGAAGTCATCGACAAAGCCCCTGATACCATTCTGAAAATTCGCTCCAAGCTCAATTCATTCAAACCTTCAGGCAACAAGGAAGAAGACGCCGCAGCGCTCAAAAGCATCTTCTCTCCCGTGTACTTCACAAGACCGGTTCAACGCTTCATCACCGGATCTTCTTTGTCGCGTATGCCGAGCCAGATAAATCCTGTGGAGTTTCTCGACTCAGCCTCCATCATCACGCGCCTTGGAGAAGGCGGCATATCCTCAGAGCGGGCCGTTCCCTTTGAAACCCGCGGAGTCAATAACTCATACATCGGCGTCATCGACCCCATCGCTGCCCCGGAAAGCTCCAAGGTAGGCATCGACGTGCACTGCACCATGGGTGCATACAAGGGGGACGACAACGAGTTCTACAAGCATGTCATTGACTGTAAAACGGGAAAACCTGTTTTTAAACGTGTTATCGAGTTGCACAACAAGTACCTTGGTTTTCCTGACCCGCTGTACAATGAAGGCAGTCGCAAACCTACAGATATGATTCCGGCCATTTACAAAGGAAAAATAACCAGAGTACCTCGCTCTCAACTGGACTACCAGATAATGTCGCCGCACGACATGACCACCTACACCACCAACACGGTTCCCTTTGCCAACGCCAATCAGGGAAACCGTCTACTCATGGGCGACAAGCATATTCAGCAGTCTCTTCCGCTGGAAAATCCAGAAAAAAGACTGGTATCGTCTTCCATTGGCCCTACTTCGGTTGAGAAAGCCATCGGAAACTGGACTCTTCCGAAAAGCCCTGTGGATGGAACGGTGTCAGCCATTAAGGAAGACACTATCGTCATCAAGGGTAACGACGGCAAAAAATACACGGTGGACTACGACCACAACCTTCCCCTGGCCACGAAAACCTTTCTGGACAATCGGGTAATCGTGAAGGTTGGCGACAAGGTGAAGGCAAACCAGCCTCTTGCTGAAAGCAACTTCACCCGCGACGGCGAGCTCACTATGGGACGCAACCTTACCGTAGCCTATATGCCCTACTTCGGGCTCAACCATGAAGACGGCATAGTTCTCAGTGAGAGCGCGTCCAAAAAGATGACTTCCGTACATGCCGATAAAGTCACCATGAACATCACCAAGGATATGACTTTCGGCAAGAAAAAGTATGTCGCCGTATACCCTACGACGTTTACACAGGAGCAGCTTGAAAAGCTCGATGAAAACGGCGTCGCCAAAAAGGGTGCCATTCTTGAGGAAGGAGACCCTGTTATTCTTGCGCTTACCAATGCCGGCGAATCGAGGCAGAATCAGGTTCTCGGACTTATCCACAAGAGTCTGATACATCCCTATAAGGACAGCTCCGAAGTATACGAAGAACACTTTCCCGGCGAAGTGACAAACGTTCATGTGTCTCCATCTCTCATTACCGTCGTCATCAAGGTGAAGAAACAGCTTCAGGTAGGCGACAAACTGGCAGGCTCCTACGGAAACAAGGGCGTATGCTCCAAGATACTCCCTGACGATCAGATGCCACGTGATGCCGACGGCAACCCCCTGGACGCCGTGCTTACCTCGACTTCAGTTATCTCAAGAATCAATCCAGCTCAGATTCTTGAAACCACACTGGGCAAGATAGCAAAGAAAAAAGGCGTCACCTACAACATCGAGAACTACAGCAAGGCTGACTACACCAAGTTCGTGCTCGATGAGCTTAAAAAGCACCATATGAGCGATACGGAAACAGTTACCGATCCCGTCACCGGAAAGAAAATACCGGGGGTGTTCGTCGGCGTGCAGCACATGCACAAGCTGTTCAAAACTTCCGATACCAACCTGTCCGGTCGCGGCATAGAAGGCCCTCACGATATGGACGACGCCCCAAGCGGGAGCGGCTTCAACGGGCCGAAGGCCATAGGCGGCATGGAAGTGAACGCGCTTATTGCACACAATGCGAGATCCGTACTTCGGGAAAGCACCGTGCTGCGCGGAGCCAAGAATGCCGAATTCTGGAAAGCTTTTCAGGCCGGCTAGGCGCCAAATTTCCCTGCTGAGAAAAAGACCTTCAACCGCTTCGTGGATATACTGAAGCAGGCGGGCATAAACGTCACGCGGCAGGGAGACGACCTTATTGCCGCGCCGCTTACTGACAAAGACATTCTTGCAATGTCTTCCGGTGAGATATCCGACGGCAAAATGCTGTTTGCCAAAACGCTTCAGCCTGAACCCGGCGGCCTTTTAGACCCAAACATCACTGGTGGTCTCAAAGGCACGAAATGGTCGCACATCAAGCTTGTCGAGCCCGTCGTGAACCCCGTGTTCAAGGATGCCGCAAAATCCGTTCTCGGCATGAGCACCAAAGAATTTGATGATGCCTCCGTCAACAAAGGGGGTAAGTTCATACGGGACAGCCTTAATGCCATGAACGTTCAGGAAGAGCTCCAGAAGGAAAAGGATGCGCTGAACAGTGGAAATCTTACCAAGGGGGCTCTGGATGCCTCATTGAAGCGCATGAAATACCTGCGTGCCTTAGATGAGCTTCACATGAAGGCCGGGGACGCCTACATGCTGTCCGTCGTCCCAGTTACGCCGCCGTCCGTGCGTCCAGTGGTTGTCGGGAGAACAGGCGACACTATGGATAACGATGCCAACAAGCTGTACCAGGGTCTTATTCTTCAGAACAATGTGTTCAGGAAAATCAAAAACTCAGGCATGGGCGAAGAAGATGTACGGGATAACCGTCGGGCGATCAACGAGCGCATGGCAGAGCTTACTGGCATGATTGCCCCTTCAAGTCCTCAGATGCGCGGTCGCGGTGTAAAGGGTGCGCTTGACTTCATATCCGGCGACGTTCCCAAGGAAGGATACTTTCAGAAGAAGATTATCTACGGCAAAATGAATCTTACCGGGCGCTCGACCATCACCCCTGATGAAACCGTAGGGCTTGACGAAGTCGGCCTTCCTGAAAAGGTGGCCTGGGAAATGTATAAGTCGTTCCTCATTCGAGGACTTTCTCAGATGGGGTACACGCCGCTTGCAGCGAAGGAAGCCGTAGAGAACAGAACCGACGTGGCTAGAAAGGTGCTGCAGCATGAACTTGAAAAGCGGCCTGTCATCATCAACCGCGCCCCCACGCTGTGGCGACACGGCATTATGGCGGCAAAACCCGTATTGCGAGCCGACACGAACCTCCATGTGAACTCATTGTGGGAATCAAGCCTCAACGCTGACTACGACGGTGACGCCATGCAGATACATCTGCCTATTACGGACGAAGCTATCCGCGATGCAAAAAAAATGTTCCCCTCGCAGCAGCTTTTCTCAGATAAAAAGAAGAACGACCTGCTGGAAAAGCCTACCCGGGAACCGGTAATCGGACTGTACGTAGTAACGGCCAATGTCGGAAAACCACGCGGAAATGCCAAGGTGCATAAGTATCGCTCAGTAGATGAAGCGTGGAAGGACTACTACGCTGGAAAACTGAAAATGACTGACTACGTGGACATCAGCTGAAATCGAACAGCTAAAAAGAAGCCGGGCTTGCCTGGCTTCTTTGTTAGGTGTTACTTAAGGAGTCGTTTTGCCTCGACATCTGCTACCTCAAGCCATGCTGCAGCAGAATTTCCCGCGTACATGGAAGCAAGATAGCTGAATTCCTCATCGGACAGAAACGGATCACTGTACCTTGAGAGAATGCTTGCAAGAACCTCAAGTTTTACTTGAAGTATCTTTATTTCATTCTCATTCGCTGTCGTCTTTTCCATTATCCTCACGACCGTCCACGATGTTTTCCGGATTGATGACTTTCAAATGCTTCGGGTTCACGCAGTCCACCCTTCCACAGGTGGTGCGAATGTTTGCACGTGCACTCAAAGACACTTTGTATTTCATCATGTAGGCATACTTACGCGCCGATACCGTCACAGGTTTTCCGCCAGTTTCCGGTTGGTAGCAGAACCTACCTATTCCGTTCACTGTTGCTGCAGTCCAGATAATGTGTGATCCTTGGACAACAGTTTTATCCTTGAAAGCACAATCACTGCAGCAATACTTCAGGTTGTGTGCATTCGACTCAGGAAGCAACCGATTACAATATTTGCAGAATCGTTTCATAAATTGTTCCTTTATTCACAAGTATAGTTATACGGAAATGGGCCTCCTGCAACTTACGCCAGATCTCAGTACTACTGTTCCGGGAACATCCCAGCTCTTTCCAAGAAACTCCTCAAAGCCCTTCAGAGGCAGGCACCAGCGGTACTGAGTTTCATCGTTGTCCACAAGAAAATACTGTACGCCATTCTTACGTATGCGTCCGCTCAATATTCTGGTCTTCCAGCGCTCCAGTCCTCCGTTATTTTTAACAAGAACCGTATCTCCGGGGTTTACAATAATTTTGCGATCCATGCCTTCAATCTTGCCCACGGCGCCGTGATACGCATACAGCGTCGGGAAGATATGCTTTTGAGACTCAAACCCCTCGATGGTATACAGAACAGGGAGCGTCATCTTCTCGAAGCGCACCATTATCTTGTATTTGATATGGGCAGAGTCGCCATCGGTTCCAGTGATATTGTCGATGATCTTTCCAGTGCCATAGTTCGTAGAGAACACTGCGGTTCCGGTGTCGGCATGGGCGGCGTCCAAAATGTCCAAGTCCCCGTTGCAATGCATGATATTCCTGAATATCCTGAGAATACCATTGTCATTACCATTATTGACAGCATCCTCCTCACACAGATTTATTTCTGCTAAGGAAGACTCTCCCTTTGCAGAGCACAGGATGTCGTTTTCTTCTTTTTCTTCGTCTCTTATGATTGTACTTGGCTTGTTTATGCCAAGGTGCTTGAATACCTCATCCATATTTACTGAAGGGTAGTGAAATGCCCGACTCAGAGCTGTAGCCTTCATCACCCGCTTCTGCTCTACAAACGGTGTGCACACATACATGGGTATAATGTGATACGGGTTCACATACATAGGATCTCCACACATGTGTACGATGTGAGATCCAGCTCGTATAGCCCCGAAAGTAAGGGTATATCCAACGCGCTGAGCCCTTTCGGGAGTTGCTATGTATCCATGCGCAGGATACTTTCGCGTTACATACGTCAATCCTGAAGCACTACCAGGCTTTTTCTTCCAGTGCAGGCAACCGGGATGGTCAGGAACTTCTTCCACGCCGGAATTGAACGCACATTCGGCACTGCAATATCCTACGCCGACAGACATGTCTTTCGTTACTTCGTATTCTTTTCTACAATATTTGCATATTCTCATAGCAGTCTCCTAATACCTGTCGTAAGGGATGAAGTAGGTTTCGGGAAACGGCTGATAGCCGTTCTCCATTTCAATGATTGCTTTCATTATTTCGGGCATATACATTCTAACGTCTATGTCGGTTGTGGCTGTAACGCCAATCCTTCTCGCGATTACTGATGCATACTTTTCATAATCTCCTTCGCAGTATCTCTGCATTATGGAAAGAAGATTCTTCTTTCCGTGTTTCTGTTGAAAGTTGACCAAGGTTATATAACCAGCCCGGAGTCCATGCTCATATGTCTCGAACTTCGCAAGACCGATATCGTCTGCTCCTATCTGGCCTTTCCATGGATCGCTGGAACCAAGTGCGGCAATGTTCATTGGATTTTTGTTACGCATTCCCCTGGTTAGCTTCTGTATACGTATGTCTACTGGAGGAAGCTCGCTCTCAAAGAAATCAGCACGCTCACAGTGATACTGCAGCTCCTTCTCCAGAGTCTGCATGCTTTGTTCAAGCTCCATGCACATATTTTCTGCAAACTTCAGGTCTTCAAAATTCTTGTCGACTATTCTATAAGCAAATATCCATATAAATGTCGTAGCCATTACCCATAGACTAATACTACAATAATCACATATACATTGATTTGTATTAATGTGTTATTGCGTCTTGTAAATGTATTCATGGTCATCCTCGTACACAGGAACAACAAACTTTGTAAATATGAAGTTGCAGTAGTACTCTCCTGCACCGTATTGGTCTGAAAAAGTATCTTTTTCACATCCTGAAAAGACAGCACCAAGAAGTAACAGAATAACAAAAACTGTTTTCATAAAACCCATACAAACGCACGTTTAGCGCGTGTCACTGCCGTGTACCACCAGCGATAGAACTCATTGTCCACAGGATGGTCGTTCAAAAGAAACACGTTGTCCCATTCACTGCCCTGGGACTTGTGCACCGTTATGGCGTACCCGAAGTCAAAGTCGTGCGGCATAAACTGCCCATTTCTCTCCAACTGCCACTTGGCGTCTTTATTTGATCGTATGGAATCTATAGTCTTGGAAAGCTCTGTACGGGACTTGCTGAATCCAAAGCCTGCTTCAATGGCTATGGACGTATGCATGAATCCAGTAAGAGGGTCAGCATATTGCACGTTTACACATCCTGTTACTGCTGACCGTGTAGTTTTGACTACGCGAACCATGTCGCCATTGACGATGCCAAACCCTCTGTCATTATTGCAGCAGAGTATTCTCTCGCCTGAAATAGGAAGCCTGCTTGATGAAAATCCGGCAACTCTTCGCACGTAGTTATTCATTTGGCTTTTCTTAAAATTCGAGTATGTGAGAATAACCGTGTTGTCCTTCATGTAACAGGCAGCGAACTTACTACTGTATTTCTTGTACAGATTGGAATCTTCTCTGGAAAACAAAAGAACACCTCCCTTGGTCGCGCTGTCCGGATGAGAACAAGCCTTTGGCATCTCCCCAAAGCGCAGCTGCGTTGCCAAATCGAGAATGGGATTGCCGTTACCCTGCCGAAATACCTCAGTGAGGTGAATGTCACAGTTGTCCATTACGGAAAACTGAGCTACGCCAACTGCCTTATCGACAACAACAGGAGGAAGCTGAAAGCTGTCGCCAACAAAAATGATGGGCACATGAAAATCCACAAGCTGCCGGTACATTTGTTCTGAAATCATGCTTGCTTCATCAATGACCATGAGGTCACATTCCAGAGTTTCGCGCGGCTGAAAAATAAGCTGGTTGTTTTTCTCCTTCGGCCTGTGATATATGAAGGAGTGAATCGTCCCCATATAGTCATCAGGCCCGGTGAACACCTTGAATTTGCTTTGCATCACATGGCTTGCCTTTCCTGTTGGAGCAAGATAGGCAATGCGGTGCCTCGGGAGCTCATTCAGCCATTTTGCAAGTGATCTCAGCACCGTCGTCTTACCTGTTCCGGCATGCCCGTCGAGAACAAAGCAGTTTCCATGCGGGTACGCGATATAGTCCTTCATTGCCTCTAATGCGGTTTTTTGAGCTTTACTCAATACGACATCAGGCATATGAACCTCCTTTCTCTGTAAAACAGCAGCGGCGCGACTATACCGTGCCGCGCCGTTACTGTGCCTTATAACGAAAATATACGTAAATTATGAGGGATACTTGCCGCAGCTCTTCTCTTCTGGGCATCGGCCGAGAAGAGCGCATCGCGGCCCTGCGTTGGAGAATACCTCTGGAAGAGTTGATTTACACAGGACAAGTATTCTTTCCGCAAGTTCACGTATCTCCCATTGCGCACGGGTGCAGCAACGCAGAGGAAAGAACGTTTCGTAAAGTTCTCTTGCATTCATAGTGACGACCAAAGACGTATGCATGGCATTGGGAAGCAGATATCGTGCATCTTCTCTAGGTATCAGGTGAAATTCAATTAGATTATTATAAGCCATATAAATTTGCTCCATAGTTTTACAGAACAGCTCTTCTGCTTCACTTTTGTGTGCTATCGACGGAGGCATAACATACTTGCCTTCAATGCTATCCACAGCAGTATAACGCTGACTCTGCTGCGAATAGCTTGCGTGTCTGTGTCGTACTAGCTGGTGGCTCAGCACACGGGAAACGCCAGTAACAGAAAACGTGTATGATATGTGTTCGAGTATGCTTGTGTGCCCTGAGGCAATAACCTTCGACACCAGCTTTGCACGGCTTTCATAGTCGGCGGTGAAGCGTTTTTTCCAGTCTTCATCCGTGCTGTAGCATCGTCTTGCTGCTGAAAACAGTACGTCGAGTGCTCCTGCCGTGTATCTGATAAGCTCAACGTTCATAAAACCTCCTCGTCAGTTTTTGGATTTTCCTTTCATGGTCTATTCTCTGGGAGATTGCGGTCGTGCCTCAAAAAGTTCATGGCGTTTCTGCTAAAAGAAGCCCCGGAAGATTTTGGTCTTCCGGGGCAATGAAGCAGCGACAGCCTAACGAGCTATCTTTATGAGTATTTCAAGAAGTTTTTCAGGGTCTGGCCAGAATGCATTATACATGTTCAACCTCCTTGGTTGCGTCATTTTTAGTATTCTTCATGCGAATAATGATTTCTTCCACGCCCTTTTTCTTGCCGCTCATAACCTTTCCTACTTTGTGAAGAAGTTCATCGTAGGATTCTCCAGAAGCCTCTGAACTTGCCTTCACTCCGGCAAAAAATCCGTAGGTAGCTGCGCCTGCAACAGTTGCCAATATTCCAATGGTTTTGAACATAACGTTCTCCTATAATGTTTTTACAGGTCATAATTATCCTGTCATATTCTTATACCAAAAAATACTATTGATATATGAAAGGCCGCCTCAGTTTTATCTGCGGCGGCCATCATGACCTATTGCTTTCTGCGTCTTTGCCTAACAGGAACTTTATCTGTTGGCTGTGTTGCCTTAACAGCTTCCGTCTCCTTCCTATGCTCCTCGATAAGGGCATCGCGTTCTTCCTTGGGTTTCGCCACAAGGCGAATCTGCTTCTCAAGAACTTTCCCGACAACAAGAACCTCCTGAACGTCGGCAAGTTTTGCAAAGTCCGGTTTGTTCGGATCGAATTCTGCATAGGCATCGACAATCGTGCCGTCGTTCATGCGAAACAAATACATTTTTCTCCTCCTGCTTATCAGCGCCGATCCCTGCCCATATGTTACAAACGGTGACGCTTCTAGAATATGCCTGTCTTCACGAGTAAGTTCTCGGCACGGGTATGTCTTGCATTTCAGGCATGACAGCCTCGGAGCAGCACGCCACGTTACAGGGCATCTGAAAAACTCCATGGCTCTTGTGTCAACCATTCTTCTCTCCTATGGCTTAAACAGAACCACTTCGCCAGCTTTAAGCGATTCCTGGACATCTATGAGCCTTTGGTTCCTTGAACCTCGAAAAAGCAGATCAAGAGACTTTTCCGATTCCATAAACGGGCCATCCACAAGCACATCCAAGTACGGCAGCACAGGATTCCCTTGCGCTTCCTCCCATGTGTATCCTGTGTAACACCACAGGTTGTATCCTGTGTGCTTCAGCATTTCAGCAAGTTGTGCCAGTTCTCTTGCCTGGTCAAGAGGCTCTCCTCCAGAAAACGTAACACCGGAGATAAGCTCCTTTTGCCGCACGGCTCGGAAAATCTCTCCGGTAGTCATCTCATAACCTCCTGTTTTGTTCCAGGTTTGCTTGTTGTGGCATCCATGACAGTGATGTCCGCATCCCTGCAGGAATACAACGAAACGAACTCCAGGGCCATCCACCACGGACTCAGGTTCTATTCCGGCAACTCTTAGATGCATAATATCTCCTTGTTTTACGTCTTATAACATGTTGCTATATTTTTTATAAAATAAAAAATTAGCAGAAATAAATTAAATACATACATCTACTATATTATTACATAGATTTATTGGACATAGTTTGATGTTGTTGTGGGCAAGACGCCTCCCTTGCTAAATGGGTGTAAATGGGTGTATTTTTGGGTATGCTGAATACAAACTCTCTCCTCATCACTCCTGAACTCGTCAATCTCATTGCCGAGATCGACGAGTTCAAAGGCTCTTGGAAGACTCTTGGAACTACTGGAGCCAATCGAAACACAGTTAAATTGCACTTTAGACGACTTGTTGAAAACAACTTCCTTGAACTTGTCGGCAAAGGAAGAGGTGCGTGGTACAAACTACTTTGACTTGCTGATTATCAATCTCCGCAAATAAAAGGCGCTGACCTGAGCAGTTCAAGTCAGCGCCTTTTGTTCAGGCCATTGCCCTAACACCAGCTATTTTTACTGAGCGTGTGTTCTTTTCGTGAACTTCCAGAAAAAACCATGCGATTACCACCATTGCGGCAAGCCACGCCAATGTTACCACTAGATGGGCCTGCTCCGACAGCTTTGTTGGCATCCTGTATGCTATTAAATCTGGCAACTACCTTGCCACGATTATCGTAGGCTGTCACAGGTTTCCAATGATTCTTACTGCTTCGCTGTATGGAAGTCCCAAACCTGGTATTGTCCCCTGTAGACATCCATTCAAGGTTTTCCACGCGTGAGTCGCTCTTGTCCTCATTCTTGTGATTAACGAATGTCTTGTTCCTTACGTCGTCATTAGGAATGAAGGCCAGAGCTACCAGACGATGCAGTCTGTCCTGGTAAGTTTTGCCGTCTTTTCTGAGAGCTACATGGTAATAGCCGGAAGACTGCCTCACAGGGTGAAGCATTCTTGGCGGTATTTTGACGACTACTCCGTCTTTTATCCGCTTCCGTTCCGCCCTGCGCAATCGACCTTTGCTGGATACCTCGTATCCTTCAAAGTTCGGTATCTTCTTCCAAACTTCCGTTACCATGAATCAGTTCGCCGGACGAGATCCTGTATTGTTGCACATCACCAGAGTTGGAATACGCCATTGATTCAGACCGGTCGAGTCATTATCCCGAAAACTGAAAGGAGCATGCGCCGGATTTAATGGGTTGTCATCCTTTTTAGGAACAAACTCTTCAGATTTATCTTCAACAGTTATGGAAAACACGGATTCTGCAGGAACTTCCTCGGAAACCATGAGCGTGTACAAAGACATCAGAATGTTCGACGCATACTTGTCCGAGCATACTATGGTGATCTTCTTTTTCATCTTCGTACCGAAAGCTCAGCGTATTGTCAGGCAGGAATGCACCCACGCTTAATCTGCATAAGTCCACTTATGGCCTCATCAATGGTTGTACACTGATGAGAAATGCTGATCCCGGAAGGAGCTTCACCAAAATTTACGTTGTAATATACGGTGAAGCTTTTCCTGTCGCATTCCACAGGTGCATCTTCAGGAATTTCGTTGCAGTATTTTTCGCCGGATACGCCGCAGCAGCACTCTTCACACATATTGCAATCGTCATCATCCACAGACTCTGTGCTATCGCAGTCAGAATACATGATGATGGCCCGAGCGCCCACAATGTCCTTCATGGTGATTTCGCCGGCATTCAAGAGATTGTACAGTTTCACAAGGGCTTCTGCACCAGTAAGGTCGTCATTGCACACAAACTTGATGGTTCCAGGCATATGTTCCTCTCTTATTCTTTCATCCTGACTCAATTTGTCAGTTAGCCTTCACGTGCTTCACACGGTCGCGCTCTTCAGCACGCTTCGCGTCGTTCCATCTGTCAAGCGTACCAGTAAGGTAGCCGGTGATTCGTCTGATTCTCTGAAATTTCTGCGGCTTGTCATGCTTGTCCATGAAAAACTCCTTGTTTCGTAAGAAATGTTGTCTTTATGTGGCTAAGTCTTTAGCTTGCTCCGTAAACTTTTACTGTCGATGTGAAAAACGAAATGAAATCAGCTTGAAAGCCACATATAGCTCACATGAGTGATGATGCTTCCTTGGCGTATGCGAAAATCTGTTGGGTTGAAAATTCAAAATCCGTTGGGGTAAAAACTTGAAATCTGTTGGGTTGAGCTACTCTGAACTCCAAGGAGTTGATGAATGGTCAGGCAAAACTATCTACCAAGAATCGTTGATTCCAAGCTGGTCGAATACCTGAAAGTCTTTGGTGCTGTATGTATTGAGGGCCCAAAATGGTGTGGTAAGACTTGGACAGCGTCTTTTCACAGCAACAGTCAGGTTTTTATTGGAGATCCGTCCGGAAATTTTCAAATTCGACGATTGGCTGAGATGTCCCCTTCTCTTGTTCTTGAAGGAGAACCTCCAAGACTAATCGATGAATGGCAGGAAGTTCCGCCTATCTGGGATGCCGTAAGGTACAAGGTAGATACAAGTCCTGACAAAGGTCTGTTCATTCTAACAGGCTCTGCAACGCCGAATCACAAAGGAATTCTGCATAGCGGAGCTGGCCGCATCGGCAAACTGCGCATGCATACCATGTCCTTATTTGAGTCTGGAGACTCTTCTGGAAACGTATCGCTTGAAGAGCTCTGTCGTGGAAAGTTGAAACCTATGCTTACAGGAGATGTAGCTCTTGGACATCTTACACGCCTTATCGTCCGTGGTGGCTGGCCAGGAGTAATCCATCTTCCTGCAGAGCAGGCTTCGCTTGTAGCGAAGGAGTATTTGCGTGCCATCGTCGATGACGATGTGTTCCGTATGGACGGAATTAGGCGTAACTCCACAAAAATGCTATTACTCCTCCACTCTCTTGCAAGAAACGAAAGTACAACTACCTCCAACAAAACGCTGAAAAACGATATTAAGGATACTGATAACGAAGATATCGATGTTGTTACTGTTGCAGAGTACTTGGATATTTTCGAACGCCTGTTCCTTACTGATAATATTCCACCGTTTTCAACAAGTGTACGATCTTCCGTTCGAGTAAAGCAATCTGTTAAGCGTCATTTCTGTGACCCCTCTATAGCCTGTTCTTTGCTGAATCTTACTCCGACTATGCTGGTGAACGATTTAGAAACACTTGACCTTCTGTTTGAGGCTTTATGCGAGCGCGATCTGAAAATTTATGCTGAATCCTTTGGAGGCAATCTATATCATTATCAGGATTACAAAAATCGAGAAATTGACGCCATTGTTGAAATGCCTGATGGACAGTGGTGTGCTTTCGAAATCAAATTAGGGGCAAATCAAATTGATGCAGCAGCACAAAGCCTGCTTACCATTAAAAAAGAAATAGAAGATGATCCTAAGGGCAAACCTCCTTCAATTCTCTGCGTTCTGTGCGGAATGAGCAATGCAGCCTACCAGCGCCCAGACGGCGTTTTTGTCGTTCCCATTACTGCGCTCAAAAACTAAGAAAAAGCAAAAGCCTTCTCTGTATTTTCAGAGAAGGCTTTCATAGGTTGTCGTAGCTGCTAAAAATAGATCAGTATGCAAATACTAAACTACGCCATGTTCACCGGGGCGTTCGAATTCAACCTTCTGGCTCACCTTTGTATGATAGAAATCAACGTTTCCAAATGCAATGAGAATGGGAGAAGCCACGAAAATGGACGAGAACGTACCAAAGATAATACCAAGCGTAATGGTTAGAGCGAAGCTATGTATTACATTTCCCCCAAGAAAATACAGTGCAAGGCTTGCCAGCAGCGTTGTCCCAGATGTCATGACGGTACGCGAGAGAGTCTGATTCACGGATGCATTAATCACCGACTCCATCGTCGGTTTATTATCGCTGTCATGTGGAACGTTTCTGAGATTTTCCCGTATTCTGTCATAAACTACGATCGTATCATTGATGGAATAGCCGACAAGTGTAAGAAGAGCTGCTATGACATTAAGGTCTATTTCCACATTCATCAGTGTCAGAAGTCCTACTGTTATAACAACGTCATGAACAAGTGCCAACGTCGCTCCTAGAGCGAAATTAAGCTTGAGCTTCCAACAACATATAAATGTAATTATCAATCCTAAAAACACACCCCAAAGCTTACTCAATCCTATATAAGATACACCATATACCGCGCCATAAAGAACTGCGACCATGGCACCCGCAGTTATCCAGCTATGTTCGAATCTTCCAGATATATAGACTGTTATTAAAAGAACTGCATAGAACACAGCTTCAATTGCCATATTCCTTAAGTCGTTTCCGACCTTGGGTCCAACTGATTCAATTCTTTGTATCGTGAACTTGTTATCAGGAAGCGTTTTATGGAGTGTGTCTGTCACATGTTCTCTTAATTCCTGAGTCGATTCATCGGATACGGAAAAGCGCAGCATGTAGTTTCGGTTATCAGGATCCACCTGTTGGACTATCAAACCAGGTAAATTAACATCTTCCAATGCCGTTTTTACATGTTCATCGAGAATCGGCTGCTCAAATGATATCTGAACAATCACACCGCCGGTAAAATCGACGCCATATTTGAGTCCACCATTCATCAGAATGGCAACCAAACCAATCAGTGCAGTTATGCATGAGATCGCATAGGCTATTTTTCGAAAGCCAACGAAATCAATATGTGTTTCATGAGAAAAAATAGCTAACGCCATGACAACTCCTTCTGATCAAATGGAATACAGCTGCTATACTAGACTGTCCTTGTTTAAACCGATTTGTCATCATTGGCAGATAAAAAAATAAAGTCAACTACCTATATTTTTTAGAAATATTTTTCTATGACAAATTTCTTAGGATGAAAAAGACCTGAACAGTCTTTATTTGATTTCCTAAATTTGGTAATAAAAAATAAATGAAATTTTTAGAAAATTAATTATTTTATTCAAGTATTAAAATTACTTTTTTATTCATAACATTTGTTTTTTTAAAATTTAAGGGGCTGCCTTGCTATTTTTTCTTAGCTAGGAAGCCCCATTATTGTTGTAGCAGTAAAATGCTTTTAAGAAGTAGCTAGGTTCAGGACTCATTAAATATAAAAGATGACAATGGCAGCGAGACAAATGGCCGAAAAGAACGTGTGGGCACAA
>NZ_CALUWV010000173.1 GCF_944324575.1 uncultured Mailhella sp. | reverse complement strand
GCGCTCGTAGCTCAGCTGGATAGAGCAACAGGCTACGAACCTGTAGGTCGGGAGTTCGAATCCCTCCGGGCGCACCATTCGAGAGCAAAGGCTTATGAGGATAATCTCATAAGCCTTTTTTCTTGTCCTTTTTCCAAGCGGCGTTTCTACCCCGTCCTTTTTCCATGGGCCATCCGATCTGTCCCCGCCGTTTCGTCACACTGTAGAAAGCTCTCCACACGCCTCGGCTTTTCTGAGCCGCAGGTCTCCGGCATGCAGCTTTTCCCCTTCTTCCTGGACACTTCGCTTCCGCTCTCCCTCCATTCACCAGGCTTTCTGTGTACCTCTTCCTGCAGTCATCAACCATATTCTCCACGCAGGCATCTTCGATGCTCCTGCTTCTTCAAAACAGCTTCATGACAGCTGCAAAACATTCGGTCGCCCGTGGACAGAAGAAAAGCTGCTTTTGACCGCACTGAACATGGTGACTCGGAGCTCCTGGCCGCCACCTGTATTCCCTATTGTTCATGCCCAGTATAAAGGCTTTTCTGCTGCCGGTTCATGAAGACTCTGCAAAGGAAAGACAACAACAGTGAACGGAAAAGCAGTGGCCACTTACGGCCGATGCTTCCCTGTAACCAGCTCCGATTCATGTTCCATGAATATTGCCCGGCTTTCGCACGGCTCTTTCACATCCACGCCTCGAGAAATGCCCTCCTGACGACGCAATCATCCAGAAGAGCTTGAAGATGTATTCCCCATGCTTCCATACAAGCTTCGACAGGACTTGAATGCCGGATTGCCTGAACATGACAGGAAAGGCATTCTCTCTCGTAACAGATGGATAGATGGATACGAAAGCGCTTCTGCAAAACAGGAAGGACAGAGCCCCTGCAGAAAACACCGCTATGCCGAAAGAGCGCTTGCGTAATCGTTCTTTCTTATGAAGCATGCGGGCAGAGGCACGGCTTCGTGTCTTGTGTATGCGACCGAGGCAGTACGAAAAAGCCGTCCCGGTCCGGATACTCCAGACTGGGACGGCAGAAAACTTCCACAAAAAGCACGCAAAGACGCGTCAGATTGCAGATCAGTTCAAACGTACCGGAATTCCTGCGGTCAGATCACCTATGTGCATGATGAGTTGCAAGGTCTCCTGGGTGTCAGGCATGAACTGGGGGAACTCCAGAGCATTGTCCCCTTTGTGTCCCTCGCGGGTGAACTGCTTGACGACCTTGCCGGAAGCATCCTGCAGAGTGAAGCGCACCATGCCGTCCTTTTCGCAGCTGTAAGGCACGACATACATGCCGGTATCGGGATGCCGGCGAAGATCCAGCGCATCAAGTTCATAGCCGGACTCCGTCTTTTTGAGCGGAACGACCACATTCGGAAAGCCATTGACGGCCGGCAGGGGCTGCACGCCCATGCGGGCAAGGCCTTCCTGCACTTCGGGAATGTTCATGAACAGCGACCAGAGAAGGCCGCTGCGATAGTTTTCCACCATGCTCACGATGGGCAGCTGATCAATGGCGAGATAGCTGTTGTCGAACCAGTCGTCCTTGAGGCTGAATGCATCGTAGGGACCGTAGGGGCCCCAGAGCTTGTCCTTGTAATTGTCGTAAATGTTCCAGAGCACACGCATGGAATATTCAGGCGTGTACGGCATGGAAGAGAGTGCCGCCGTAGGCGCCACCGTGCCTATTTCATTGTAGGCGGACTGATAGCGGTAACCGCCCTTCACGTCGCAGGCCGTAAGGCCCCAGAATCCTTCGCTGAACTGGTGGTCGGCCGGAGCCGACTCCAGAGCGTATGCGCGGTTCATGAGGGTATGGGTAATGTTGCGGACCATGTAGCCGCGACGAACGTGCGCATCGGCCATGCGGCGAGGATCCAGTCCTATGAAGGAATAATGAGAAAGGAACATGCACCCGGCATAATCGTTGGCAGCTTCAATGGTATAGCCGTTACCGGTCTTGGGCTGATACTCATCCGTGGAATACCAGAACTGCGCGGCCTCGCGGGAAATGGGATGCGTAGGAGAACCGAGAGCCAGTACATAGGCCACCATGGCCTCGTTGAATCCGGAAATCTTCATGCCCATGCCGAAATCGGCCGTAGGGCTCCAGTGCCAGTACAGGCCGTTGTTTTCCGACCTCGTAAACCAGTGCCAGTCCACGTCGTGCCACAGCTCGGTAATGCAGTCGCGCAGCGCCTTTTCCTGATCCGTGTCCGCAGAAAAATAGGAGCGGGCAATAAGCAGGCCCTGCATCATGAAAGCCGTTTCCACAAGATCGGCACCGTTGTCCTGCTCGCCGAAAGACACGGTCTTTCCCGTGCGACCGTCGAGCCAGTGCGGGAAAGCACCGTGAAGATTCTTTCTGTCCGTCTTGTCGCGCAGGAAGGTGGCGATCTTCAGCACACGCTCAGCGGCGGCCTCACGGGAAATCCAGCCGCGTTCCGCGGCCACGACTATGGCCGCCACACCGAAACCGGAACCACCTATGGTAGCCTGTCCCGTTTCCTTATTGCGGCTGTCCTCATAGGCCAGACCGGACTCAGGGAACGTATGCTCCCAGATATAGAGGAAGGCGTCATACTGCAGTCTGTCGAGCAGAAGACGATCCTTCCTGAAGGCATCATCGGGCGTAAAGTCGCTCAGCGTCGCCGCTTCGGCCTGAACGGCTTCGGGCTGCTTCTGATCTGCGGCACTCTTCTGCTCCTGAGCGGCAAACACAAGACAGGGGAACAGCAGAACGGCAAAAGCAACGACCCCAAAAACACGTTTTTTCAGATTCATAACCATCCACCGAGGTTGAAGGCATCTCTTGGCAAAAACGCGTCTGCAAAGACGCGGGAAAGCCTGTCGGGAAAGTCTCCCAGTCGCTATAAGTAGCCGTAATTGCCCGTCTGTGCAAGACTTGCGCATGCCCGGCTCTGGGAAGAATTATATGAGTATCAAAGGAATTTAAAAATACTTCGCTCGAGGAAAGGAATGCCGTTCTTCTACAAGCTTTCGCATGGCAAAAGCAATGCATTCTCCGCCACGACAGGAGAAAACTCCGTGCAGGAATGAAAGAAGCCGGTCTGGACGGACCGGCTTTTAACTAAAAAAAGGGAACCACTGTCGTGGTTCCCTTCATGCGCTATGCAGAAAACGCTTACGCCTGAGCTTCGGCAGGAGCGTCAGCAGCCTGCTTGGTCAGTTCGATGATGGCCATCGGGGCGCAGTCGCCGCGACGGGGCATCGCAAGCTTCACCACGCGGGTGAAACCGCCGGGAACGCCGGCGAAGCGAGGAGCGATTTCATCAAACAGCTTCTGCACGAGCTGATGGCTGCCCAGTTCGCGGTAAGCGAGACGACGGGCGGCCACGTCGTTGCGACGAGCCAGAGTAATGAGAGATTCGACCACACCGCGCAGCTCCTTGGCCTTGACCTCGGTGGTACGAATCCGGCCGTGCGTAAGCAGGGCCTTGGACATATTGCGAAGCAGAGCCTTGCGATGAGAAGGATTTCTGCTCAGTTTCTTACCAGAGTTGCTATGCCTCATGGTGCTGCTTCCTCTTCCATTCCTGGTATTTCTTATCGAAGGAGTCGACCTTCATGCCGAAATCAAGACCCATGTCGAGAAGAACGTTCTTGATTTCGTCCAAGGACTTCTTGCCGAAGTTCTTGGTCTTGAGCATTTC
>NZ_CALUWV010000172.1 GCF_944324575.1 uncultured Mailhella sp. | reverse complement strand
TGGAGACTGCCGGTGTACGGCTTCTGGTGTGCCGTGGTCTGCGGACTGGTGTCGTGGGCATTCTGGGGCACCGTGCATGCATACAACCTCGAATTCTGGCTGAACTTCTGACCCATGTAACAAATAAGGACATACTGCATGAACATCATATTAATGTTTATGTAGTATGTCTTTATTGTTGAGCAGGATTTTTTCATCTGCCGATCCCATGATAAGGGCATATTTTTCAAGATTTTTTATATTTTGTGAAAACAGAGATTTTTCGTTTTTGCCAGAGACCCCGAGGAAGATCTCGTGGAACAGCATGGGAAGTCATGAAAGAGTAAAAAATGTAATATATTGATATATAAATAGAAATATTCATGTAAAATTGAAACGGAAATCTGTGAAATGCGCCTTATGTGTTTCGGAAAAATTAAATTTTAAGCGGCATATAGTTTTGATAAAAAATGAATTATTAATTAATACAATATATTATATATTAAAATTGGAATTATCCTCGCCCGGTAAAAATTGTTCCCCCGATTGTTTGCTGTCGGCGTAATTTTTATAACATATTGATATATTTTATATTTTAAATATATTTCTCTTTTTTTTGAAAAAAAGAAAATAGCTATTGACAACAAAACCCATTGGAGTAGTGTAGACTTGTCCGACTCCGTCCAGACGAAATCCTTCCTCTCCAGGAAGGAAACACGAAGGAAAAAGAAAGCACACGAGAAAGAAATAACGTTTCTTTTATTAAAGCTCAAAAGGATAAAAATGTAATGGTATTAAAATTTAATACCACTATATAACCGTGAGCTGTTGTGGTATATTGTCTTTTATTTGAATAAAAAAAATATATAAAACTTCTAAAAAAAGTATTGACAATAAAAACTTTTTGTGAATTAATGACGTCAACGATGTTGATACATACAAAAGCTTTTTGATATGATGGCGAATATCAAAAAATACTTTTGTATGTATGCTATAATCACTGTCTGATGTAGAAACTTACAGATGGCATGCGTCAGATGGATGATAACATTATAACGACAGGAGTTTTTTTTCAGGTTTATTTGGTCGAGGCTGTTTTTGTTTTTCTCTCTAATGCGTGAGGAGAATCTTCATGAGCGTAAAAAAGATTGAAGCGGATGTTATCATTATGGGTGGCGGCAGCGCCGGTACTTTCGCTGCTATCAAAGCCAAGGAGACTAATCCTGACTGCCGCGTGGTAGTCGTTGATAAAGGCCCGATCGAAACCTCTGGCGCTATCGGTCGTGGCATGGACGCCCTCAATATCGTGGCTGTGCCCGGCTACGGTACTCCCGAAGACGTTGTTGAAGCTCTGACCAAGGTGACGGAAGGCATCATTGACCAGGAATGCGCGTATGTGCTGGGCCGTGATTCCCTCGCCATCATCAAGGATCTGGAAAAGTATACGGATCGTAAACCTGGCGATCTTTTCCCGCTGGACAAGGACGGCAACTACAAGGCCAGCTACCTGCATCCCACCAACAAGGCCCTGTATCTCGCCATGGACGGTGAAGATATCAAGCGTGGTCTTGCCCGCGAAGTTCGCAGACTCGGCTGCATCGTTCTTGACCGTACTCCTGCCTGCCGTCTGCTGACCGACGACAACGGCAAGATTGCCGGCGTGTTCGCCTTCAACATGCGCAGCGGCGACTACTATCAGATTGAAGCTCCCGCTGTTGTTCTTACCGCCGGCTGCGTCGGTAAGTTCGGTATGCCTCGCGACGGTTATCTGAGCGGCATTTATGAATTCCCCGGCAACACCGGTGACGGTTTTGCCATGGCGTACCATGCCGGCGCCGAGCTGGTGAACATGGAATGCTTCCAGACCAACCTTCTCATGAAGGACTTCAACGGCCCTGCCTGCGGTTACGTGGTTATTCCCCGCGGCGGTTACGGCGTCAACGCTCTCGGTCAGAAGTACTGGTCTCACGGTTACTGGTCCGGCGATATGTTCCTGGCCGTCTGGCGTGAATTCATGGAAGGCCGCGGACCTGTGTATCTTAAGCTCGACCATCTGCCCGAAGAAACCCTCAAGGGCCTGGAAAAGGTTCTGTGGGGCACGGAACGTACCGTTCGCGGTCAGTTCCACAAGCAGCGCAACGAAGACTACCATTGCTGGGACTCCGTGGAACAGGGCATGGAAGAAATCACCCTGTGCTCCGGCCACAGCGACTCCGGTATTCTCGTCAATGCCGATACCGAAACCACTGTTCCCGGCCTCTTCGCTGCCGGTGACTGCGCCGCCGTTCCTCAGCAGTATCTTACCGGTGCCTTCGTGTTCGGCGCCATCGCCGGCCGCATGGCTGCCGAGTATGCGGCCAAGCAGGGCCGTCCCGGCAAGCTGCCTGATCCGGAACAGACCTGGGCTGAAGTCAGCGCGCCTCTGAAGGTCGATGAGAAGGAAGGCCTGCCCGTCGAACTCGTGGAAACCAAGATTCGTACCAAGGTCAGCCAGTACCTGACTCCTCCCAAGAGCGATCCTCTCATGAACAAGATGCTGTGGTGGGTTGAACGCATTCGTCGTGAAGATCTGCCTCACGTCAAGGTGTGCGACTATCACGATCTTATCCGTGCCACCGAAGTGCAGAGCATCACTGACTGCGCTGAAATGGCTGCCAAAGCCTCCCTGTTCCGTACGGAAAGCCGCTGGGGCCTCAGCCACTACCGTCTGGCCTGCCCCGAACGCAAGGCCGAATGGGACCGTCAGTATGTTGTCGTGAAGAAGAACATGAGCACTGGCGAAATGGAATGCGAGAAGCGCGAAGTTCCCGCCTACAAGTGGGACTTCCCGACCCGTCTGGAATACGAATATCCCAAGATGGATCTCAACATCGGCCAGGGCTTTGTCCATCCTGCCAATGACAACACTGACCCGTGGATCGTTGAAAAGTACAATCGCGAAGGCATGGAAATTCCCAAGCGTATCTTCCCCAAGATGCACAAGAAGGCGTAAGGAGGCAAGTCATGGAAAGAACTGATTGCGGCAAATATGAATGGGTTAAGGTAGATCCCGACAAGTGCGTAGGATGCGGCTACTGCGTGGAATACTGCCCTCGCGACGTGCTCAGAATGGACGAAGAGACGCATATGCCGTACATGAAGTATCGCGATGACTGCTGGTACTGCGACGTCTGCCGTTTTGTCTGCCGTACGAATGCTCTTGAACTTGAAACCGTTCCTTATCTGATTCGTTAGACAAGGTTGTGAAGAGGGGCGGCTCCGGCCGCCCCTTGATTGTTAATCAGCTTCAGGAAAGTGCGGCTCACGTGACTCATGGAGTTTTTATGAAGGATTTTTTTGAGCAGCCTATGGGCTTCGGGCGCTGGCCTGAACTGACGAGAAGACAAATATTTACTAATGATCGCAAGTATTTTGATCAGGTTCTATACAAAAATCATAAATTCAGGCATGAATATGCCGAAGCCTATGAACATTGGGCGGAAGTAAATGGCGCCGACCGGGCATCGCGTTCGAAGCTGCTGGTGCCGCGGATTAAATTTGCTATTGAACTTATGGGGGAAGATCAGGTCCGCACGCTGTTTTCGGCGGTTCTCAACATGATCCGTTTCGAAAACGCCGTTTCGGACGGGGTGGATATGTATGACACGCTGCCCGGAGCCCGTTGTGATGTTGATCCTTCCTGTGCAGGCATGATGGAAACGCTGAGGCGATTCTGGCTGCGTCTTGCCCTTCCTGACGTATGGGAAGAGGATGAGATGTAATGCATGCCCGGTTTGACTTGTTACCGTAAACTATGAAACTTGCGATTGAGCTCGAAAAAGGAAAGCGACATGGGATACTTTCTTGACGACGTGGAAAACACGGAAACCCCCGAGGAAACCAAGGCCCGTGAGCGTGTGCGCATGGTGAACTGGATGCGGAGCGTGCTGAAGGAAAAGGATACTCCGGCGGAGCGCAAGGCGTTCATGGCAAAGGTTCACGCCTCCGCCAGATATCATGGCATTACTCTGGAAGAACTGATGGAAGGTATGGACGAAAAGAAGTAGTTCTCTTCTTTTTTCTGTGTCTTGCTTTTCCTTCGGAAAACATGGTTGCGCCCTTTTGCAACCGATGTTTTTCGAAGGAATTTTTTTTGTCCGATGCGCGTCGTCGCGTGCTGGGATGGGGTATTCCTCCTTTCCGGGATTTGAATATTTCCCTGAAATAGGGTATATTGATTCCTTCTGCTGCTCCGGCATGGAGCTAACAAATACCCCCCTCAGGAATTCTCATGACCCAAGAAAATCTTCGGTCCGGCAAGACCGCTTATGACGCGTCCGCAATTACGGTTCTGGAAGGTCTTACGGCGGTCCGCAAGCGGCCGGCCATGTATATAGGCAGCACGGACATTCATGGTCTTCATCATCTTGTCTATGAAGTGGTGGACAACTCCATAGATGAAGCCATGGCCGGCTTCTGCAACAAGGTTGAAGTCATCCTTCATCTGGACAACAGCGTGACGGTGCGGGATAACGGTCGCGGCATTCCCGTGGACATACATCCCAAACTGGGAATTCCGGCCGTTCAGGTAGTCATGACCAAACTGCACGCAGGCGGCAAGTTCGACAACAACGCCTACAAGGTTTCCGGCGGTCTGCACGGCGTGGGCGTTTCCTGCGTGAATGCTCTTTCTGCACGGCTCGAAGTCATCGTACGCCGCGACGGCAAGCGCTGGCGTCAGCGTTACGAGCGCGGTGTTCCGGTGACCGGGCTTGAATGTCTCGGAAATGCGGAAGGTCACGGCACCACGGTACGGTTCCTGCCTGACGAGGAAATTTTCGAGACGACCGTTTTTTCATTTGATATTCTGAAAAAGCGTTTTGAAGAGCTGGCCTACCTCAACAAGGGGCTGACCATCATCTGCAACGATGAGCGCACCAACGAAACGCATACCTACCACGCTGAAGGCGGTCTTGAGCAGTTCGTGAAGGATCTGAACAGCAACGAGACCGGGCTGCACCCCATTATCAGCGGCGAAGGCCTTCAGGACAACGTGACAGTGGACTTTGCCCTGCAGTACAATTCCGGCTTCAGCGAAAAGACGCTCACCTTCGCCAACAACATACGCACGCATGAAGGCGGTACGCATCTTGCCGGCTTCAAGACCGCGCTCACCCGAGCCATCAACAATTACGTGAAGAGCCAGCCCGACCTTCAGAAGAAGCTCAAGGGCGACAGTCTTTCCGGCGACGACGTGCGCGAAGGCCTTACGGCCATCATCAGTGTGAAGCTCCCCCAGCCGCAGTTTGAAGGGCAGACCAAGACCAAGCTCGGCAACAGTGAAGTGGCGGGCATCGTGAACGGCGTGGTCTACAATGTGCTCGATCAGTATTTTCAGGAGCATCCCAAGGACGTCCGCGTCATCATCGAAAAGGCAACGGAAGCGTCCCGTGCCCGTGAGGCCGCCCGCAGAGCCCGCGAACTTGTTCGCCGCAAGGGTGCCCTTTCCGACAATTCTCTGCCCGGCAAGCTGGCCGACTGTCAGAGCAAGGATCCTTCGGAATGCGAAGTGTTCATCGTGGAAGGTGATTCCGCAGGCGGTTCCGCCAAGCAGGGCCGCAACCCCATGACTCAGGCCATTCTGCCGCTGCGCGGCAAGATCCTGAACGTGGAGCGCGCCCGCTTCGACCGCATGCTCGCCAGCGAGGAAATCAAGAACATGATCACGGCCATGGGCGTAGGCATCGGCGACAACATGGATTATTCCAAGCTGCGCTATCACAAGATCATCATTATGACTGATGCCGACGTGGACGGCGCGCATATATGCACGCTCATGCTCACCTTCTTTTTCCGCTACTATCCCAAGCTTATTGAAGAAGGGCACATCTACATTGCCCAGCCGCCGCTTTACGGCATCAAGAAGGGCAGCAATACCATCAAGTTCCTGAAGGACGACAACGAGCTCGATGAATTTTTGCTTCAGCGTCTGTCCGAAGGCGTGTCCGTGGCGACCTCGGACGGCAAGACCTATCGCGGCAGCGAGCTCATCGCGCTGCTCAAGAGCATCGACGAGCTGGAAAAATCCGTGAAGGAAGCGGAAAATTCCGCCATTTCCCGCGAGCTTTTTCTCTCCTTCCTGCGCTTTGACGAAGACCTCACGCCTGACATGGCCGAAACCGGTCTTTCCGAAAAGTTCCGCGTCTGGATGGAGGAACAGGGCTACGCGGCAAGGCTCGAAGTGGAAAATCAGGAAGACGACGAGCGAGCCTTCCTCATTTTTGAGAACAAGAGCGGTCACCGCACGCGTCTTGCCGTGGAATTCTTCCACTCCCGCATGTACCGGCAGGCCCGTCAGGTCTGGACCTCGCTTCAGAAAGCCTGCAGCACCTTCCCTGTGACGCTTTCGAGCTCCGAATCCAGCCGCGAGGTGAAGGATTACTTCGATCTGCGTGAATCCGCCTACGCCGAGGCCCGCAAGGGCTTCAACATCCAGCGCTACAAGGGTCTCGGTGAAATGAATCCCGAACAGCTGGAAATGACCACCATGAACCCTGAAAAGAGAGCGCTTCTGCAGGTTTCCATCGAGGATGCGCAGGCCGCGTCCGATACCATCGAGGAACTCATGGGCGACCGCGCCGATCTGCGCCGCGATTTCATCATTCGCAACGCGCTTTCCATGGATGACCTCGACATCTGATGAACGGGGTGTTCCTCTCTTGGAGTGCCGTCGTTCTTTCAGGGAACGTTAGTAAAACATCGCCCAAAGGATTCCTACCGTGGCAGAATTCAAAGTCGATATAGAAAAAGAGCTGCGCCAGTCGTATCTGGCCTATTCGCTCAGTGTCATCATAGGCCGCGCCATTCCCGATGCGCGCGACGGACTCAAGCCCGTGCATCGCCGCATTCTCTTCGCGCAGTCGCAGATGGCCAATACCTACAACCGGCCTACCAAGAAAAGCGCCCGTGTGGTCGGCGACGTCATAGGCAAGTATCATCCTCACGGCGACTCTGCCGTGTATGATGCCCTTGTGCGCATGGCGCAGGACTTCAATATGCGCGACCCTCTGGAAGACGGTCAGGGAAACTTCGGTTCCATCGACGGCGACTCTGCCGCCGCCATGCGATACACCGAAGTGCGCATGTCCCGCCTTGCGTCCGAATTTCTGGACGATATTGAGAAGAAGACCGTGGATTTCCGTCCGAACTACGACGGTTCGGAGCAGGAGCCCGAAGTTCTGCCTACCAAGGTGCCCAATCTTCTGCTCAACGGTTCTTCCGGCATCGCCGTAGGCATGGCCACCAACATTCCTCCTCATAACCTCGGGGAACTGTGCGACGCTCTGCTTCGCCTCATCGACGAGCCCGACTGTACGGTGGATGATCTCATTGATCTCGTGCATGGTCCGGACTTCCCTACCGCCGGTTTTGTCTATGCCGGTCAGGGGCTGCTCGACGCCTATCGCACGGGCCGCGGCGTGGTGAAGGTGCGCGGGCGCGTGGAAGTGGAGGAACGCAAGAAGGGACAGCAGTCCGTGGTGATCCGCGAAATCCCATATGCGCTCAACAAATCCGTGCTCGTCACCAAGATTGCGGCTCTCGTCAACGACCGCAAGCTCGACGGTGTGACCGATTTGCGCGATCTGTCCGACAAGAAGGGCATCCGCATCATTCTCGATCTGCGTCGGGGCACCATTCCTGAACTTGTCATCAACGCCCTGTATAAGTATACGCCGCTGGAAACCTCCTTCGGCATCAATATGCTGGCGGTGGTGGACAACAAGCCTCAGCAGCTCAACCTGCGCACGGCCCTTACCTGCTTCCTCGATCATCGCCGGGAAGTCGTCATCAGACGTACCCGTTTCGACCTGGAAAAGGCGCAGGCCCGCGCCCACATCGTGGAAGGCCTGCTCAAGGCGCTTGACATCATCGACGAGATCGTCGAGCTCATCCGCGGTTCGGCGACGCCGCAGGAAGCCAAGTCCGGTCTTGTGAACCGCTTCGGCTTTACGGAAGCTCAGGCTCAGAGCATTCTGGATATGCGTCTGCAGCGTCTTACCGGGCTGGAACGCGACAAGCTTCTGGATGAATTCCATGAACTGCAGAAGCTCATTGCCTATCTGACCTCCATTCTCGAGGATCCTGAAGTGCTGCGCGGCGTAATGCGCGAGGAAACGCAGTACATCAAGACCACCTATGCCACGCCCCGCCGCACGGAAGTCGTTATGGATGAGCTTTCCGGTATCGACATTGAAGACCTTATTCCTGACGAGGATGTGGTCATTACCCTGTCGCGCCGCGGCTACATCAAGCGTACCACGCTGGCCAACTATCAGCAGCAGAAGAGGGGCGGCAAGGGCATAGCCGGTCTGCATACCTCCGAAGATGATTTCGTGCAGGAATTTCTCACCACGACCAATCATCAGTATCTGCTGCTTTTCACCAACAAGGGACGCATGCATCAGCTCAAGGTGCATCAGGTGCCGGAAGGCAGCCGTACCGCCAAGGGTATGCATATCGCCAATCTGCTTCCTCTGGAAAAGGACGAATGGGTGGCCAACGCCCTTACCGTGCGCGAATTTGCCGAAAACAGCTATTTCCTGTTCACCACCAAGCACGGCATGGTCAAGCGTTCCAGCGCGTCTCTCTATGCCCGCTGCCGCAAGAGCGGTCTCATAGCCCTCGGGCTTAAGGAAGGCGATGAGCTTATTGCCGTGCGTGAAGTGACGGACTCCGATCACGTGGTGCTCGCCACGGCCCACGGCATGGCCATACGCTTTGCCATGCCGGACGTGCGTCCCATGGGCCGCAGTGCTTCAGGTGTGAAGGGCATAGGACTGCGCCGCGGCGATTCCGTGGTGGCCTGTGTTACCGTGAAAGACGGCGACAGCTCCACCATGATCATGACGGTTTCCGCCCTGGGCTACGGCAAGCGCACCAAGATAGACCTCTACCGCATGCAGAGCCGCGGCGGCATAGGTCTCATCAACTTCAAGGTGTCCCCCAAGACCGGCAACGTCATCGGCGCCATGCCTGTTGCCGACACCGATTCTCTTATTCTGCTGACTTCTACCAATAAGATCATCCGCCTCGGCGTGGATGAAGTCCGCTCCGTCGGTCGTGCCACCATGGGCGTCCGCCTTGTCAGGCTTGACGAGGGCGCCAGCGTCGCCGGTTTCGACACCGTGTCCGACAACGGAGAAAATACGGAAGAATAGAGTGCGTGCGGGGAGGGAAGGGAACTTTCTGAAGAAAGCTTCCCTTCCCGGCCCCTCCCATCCTTCCAAGACTTTTTACCTGCCGCTGAAGAAAGAAAAGCCCCGACTCTGTGCTGAGAGTCGGGGCTTTTTTTGATGTCTGGCTGCTGGATGATGCGGAAAAAAGGAAAAGAGCGTTACGGAGTCTTCGGGCAAAACTTTGCGGTCAGAATGAAAAAAGTCTGTTCTGCAGGATCATGTCTTTGTGCCTCTGCGTATCGTTTTTTGCAGACTCTTCATCTTCCCGCGATTTCCCCCTCAAATTAAGAGTTTTAGGAAGGGAGATGGGGGGCGGGGGAAGAGGGAAAGCACTTTTTCAAAAGGGTTTCCCTCTTCCCCGCATAATAATTTCCCCCTACTTCTTCTTCGACACGACGATGGCGGCGCGCAGGGAGTCGTAGACCGGGGGGCAGCGCAGGGCATTGGCGGTCCAGGAGGCGATGAAGGCCACGACGAGGGCTCCGGGCAGGCAGGAGAGCGCGCCGGACATTTCCATGACGAGTGCGGTTCCGGTGAGGGGTACGCGCACCATGGAGACGAAGAATCCCACCATGCCGTAGATGAGGAACGTCGTCCATGCCTCGGGGGCAATGAGTCCGGCAAGAGCTGCGGTCTGTCCGCACAGGGCTCCGAGCAGCGCGCCTATGCAGAGCATGGGCATGAGAATGCCTCCCGGTACGTTGCCGGTATAGCTGAACAGAGAAAAGGCAATTTTAAGAACAGCGAGCAGGGTCAGCAGGGGAAGAACGGAAGAGGGATCGGCGGCAAGGCGGATCAGGCTTCCTGCGAGGTCTTCGCCGCCGCCGAGCACGGAGGGGCAGACAAAGGCCAGAACGAAGGCTGCCAGCATGGGCGGCAGAATGCGCCAGTTCTGGGAAAGGGGCGTATGCAGGGCTTCGGCGTTCTTGGTTCCGAGCAGCGCCTTGTTGTAGAGCACGCCTGCCGCTCCCATGACAATCCCCATGACGGGGATGAGCCAGATAGCGGAGAGCGGCAGGGATCCTATATTTTTAAAGGGGAAAATGAGACCGAAGCCGAAAATATGGCGCGTGGCCAGGGCTGCCGAAGCTGCGGCGAAGCCCACGGCGATGAATCCGCCGCGCGTGAAGCGGCTTTTCATTTCCTCAAACACGAAGAGAACGCCGGCCACGGGAGAGCCGAAGGCCGCCGTCATGCCTGCGGCGGCTCCTGCCGCAATGTGAATGTGGCCGGAAAAGGTGAATTTTTCCCACAGACCGGTCACAAGAGCTGCTGTGGCTGCTCCCATCTGTATGCAGGGACCTTCCCGGCCGAGGGAGAGCCCACCCAGGGTGGAGACAAGGCAGCCTGTGAATTTTGCCGTCAGTACTCTGAGCCAGTCATGACGGGAAACGTGCAGTTTTCCACGGACGATAAGTTCCGTCTGAGGTATGCCGCTGCCGGAAATGAGAGGTGTTTTTTTGACCAGCCAGCCCAGAAAGCGGGCTGCGGCAATAAGCACGATAAGCCAGAGCGGTGCGACCCACCAGTTTTCCTGCCATCCGGAAAGGAAGGAAAGAATGACTGGGGCGGCATGGTCGCGGATGAGGCGGAAGCAGCATATGACGCAGGCACAGAAGAGTCCGATGAGCATGCCCTCCAGAGCCAGCAGCACGTAATTGATTTTTTGAGTCCAGCGTTTGTGGCGATGCAGATTCATGAATGATCCTGTTCTGATTCTTGTCGCGGAAGGGAAAAGGTACGAATGGCCAGAGCGCCGTTTCTGTGCGGAGGCAGGGAACGGGGCGTCGGCGAATGTGTTTCAGGCATATTTCTCGTGAAAGCTCCTGTGTTGCCGGAGGCACGCAACAAGCTCTAGTACATGCCCGCCGGCAAGGCAAGGATGCGGAAAGGAAGAAACAGGGGCTTTTTCAGTTGCCGGAGCAGCAAGTTTTGGCCTATAGCTAGAAGAAATCATCTTCAGGAGAATGATCATGAAACAGCGTGAACAGCTTGCCAGCCGACTCGGCTTTCTGCTTCTTTCCGCCGGTTGTGCCATAGGACTCGGCAATGTGTGGCGTTTTCCCTACATCACCGGCAAGTATGGCGGCGCTGTGTTTCTCGGGGTGTATCTTCTTTTCCTCATTTTCGTGGGACTTCCCGTTCTCATCATGGAATTTTCCGTGGGTCGCGCCACGCAGCGCAACATGGCCCATGCTCTGAAGATGCTGGAGCCGAAGGGAACATGGTGGCACAAGTTCGGCATCATGTGTCCCGTGGGCAACTATATTCTCATGATGTTCTACATCCCCATTGCGGGCTGGATGCTCTGCTACTGCTGGTTCATGCTGACGGGCGAGCTTCAGGTTCCTTCGGAACAGGTGCCCGCCGTGTTCGGAAGCATGCTGGGCAATCCCTGGCTTCTTCTTTTCTGGACGGTGGTTGTTTCCGCGTCCTGTTTCGCCATATGTGGACAGGGACTTCAGAGAGGCGTTGAGCGTGTGGTCAAGATCATGATGCTGGGACTTCTCGTCATCATGCTCGGACTGGCGTTTCACTCCTGCTTTCTTGAAGGCGGCTCGAAGGGACTTTCCTTCTATCTTGTACCTGATCTTCAGCGCGCCATGGATGCCGGCATTATGTCTCTCCTCAACGACGCCATGAATCAGGCCTTCTTTACTCTGAGCGTGGGCATGGGCAGCATGTGCATATTCGGCAGCTATCTGAAGAAAGAGCGCTCTCTCACTCAGGAATCCGTGCTTATCGTGGTTCTGGACACCTTTGTCGCCCTGACCGCCGGCCTCATCATCTTTCCCGCCTGCTTTGCCTTCGGGGTCACGCCGGATGCCGGGCCGGGCCTTATTTTCATCACGCTGCCCAACATCTTCAACAACATGGCCGGCGGGCGGTTCTGGGGCTTTCTCTTCTTCGTGTTCATGAGCGCCGCCGCCCTTACCACCGTCATCGCCGTGCTTGAAAACATCATTGCCTTTTTCATGGACGGCTACGGATGGTCCCGCAGAAAGGCCGTGACGATAAATTTTGTCGTGCTTACGCTGCTCACGCTGCCCTGCATTCTCGGCTTCAACGTCTGGTCCGGTTTCCAGCCCTTCGGACCGGGAAGTGCCGTGCTTGACCTTGAGGACTTCATCATCAGCAACAACATCCTGCCGCTCGGTTCCTTCCTTTTCATGCTGTTCTGCTGTCACAGATACGGCTGGGGCTGGGATGGATTCATCGCCGAGGCCGATACCGGCATGGGCATGAAGTTTCCCAAGTTTCTGCGCTTCTATCTCACATGGATACTGCCTGTGGTCTTTCTTTTCATCTTTGCCCAGGGCTACATTCAGAAGTTCTTGTAGTTCCGCCGCCTGAACTCCGTGAACATTGACTCTTTTGTCAAGGTTCATGCATGCTCAACGTGCTGGAATGACTGTGCGAAGACGCGTGAAAAACGCATGGTTCGGCGTATCTGCAAGGGACGGCAGGGGCGGAATCGGGGGATTTTTTTCGGTTGCCGTGCCGCGCCCTTTCACATATATGAAGAAAAAATATTCCGCCAAGGAGAATATACTATGGCTCAACGAGAACAGCTTGCCAGTCGGCTGGGATTCCTGTTTCTTTCTGCCGGCTGCGCCATCGGACTCGGCAACGTATGGCGCTTTCCTTTCATTACGGGCAAATACGGCGGCGCGGTTTTTCTTGTCGCGTATCTTGTCTTTCTTCTCGGCATGGGCCTGCCCATTCTCATCATGGAATTTACCGTGGGCCGCGCTTCGCGGAGAAATATGTCCCGGGCCTTCCATGAACTGAAGCCTGGATCGAAGTGGAGCTATTTCGGCTGTTTCAGCATCATAGGTTCCTATGCCCTTATGATGTTCTACATTCCCGTGGCCGGCTGGATGATGTATTACTGCTGGGCCACCATCACCGGAACGCTCTCCGTTCCCGTGGATCAGGTGGCTGGCGTGTTTTCCAGTCTTCTGGCAAGCCCCGGAACCATGCTGTTCTGGACGCTCGTCGCTTCGCTCGGCTGCTTCGGCGTGTGTGCGCTCGGCCTTCAGAAGGGCGTGGAACGCGTGGTGAAGATCATGATGGGCGGGCTTCTTGTCATCGTCATCGGCCTTGCCGTGCATTCCCTCACTCTGCCCGGCGGCATGAAGGGCGTGGCCTTCTACCTCGTGCCCGATCTGCAGCGCGCCATGGATGCAGGCATTATGTCCCTCATCAACGACGCCATGAATCAGGCCTTCTTCACCCTGAGCATCGGCATCGGCGCCATGTGCATCTTCGGCAGCTATCTTGACAGGTCCAACACGCTGACCAAGGAATCCGTGTTCATCGTGTCCCTCGACACCTTTGTGGCCTTCATGTCCGGCCTCATCATCTTCCCTGCCTGCTTTGCCTTCGGCGTGCAGCCCGACGCCGGTCCCAGCCTCATTTTCATCACGCTGCCCAACATCTTCAACAACATGGCCTGGGGACGTCTGTGGGGAGCGCTGTTCTTCGTGTTCATGAGCGCGGCCGCGCTCACCACGGTCATCGCCGTGCTTGAGAACATCATTTCTCACTTCATGGATACCTATGAATGGTCGAGAGCCAAGGCCGTCAAGGTCAACTGCGTGGTGCTTACCCTGTTCACCCTGCCCTGCATTCTCGGTTTCAACCTCTGGTCGGACATTCAGCCTCTGGGAGCAGGTTCCACCATCATGGATCTTGAGGACTTCATCATAAGCAACAATCTGCTTCCCCTGGGTTCTCTCATTTTCTGTCTGTTCTGCTGCCAGCGCTACGGCTGGGGCTGGGACAAGTTCATTGCCGAGGCTGATGCCGGTGCGGGCATGAAGTTTCCGAAGTTTCTGCGCTTCTATCTGACCTGGATTCTGCCCGTCGTGCTTCTGGTCATCTTTGTGGAAGGCTACATTCAGAAGTTTTTCTAGATCGTTTCTTCCATTCCGTCTCTGGCGCATGGCCTTCCCCGGGAAGCTCGTGCGCCAGAGCTGTTTCAAGCTCCTGGAGTCATCATGCAACGTGAGAAAATGGCCAGCCGCATCGGCTTCCTTTTCGTTTCCGCCGGATGCGCCATAGGCCTCGGCAACGTATGGAGATTTCCCTACATCACGGGAAAATACGGCGGCGCGGTCTTCGTGGTCGCCTATCTGTTTTTTCTGCTCATGCTGGCGTTGCCACTGCTCATCATGGAATTTTCCGTGGGCAGGGCCTCACAGCAGAATCTCGGCAATGCTCTGCGCGTTCTGGAGCCAGAAGGCTCCTCATGGCATCGCATGGGCTGGCTCAGCATCGTGGGCAGCTATCTGCTCATGATGTTCTATATCCCCGTGGCGGGCTGGATGCTCTTTTATGTGTGGAGAACGGCCACGGGGCAGCTTGCCGTGCCTGCCGATCAGATGCCCGCCGCCTTCGGCGCCATGCTTGCCGATCCTGCCGGAATGACGTTCTGGGCCTTTCTGACCTCCATTGCCTGTTTCATCGTCTGCGGGTTCGGCCTCAGAAGGGGCATTGAGCGCGTCGTCAAAATCATGATGACCGGGCTTCTCGTCATCATGATAGGACTGGCGCTGCGGGCCGTCACCCTGCCCGGTGCCATGGACGGACTGACCTTCTATCTTGCGCCGGACTGGCAGAGGGCCGTGGACGCGGGCATATGGAGTCTTTTGAACGACGCCATGAATCAGGCCTTCTTCACGCTTGGCCTCGGCATCGGGTCCATGTGCATATTCGGCAGCTATCTCGGCCGGGAGTATACCATTACGCAGGAATCCATCTGGATCGTCTGTCTGGATACCTTTGTGGCCATGATGTCGGGATTCATCATTTTTCCGGCTTGCTTCGCTTTCGGCGTAGAGCCGGATTCAGGCCCGGGGCTCATCTTCATCACCCTTCCCAACGTGTTCAACGCCATGTCGGGAGGGCGTTTCTGGGGTACGCTGTTCTTCGTGTTCATGAGCGCGGCAGCGCTTACCACGGTCATCACCGTCATTGAGAACATCATTTCCTACTGCATGGACGTGTGGAAGTGGTCGCGCCGCAAGTCCACGCTGGTGAACGGCGTGGTGCTCACGCTTCTCACTCTGCCCTGCGTTCTCGGCTTCAACGTTCTTTCTGGAGTGCAGCCGCTTGGGAAAGGAAGCACGCTCATGGACCTTGAGGATTTCATTCTCAGCAACAACCTGCTTTCCATCGGCGCCATTACCTTCATGCTGTTCTGCTGCCACAGATTCGGCTGGGGATGGGACAAGTTCATGGCGGAAACTGATGCCGGGCGTGGAGTGAAGTTTCCGAAATTCTTACGATTCTATCTTTCCTGGATACTGCCGTTCGTTGTGGCTCTGGTGTTCGTGCAGGGGTACGTTCAAAAGTTTTTTGTCTGAACGCAGATCATTTCGATTCCGTGCGCGGCCGTTTTCTTCGCAGGAAGAAAACGGCCTGTTGTTCAGGGCGATGTTTTTTTTGTCAGGCAACGTCGCGGGATTGGCTTTTGAGATTTTTGAGAAACAGTTCAAAGAGGTTTCAAGAAAAAGCCGCGTCGGTAAGAGACGCGGCTTTTTCTTGCGTTGCTTCGTTGCTGCAGGCGCTTGGACGTTATGCCTGAAGGTCCGCCGCATCAGTTCTGCGACGGGGACGGATTCAGGCCGTTTTTCCTATGCGACGCAGTACTTCGATGAGCAGTTTCCATGTGTTTTCCGCCGACGAGAGGCTCAGACATTCCCTGGTGGTGTGCGCTCCGGACACGGTGGGGCCGAAGGACAGAAAGTCCACGTTCCGTCCGAGCTTTCTGAACTTTTCGGCAAAAAGGCCGCATTCCAGCCCGGCGTGTATGCCTTCCACCCTGGCATCCTTGTGGAAGAGGTCTCTGTAAGTGCTTTCAAACAGGGGCTGAAGGCGGGAGTTCGGATTGTATTCCCAGGCCGGATAGTCTCCGGAATGCTCCACCGTTGCTCCGATCATGGAGGCCAGCACGTCTATCTGTCGACAGAGAGCTTCCTTTTTGCTGGCAACAGAGCTTCTGGTCTGGCAGTGGAAGACGATTTCTCCTTTTTCCATACGTATCATGGCAAAGTTGTTGGAGCTTTCCACAAGGCGCTGCGAGGTAATGTTCATATCCATGGAGGCAATGCCGGTGGGAATGAGCAGCGCTGCGTCAATGACGTTTGCAGCGCAGCGTTCCGTCAGCACTTTGTCTGCGGCGTCGGCATCGGCAAGCGTGATGACGAGACCGGCGCCGTCGGCGCCCCGCAGTTCGTGACGGAAAATTTCGGTCCAGGAGTCGAGTTCGGCTCTGAGTTCCTGCTCTTCCGCGGAGGAGAGCACGACGGCCGAGCTCTCTTTGGGAATGGCATTGGCGGCCGTGCCGCCGTTTAGGGAGACAATGCGACAGGGGAACTTGCGTGTCAGATCATCCAGCACTCTGGCAAGAAGCTTGTTGCTGTTGCCGCGTTCCCTGATGATTTCCAGACCGGAATGACCGCCGGCAAGACCGGTGACAGTGATGAGGTAAAAATGTCCTTTGCCGCTGGCGGCAAGGGGCGCGGCGTCTTCAGTCTCTGCAGGAATGTGCATGCGGCTTCTTCTGCCGCCCGCACAGCTCACGCAGAACACGCCCTCGTCTTCGGAGTCCATGTTGATGAACAGGGAGGCCGAGAGCTGGGAAGCGTCGAAGGCAGTCGCTCCTCCCATGCCGACTTCCTCGTCGACCGTAACCACGGCTTCCAGCGGCGGATGGGGAATGTCGCTGGAGTCCAGCAGTGCGAGAATGTAGGCCAGGGCTATGCCGTTGTCGGCACCGAGGGAGGTTCCGTCGGCATGAAGACTGTCGCCGTCAATCACGAGTCTAAGAGGATCTTGGGCAAAGTCGAAGTCGAGCCCTTCATCCTTCACGCACACCATGTCCATATGCCCCTGAAGAATGACGGTCGGAGCCTGTTCCATGCCTCTGGTGCCGGGCTTTCTGATGAGAATGTTGCCTTTTTCATCCTGTGAAACGGCAAGATGACGCTCTCTGGCAAATTCGACAAGAAAATTGCTGAGCGCTTGTTCGTTCCTGGATTCGTGGGGAATGCTGCAGATTTTTTCAAACCAGCTGAGGTACGTTTTGGGGGAACAGGATTCGCAGTTCATGGCGGAACTCCCATAATCTTGAAATTTTACGATGGCGTTGCCGGGTATGCCATATACGCCTGTTCGGTTTAATCAAGAATTAAAGAGGCTGCAACATTCCTGCGGGGCAAGCTGCCGGAATCTGACGTTTGTGCGGAAATATCCGGACGATTTTTTTCTTATTTCTGTTCGGTTAGTATTTCTTCATGATTGACATAATGTTATATTAATCACATAGTGCAAGCGTATGCCTTTTCTCAGACAGAACAGGGCTTACTGTGTGTTATTTTTACCTCGGAGAAGATTATGGAATACAGCAGAAGAGCCATGCTGGGCGCCATGGGTGGTCTGGCCGTCGGCGGAACTCTTGCCGCCATGTCTGGTACTGTTATCGCTGCACCTGCCGCACCTGCCATGTCCGGCGGCAAGAACGGACACTTTGCTCAGATGGGTGGAGAGTTCGGCTGGACCCCGAAAAAGATCGATGACATTGCCGCCGCGGAGGCTGTGGCCTATCAGGGCTACTGGTACAAGGGCTACGGTTGCGGATACGGCGTGTTCTACAGCATTGTCGGTACCATGGCGGAAAAGTTCGGTGCCCCCTACAATGCCTTCCCCTTTACCATGATGGAGGGTTTCAAGGGGGGAATGTCCGACTGGGGCACCATCTGCGGTGCTCTTGCCGGAGCGGCCATGGCTTTTTCGGTGTTCTATCCCCGCAGCGAAGCGACTCCCATGGTGAACGAGCTGTTCCGCTGGTATGAAAAGGCGGCTTTCCCCATATATAATCCCGGTGACGCCGCTCAGGGTGTGAAGGGTGATCTGCCTACCAGCATTTCCAACTCCGTGCTCTGTCATGTGTCTGTTTCTCGCTGGTCGTATGCCACCAAGCTGGCCGCAAACAGCACGGAACGCAGCGAGCGCTGCGGTCGTATTACGGCCGACGTGAGCCGCAAGGCCATTGAGATTCTCAATGCCAAGATTGAAGCCGGAAAGGACTGGAAGGGCGCTCTCGGCAAGCAGGAATCCGTGACCGGCTGCACCACCTGCCACGGCAAGGGCAAGATGTCCGACATCCAGAAGGGCAACATGGACTGTACGCCCTGCCACAGCGGTTCCGAGGCCACTGCCGACAAGTTCCACAATCATCCGTAATACATCAGGGCACAAACGTTTTGCCGCAAGAAAGGGAGGGGAGCCCTCCCTTTCTCTTTTAATGAACGAGTCGGCAGCGGAAGGGGAAAGAGGCTTTATGGCGACGGGCATGCCTTTTTCTCTGCGTCTGTCATTGGCGTCGACGTTTAATGGGAATGCAGGATGATCTGTGGCCTTTTGGGTATGGGGGCGGAAACATGTCTGAAGATAAGGCTCTGACAGATGTTCAGGAGAGGAAGGACGTTGGGTTATGCTGAATCACATAGCTCAAAACAGAAAAGTATTAAAAATAATATAAATATAATCAATGTGTTACCAATAAACATATAAAAAGATCGAAAAAAGTGGAAAAAAGTGTTTGACAAGACGGGGGGAAATGGGCATAACTCGAAAACGCGCTG
>NZ_CALUWV010000171.1 GCF_944324575.1 uncultured Mailhella sp. | reverse complement strand
AGACAGTCGGTGATGACCCGCGGCTGCTCCATGATTTCCTTGAGCATGAAGTGCTTGTAGCCGCCCTTGGCCGCGGCCTGCATGTCCCACGGCACATGGCTCACGCTCTTTTTCACGGGCGAGAGATCGGCAAGAGAGAACACTTCCCACGAATCTCCCTCGACGCGGGCAACTTCGCCATCTTCCAGAAAGACCACTTCGCGGGTATAGGGCAGAAAGGCAGGAATGTCGGAAGCCACGAAGCACTCGCCCACGCCCACGCCCATGAGCAGGGGTGCGGCCATGCGCGCGGCATAAATGACGCCCGGCTCCTCCACGCCCATCATGACCACGGCGTAAGCGCCGTGCGAGTGGCGCAGCGCGCGGGCAAAGGCCTCGCGCAGGCTGGGGGCGGTCTTCCGCTCCTCGCCTATGAGATGCGCGAGCACTTCGGTATCGGTATCGGAAAGGAAGGTGTGTCCTTTCGCGGAAAGCTCATCCTTGATTTCCTGAAAGTTCTCGATGATGCCGTTGTGGATGATGGCAATGTTCCCGTCCTGCGAAAGATGCGGATGGGCGTTTCTTTCCACGGGCAGGCCGTGCGTGGCCCAGCGAGTATGACCTATGCCGGACGTAGCCTGAAGATAGGATATATTTTTCAGCCTGGCTTCCAGAGCTGCCAGCTTCCCCTCCGCCTTCACCACATGGAGACATCCCTCATACTCAAAAGCTACCCCTGAAGAATCGTAGCCCCGATATTCCAGACGATGCAGACCTTCGATAAGAAAAGGAATGGCGGAACGCTGTCCGCTATAGCCAATGATGCCACACATAACAGAGTTCTCCGAAAAAATACTATATTTTTATGCCCACAACGTCTGCAATAAATTTCAGGCGCTGTTTCCAAGTGTGATGCAGGGCTATGTATTCCGCACCAGCTCTGGCACGTTCCAGATCCTCTCTGGAGGGGCCATGCTTCAATCGATTAAACAATTCCATCATCTCGTCACGATTATGTACAATATGACAGAACTCACTGAATTCTCCCACGGAAGGTGCCGGAGTCGTCACGGCAATTCCTCCGCAGGCGAGCACCTCTACCAACCTGCGTGAAACCATGGTAGAACTGTTCTCGTTGGTATTGACGTTTAAAGAGACAAGATAATCCTTGTATAACTGTGCCGTTCCGGCATTGGAAACAGACTGGTGTATCTGCATGCCGTCCCATACAGGATATCGATAAACAGATGCTTTGCGTTCTGAATTGCGGTCGAAGATATGCAGTCCCAATCCGCTGTCTAAAGCTGCACGGAACAGCATTTCCTGCCAAGCTCTCCTCCGCGGATGGATATGTGTACTGTAACTGCCCACAAAACACGCCGTATTATATTTGAAATGGAATCCATCAAAAAAATGGAACCGAGGCTGGACGGCAAAAGGGAGCACATGCACGGAAGCGTTCTCTCCCATCACCTTCTTATACTTGGGAATGGTGTCGGCATCCACGGTGAACACATGATCAAAGTGTCTCGCCGAATCAATGAAGCGGTCGAAGTGAACCAGTCCCTCCTTATCCCAGAATACTGTGGGGATATGCCTTTTTCGAGCGTATTCCAGAAGGCGCAACAGCAAATGATTATTGCGCTCTGGATGATCAGGATACGCCGCAATCTTGTACTTCCAACTGTTGTGCCACCCCTGCCAGGCCGACTCCACAAAAAGTATATCTGGCCAGAAAAGACGTAGTTGGAGATAGGTGAAGACCGGAATAAGGGGAATTCCACCTATACATGATGATGTTACGTTATCCAATATACTACAAAAAAGCATAACATTAATTTACTTTTGAATTTAATAAAACCTTTTTTGTTTCCATAGACCCAGTAGGAATAAATATATAATTATTCAAATTATTAATTATATTTATATATTTTATATTAGTAAATCTCATAGCACATTCTAAAGCATTTTGATCAACCCACCATTGTTTTGTGTTATCTACAAGAATATTTGAAAAATAGGACGTCATTATTTCCAAAAATTTTAATGAATTTATAGTAGGCATAAAGATAGAAAATCCTGCTGTTATTGTCTCCCATGGCAAAACATTTTTTAAAATTCTTAATTTTGCATCATATCTATTATCAATTAATTCAATAATATCATTAATAAATACACTATCAAAATCACATACGACAACAGGTCTTCCGGTTTTTTCCATTATTTTAAATGCATTAATGTATCTTATACTTGATGAAATTGGGCCTATATTACATGAATTATTATATAATATATCTATTTTTATATTATTAATATTATTATATTCACTAATATCTATATCTTCATTTGCTATAATAGCTATATAACAGAAAAAATTAGATTTTAACTTATTTAAAGACTTAATAAAATACTTTCCATATGCATTAAAATACTTATCATCACAAGATGCAGATATAATATAATCAAAATTATTATCAACATTTGGATAAAACATATCACATATTTTATTTTCTTTTTGTATAGGTCTATTTAACGATCGCCAAACAGAAGATGTAGGTATTGCGATATATGGAGAAAAATCTTCTTTTTTATTACTAAAAAATATATTTATATTATTAATATAATTTTCATAATCATATTTTTTCCAATAACAACAGGCTATAAAAATATATAAAATACTTTTTGCATTATCAGAGATATTTAAATTAAAAAGAGAAAAAATTTTGTTCATTGCGTCATCTTCACTACAATTCCTTATAACCGCCATACAATAATAAACTACTGCATCAATATGCCCATTATTTACAATTCCATCATAACACAAATCTATCAAATCAGCATTAAAAGTTTTAAACTTTCTTTTATGCAATGCACACAAAGCAAGTATTCCACGTATATCTTTTTGTTCTTTCCATATATGATTATACATATCACAAACAATTTTATATAAATAATCATCATCTTTAGATACAAAATTTAATTTACTAGAAATATATTGTGCCATTTCATAAACATTATTCATAAATTTACCTCTCAGTTAAGATAAAAATAAATTGTTATGTACTACACAAAAAGTAAACATTATATTATTAAATTATTATGATGTAAAAATTAAATCTATCTCTTCCTTTATAATAATATTGACTGCTGTCTGTTTGCGGACTCGTTCCGCCGCTGCTCTGCTCATGGCAAGGAACAGGTCTGGATTATCTACAAGGTGGGAAATACCTGCTGCCATAGCGTCGGCATCCTCTGCCGGAGCCAAGATTCCGCAGGTCTCATCCACAAATTCTGGAATGGCCGTTACAGCATTAGTAATCGGCACCAGCCCTGACGCCATAGCTTCATCCCTGGAAACGCCTTGTGTGTCTATGCGCGTCGGCACCATGAAAATTCCGTAATCACGATGAAGTTCTGCGATCTCAGCCTGTGTAAGAAATTTCTCTTCAAGAGAAACATTAGGAATACTACGCAAAGGCTTAACAGTTTCGTCAAATAATACGCCTCGACCGACAATTTTAATAGAAAATTTATCAAAATCACTACGTTCTGATAGTTTTAAAATACATTTTACAGTAAGATCATTTGCATAATTTCTAGCTGCAAACGGTCTGATAGAAAGTATCTTATATCGTTGTTCAGCTTTTTTTTCATGATAGGAAAATATTGTTGTATCAATAGGGTTATGAATAATTGAATATCTTCTTTTAGACAAAATGATATTATTGTCTTCCATTACTTCATTGGCAAGATATTGTGATACAAAAACAAGATGGACATTGTTCGGCAAGGAATTAAAAAACTTCTTCCAGAATGCCATACGCACAATACTTTGCTTTTTGGCTTTATCTAGTGCTAATTCATTTGTATAATTACATATTCTTCTTGTCCAAGGCTGAATCTCTGCACCGTGCAGCCATACAAGGATATGCACGTCAGACGGTGCATCCTTCAGCACTTCCCACATTTCAGCATTCAAAAAATGTACGAGAATGCGGCGTACTTTGCCTTCTGAAAGAATTTTTCGCAAAGCCGACGCCCCACCTCGAAAGACGGTTACACCTTCAAACTCGTCAAAATGCAGTTCTTGGCCAGCTCGAAACTGGTAAACGCCGACCTTAATACCTTCGCGGCGATATGCGCGGACGCGACTGTGAACAAAGGCGTTTCTGTAAAGGTTATCATACGCCGGATAGATATTTGTCAGGACAAGAGTTTCCTCCACGCCCAAAATACGTTCAGGTTCCAGAGAACGATGTCCAAAGAATAACGTTTCCACATCTGTTTCCCCACTTCCCTGTACCCTGAGTGCAAAGCGAATGAATGTAGCACCAGTACATATAGGAAATTCTGCATTGATATTCCCTTGTACGAGTGAACTTTGCAGCTTCTGCTTTTTATTATTCAGAAAAATATATGCCAGTTGTACATTTAAATTACGCGATGTCTGAAGATACATCTTCAACGTTTCTGAATGATGAGAAAGTTCATTAATAGCAAAGAATGACTTTCCATAAAGATATTCATGTTTATCCGGCGGAAGTGTTGAGCGTAAATGAAAAACATTATTCGGCATCAATGAAACATCAAGTGCAGTACTGGTCTTTTTGGAGGTAAATTCTTCAAACAGATTTTTTTTCTTCAGAGCCGGAATGGTCGTATCATCTTGAATCAATGGACGCATTTGCTCTGCATACTCCTGCATTTGGTGTACGGAGATACCAGTATCCAGATCATCTCTATCACAAACTATAGCTTTATCCACATCCGCAGCACTAGTCCCATTTTCCAAATAGTTGAATCTATCGACAGAAAAACACATTACAGCAGGAAAGACTGTATTCTCATCCTTAAAACTCCAGTTCTCCCGTTTTAACAAGGCAATGTTGGCTGCTGCCCGGCGGATAGGAAAACTATCCTTTATCTCAGTATAAGTATGTGCACTATTGTCAGAATTAATAAAAACTCTCCCGTCTGCACAGGTATAATAACTGGCCTTGCATATAATTTTTGTTTGCACATAGCGCGTAGCAAGCATGATATCCGTAAGGTAGTTTGCCCCATAAAAATCTTCCACAGCAAAGCCGGCCAGCCAAACATCTTCCGGAAGATTGAATAGGGTACTAACCACCTCATTCGTAGGAATTACGCTGACATCCTGTTTCCCCTGGAAACACTCCAATGACGCGTCACTGAACAACAGCAGATACTTTTCGATATAATTCTGACGGACATAGTTCTCATAAACAGCGTTTGCCTGTTCTGGAGTTTCTACGCAGGCCACAACATAAACAGCAGGAAGCAAGCTAGGAAATTTAACGTTGCAAATCTTAGAAACAATATAAGCCAGTCGATCTTGATAGGTGCTTTCGGACATCACTTTTCGCAGTGCAGCTAAACGAAGCTTGTCCGATCCTGACGGCTGGGCCTCAAGCTCCTTTATGCGCCTGATGATTTCCTTTGCACTATCGCTGAGAATGGTCAGCTCTCCCATTTGACTATGCACACCACGAGAAAAATTGCTGACTACTAGCGTATTGCAAGCCATGAGTTCATAAACACGCCTTGCCAGAGACTGCGCCTGTTTTAGAGAATTAAGATTAATTGAATAAACATATCCCTTATATGCTTTATCTATTTGTGTATATGGAAGATTTCCTTTGATAAAGGGAATGTATTTATTCGGAAACATATAATCAGGATCATTATTACCATATTGACGATCGTAAATTTCTACAGATTTAAATTCAGGAAGATACAAAAGATACTCTTCCAAGTCTTTTGTACGTTCTGGATAACGCTTATAGTAACTTCCTGCAAAACAAAATGCATCTTTTCTTTCATATTTTTCTATGGGATTAAACATAATAGGTTGTACACCCATAGGAAGATAGTAAATATTATTATGTTTTAAAACCGTCTTATATCTTGCAACACAATTAAAGTCATAAGTAAAAACAAAATCAAACAATGAAGCTGTGTTAATAAAAGTTTCAAAATGGATAGGATCTTCCTTATTCCAAAATACCGTCGGTACCTGATGCTTTCGACACCAGTGTAAAATTCCCATAAGTTCTGGAGGCGTTTTATTTATGCTATTCTTCCAAAGTTCATCCTTCCCTCGCCAGGCACTTTCCACAAAAAGCATATCCGGTTTAAAATTTTCCAGCTCATCATGCCACGCTCCCGGCGTCAACTGCAGCATATTTGCCTCTGGGGAATAACTCCGCCAAGTAAACTCATCCATAATGGTGGCAACGCGAAGGCATTTTAACCATCCAGCCAAGTCCTTCGTTTTACCCTTCAAAACGGCACGACACGTTTCTGCCAGAGGCGCCTGCCCCGCAAACATAGGCACAATGGTAGCAGATGACTTTACTGGAACACTCTTTACTTCTTCTCTCTCCAGTGGGGTATTACTGAGCCTGATTTTAAGATCCTCAAGCTTCCCTGAACCTTTGATACGAAGAGAAAGCGAAGCACTTTCACAGCCTTCTGGTATTGAAGGATTCTCTTCCTGTTTTTTAAACATAGTATGGGAAAGCTTCTTCTTATCTGAATCAAAGAAAATTATACACCCAATAATATCTAATGAACTTGTTGCAGTTAGTTGTACATATAGATTATTCTTCAAAATTTCATTAGGTATTGCGTTATTTATTGGGATATACACATGTTTTTCGTGGTGAAGTTTAGATACAAGCTCACATTTTTCACCAACTCTATTTACTATAATATCATTTCTTACATCTTTAGGAATATCCATTCGTGAAACTATATCATTCAATGAAAATTCTAATTTTATATCATTATTAACATTATCATTATTAAATACATTTAAAGAATTTAAAATAAGTTTTCCATTTCCTTTTATTCGTAAATAAAAAGAAAAATATTTTGCTTTTTCAGGAATATTGATAAGCGTTTTTTTTCTATAAAAAGGCAATGCTGATATTTTTTCTGAATATTCATCATAGAAATATATATAACCTATAACATCCATACTTCCATGGAACGTAATACTAGCCGTAATACTTCCATTAAAACCTTCAATTTCATACCATGATTGGAGGCTTAGATAAACATGGTCGCAAGGTAATACACCAGATAGAACACATTTTCCATCGATATAAGACTTAGATATTGTATTCTCAATATCACCTATAATTTTAAGTTCTTCATATATCTGTTCTGCATGAAGAGATATATTTTTTCTAATAGAAGTATCTGTTTTTTCAAAAATTGGAATTGCAACACTAGTATTTAAAACTTCTTCAGTTGCGGCACATTTCACCTCCTTGCGAAGTTGCCACAATCTCTTCGGCAATAGCAAAAAGCCTTTTATCCCCTTAGATTCAAGTAAAATTTTCCCTAAGCGAAAGGATGTCCACCTCTCCATTCTAAAAATTTTAGCACGAGCCTGTTCCAGTTCGAACTGCAAAAGTTTGTTGTGCTGCATCAGTTGTGCATTTTCCTTCAATAGAATCTGATACACCTTCTCCATATCCTGGCTGGACATACCTTCCCCTTATCACTTCACTTATACAAATTATATCAAAAAAATAAAACCAATATAATATATTAATACAACTATTATTTTACCGTCGACCATTGCCCTGTAGTATCAACAATTAAAGCATCTTTTCTTTCTAAATAAACACTCCTAAACTCCTTATGGGCGACAAGTAACACAATTATGTCCGCTTGCAATGCATCTTTTAAAGTCATAAGAGGTACAATTCCCTTAAGGCTATTCGGAAGTTCATGTATATTCGGCTCCACAGCTACAATTTGTCCGGGAAACTCCTTTGCCAAATCACGGGTAATATGCAACGCAGGGCTCTCGCGCAAATCATCAATATCGGGCTTGAAGGCAAGTCCCAGGCAGGCAATGCGTATCTCCTTCACATCTCGCCCCTTTTTGACCAAAGAGAGCACAGCCTCTCGTACTTTGCCCTTGACCCATTCCGGCTTACCATCATTGATAAGACGGGCGGTGTTCACCAATCTGGCAAGGTCGGGAGTTTTGCTCACGATGAACCACGGGTCCACGGCAATGCAGTGACCGCCCACACCGGGGCCGGGCTGAAGAATGTTCACACGGGGATGATGATTTGCCAGTTCAATAAGTTCCCAGACATTGATATTCAGTCGGTCGCAAATCAGGGAAAGTTCGTTGGCAAAAGCGATGTTCACATCTCGGAAGGCATTTTCCGTGAGTTTGGACATTTCCGCCGTACGGGCGTTGGTCATCAAAAGTTCACCCTTCACGAAAATGTGGTACACTTCACGAGCCCTTTCCGCAGATGCTTTATTAATACCGCCGATGATACGGTCATTTTCTATAAGCTCATGCATGACCTTACCGGGCAACACACGTTCAGGGCAGTAAGCCACATAAATATCACATTCTTCAGAGCCTTCAGATGCAAAGACAAGATCAGGCCGAATCTCCTTGAGCCAGCCGACCATGGTTTCCGTAGCTCCAACAGGAGACGTAGACTCCAGAATAACGATATTTCCCTTTTCCAGAACAGGAGCTATAGCAGTAGCAGCTGCTTTAATATAGCTGAGATCTGCTTCATGATTGTCACCCATAAACGGCGTCGGCACGGCAATAAGAAAAGCATCAGCCTTTTCAGGCGTGACTGTCGCCCGCAAATGACCGTTGTCAACAACGTTTTTGACTACTTCTTCAAGGCCTGGTTCCACAATATGAATATGCCCATGATTAATGGTATCCACAGCGTCTTTTTTAATATCCACGCCAATAACATGCGCACCGTGTGCTGCAAACATAGTAGCAGTGGGAAGACCAATATAGCCGAGCCCAAAGACAGAAATATTCATACGATAATCTCACAGGTTAAAGGTTGATTAAAGCATTTACGATACGTTCCGAAGCCCGACCGTCACCATAGGGATTCTCGGCATGCGCCATGCAATGATAACTCTCCTGACTATCCAGCAATTTAGAGGCATACTGGACTATGGCTGCCGTATGCGGCCCCACCAACTTGGAAACACCGGCCTTCACGCCTTCAGGACGCTCCGTCACGTCTCTCATAACAAGAACCGGCTTTCCCAATGCCGGAGCTTCTTCCTGAATACCGCCGGAATCCGTAAGAACAAAGTAAGCGGCATTCAAATGGGCAATAAACGGCTTATAGGAAAACGGCTTGGTAAGAATGATTCTGGGGTGATTGCCGAGTATCTCCATAACCGGCTTCTGCACCTGAGGATTGAGGTGCACGGGATATACGAACGTTACGTCGGTATACGCATCTGCCAACTGGCGCACGGCATTGCAGATTTCAATAAATCCGTCACCAAGGTTTTCTCGCCTGTGTCCCGTAACAAGAATGATTCTGTGACCTTTTTCCTGGGCCTGTACCACACGCTCATCAAGAAGATGCCTCTGTCCCTCAATCTCTCCCTGCATCCATTGCAGAGCATCGATGACTGTATTGCCCGTTACAAGCGCATCTTCAGGATCCACTCCTTCCCTTATAAGATTGGCATAAGCCATTTTAGTAGGAGCAAAATGCAGATCGGCAACTTTACTGACAACTTCTCTATTCACTTCCTCGGGAAAAGGTGCCCATTTATTGAAACTGCGCAGCCCAGCCTCTATGTGACCTACTCTAATATCTCGATAAAAAGCACACATGGCACTCGTCATGACCGTCGTAGTATCTCCCTGAACAAGCACCCAGTCTGGCTTTTGCTCTACAAGAACCTGGTCAACTTTCTCAAAGAGACGAGATGATAACGATGCCAAGGTCTGTCCAGGCTGCATCACATCCAGATGCAAATCTGGTTGAATACCGAAATCATCAAAGGCCTGCTGAATCATTTCCTTATGCTGTCCGGTATTGCAAAGAATTGTCGTCAGCTCTTTACGTCTGTGCAGTTCCCGAACTACTGGCGCAACCTTAATCGCTTCAGGTCGGGTCCCCGCCATAACCATAACTTTCATACTCTTACTCCTACAATCCCACGGCAACCTTGGTAGCCACGGCAATCTGGTACAATATCTGAGTTATGCCCTTGGCCAGTTCCAGATTCTTGGTATCCACGCGGGGCATGACAAGAATCCGGTCTCCGGCATGAACGCCGAGCTCCGCTATGGGGCCGACTTCGCCGTTCATACGAGCCACAAGCACATTCTCCTCGTCCGCACGGTCGGTGAATCCTCCTGCGCTCTTCACATAGTCTTCCGCTGTCATAGCCTTATCGAAGGTCACGGCCTTGGGCAGAAGTACTTCGCCGGACACCTGCACCACGTCGCTCTTCTGCGGGATGACCACTTCATCCCCGTCTTCCAACAGAAGATCACGCACCTCACCGCCACGGCTCACCACCACCACACCATCCGGAGTAAGGCTGGCCGCGCGACGGATGAAGTCCTGCACGAGCTCCGCCTCCCGCACACGTATCTGTGCTTCCTCTGCCGTGGCGGAGGTAGCCGTAAGCGCGGACCTCTCCAGACGATGAAGGGAGTCTTCCAATATGGTCTTCTGCTGCTGCGCCACGCTCTGACGGCGGACATAGACGGCAGACACGTCGGCAAGCGCCGGATCCACTTCCACATAGGCAAGAAGGGAACGAAGTGTCGTGCTGTTCTTCACCGGAAAACGCGAGGCTCCCCGTATGGCTCCGCTCACGGAAGCCATGATGGTACGACCCCTGGTGTCGGCCACAAATTCCACACTGTCGCCGTCGGCAAGGCGCATGCCGGAAAACTCCTGCAGCGTCATGTATTCGTTGAAAGGCTTGCCTGCCCGAATGCCGGAAACGCTCACATGAGTTGCGCTGGCAAGAGGACTGCCGTAGCGTATAAGCTGAGAACCCGTGGCCGCGCCGCTGAATTCATAGCGGGCTTCCTGACGGAGCATGCCGTAAGCCGCCACGCTCACGCCCCGTTCCCCCACCAGAATGACATCGCCGTCTTTCAGACGCACATCCGGCATATTCCCGTTGAGGGCAAAGTCATAAAGATCAAGGCTGGCAACCACCTTGTTGCCGCGCTTCACCTGCACCTTGCGGAACGTTCCGCGATTCGGGGTAATGCCTCCGGCGCGGTCAAGGTAGGACATCACGGAATCCATGGGGCCGCCTGCATAGCGGCCGGGCTGGTTCACAAAGCCCGTCACATACACGGCTACCGGCTGCGAACTCTGAAGACTCACGTAGATGTTCACGTTGTCCGTAAACACAGAGGCAAGCCGGGCTTTCACGGCTCCCTGAAGTGCAGCCTGCTTGAGTCCTGCCACCCGCACGGGGCCCACTTCCGGCAGAAAGATGTTTCCCTGCTGGTCCACGGGAAGCACGTCGTTGTACGTCTTTGCGCCCCACACGCGCACCATGATGCGGTCACCGGGCAAAATGACATAGTCGCCGTTCATGCCGTCGTTATAGGTTCCGGCAAAATTTCCATGGAACAGATTAGCGCCGAAAGGGGCCAGAAGCGCCGAAGCCGAGGGATTGAGCTTGCCCTGAGCCCAGGCAGGCGGAGCATCCATGACCGTAGGCGTAGCCTGCTTTTCCCTGTAGGGGAGCGAACCGTCGAACATCTGGTAGCTTCCCGGCGTGGACTGAGAGACCACGTTCATGCTGCTTTGTGCAGAAGCAGGCAGACTCCCCTGCAGGGGTACGCCCGATGACATGGAACTCTGATATTGCGCCGCAGCACTGTAGCCTGCCATCTGCGTATCCGCCGCAAACACGGGCTGGGCGCAGAGCGTGCAAAGGAAACACAGTATGCCGGCGTCGTATATTCTCTTCATATTAAAAACCTGCGTGTTCTCGAATGGACGCCCATACCAGCGAAACAATGCCCAGAAAAAGGAGCACTCCCGCAAAAACGTAGAGCGTGAAAAGGAAAGGTCTGGGATACAGGGATTCATCCGGCAGCGTGGGCTGCTGATACGCCACCACGTAGCGGGACTGCGCCATCTGCTGGATACGCGCACGTTCAAGAGAAGCCATGGCTGAGACAAGCTGCTTCTGAGCAAACTCCGCCTCTATGCTCAGATCTTCATAGTCAGCTACCAGAGAGTTCAGGTTGCCCTGTGTGGAATTCTGCCCGGCTACGCGCAGCTTTTCTTCTGCAAGCTGCTTTTCTACAGCCGCAAGGCGCTGCGTAAGAGACTTGATAAGCGGCGCGTCCGCCTTCATATAGGAGCTTGCTTCCGATATCTGCGTGCGCAGAGTGGTTGCCTCGGCTTCCAGACCGGTAACCAGACCCTGCAAACCTTCCGCCGTCACTTTGGGATCAATGAGCTTGTGCGCGTCACGAAACTCCCGCATGGCGCTCTGAGCATTGCGCACCCGCTCTTCCGCACGCTGCACCTCTTCTCTGGCGAGAGATACGGCATCTTTCTGAGCGCGCTCGTTCATGGCGTTCACCAGAGCTTCGCTGCGTGCAAGTACGGCCTCGGTCACCTGCTGCGCCATATTGGGCGTATACGCCTTCACTTCCAGAGAAATAATGCCCGTATCCACATTGAGCTGAGGCACCACGGCCCAGCGCCAGTAGCGTGCCAGCTCATCCTGTGTAGGATTGCTCCACAGACGGGAAATAATGTCATGATCATGACTGCTGTAATGCGCCACAATACCGAGTTCACGATCAATGTCCCGAGCAATGTCAAGACTCTGAATGTAGTCGTTGATAATGTAGGTATCATTGCCCGTGGAACCGGACGTGCGCAGAAACATGGAAGCAATATCCATGCCGGACGAAGAGGAAGCATCCGCACTGCGTATGGCAAAGCTGGCGTGCGATACATACATGGGAGAAGCCAGCAGAAAAAAATAAATAAAGGCCAGGACAGTGGGCAGCACCAGTGCCGTTATGAACGCTCTTTTCTTCATCCAGCGGCGAAGCTTGCGCCACAGCGTTTTCGTATACCGCCGGGTATACGTCACATTATTTTTGACCATGGCACATTCCTTCATAAGTCGACAGCGCGTCATCCAGCGTATCGAAAAAGAACAGTCTGCCGTCTTTCAAAATGGCGGCGTTGTCGCAGTTGCTGCGTATGACGGAGGTACTGTGCGCCACAACCAGAAGCGTGGAATGAGCCTTACGCTCCTGAAATACCCGTTCGCTTTTTGCACGAAACGAAGCGTCGCCCACGGCGTAGCCTTCGTCGATAAGGTAGAAATCAAAACCTATGGCCATGCTGAGGCCAAAGGCCAGCTTGGCCTTCATACCGGAAGAATAGGTGCGTATGGGCATGTCCATGTACGGACCAAGTTCGGAAAAATCTTCCACAAAGTCGGTTACCTGCCTGATATTTGCCCCGTAGATGCGACAGGTGAACCGCATGTTCTCGCGCCCCGTGAGGCTGCCGTGAAAGCCGCCCGAAAAACCTATGGGCCAGGACACGCGGCTGGTGCGTTTGACTCTTCCCTTGTCCGGAGATTCAGCGCCGCAGATGATGCGCATGAGCGTGGACTTGCCCGCGCCGTTCAAGCCGAGGATACCCATGTTTACGCCCTCACGGAACGTATAGGAAACATTGTCCAGCACCACCTTGCGACCATGCGGCAGGCCGTAACTTTTGCACACGTAGGAAAGCTCGATCATACAAGCCTCCTGCGTACATAACGCTCCAATAAAAAGCCTAAACAAAGACAAAGTATGGTAAATGAAAAAAGATAAAGAGGACTATACGAGATAGTGCTGTAACCTTTGGAAAGACAAGCTCTTGCCCACTCTATAATTTGGAGAATTGGATTATACCAGAGATACTGAAGAAGATATGAAGGCAACATTGTAGCGGAGTAAAACAACCCAGAAACAAAAAACATAATACGCATGACCATGGGCACAATTTTTTCCAATGTGGGGTACAACACTGCTAAAGAAGCAAACATCATACCTACTCCGAGACCTAGTAGCGGAGTAAGTAACAGAAGAAACAGCAGTCCACCGAAATCGCTCAGATAAAATGGCATGCCGAAAAGCATTCCTATGCCGATAAGAAGAAACGCGGCCACAAGTTCCGTAGCCCATACGATGATGGCACGGGAAATCATGAGATCCACAGGCGTTACCTGTGGAAAGGTAAGAAGCGCCCTGTTGCCGTTCACCGCGCTCATGCACTTGTTCAGAATGCCGCTGAACATATTGAAAAAGCCGAAGCCTGCCAGCATGAACATGAGGATATGCATACCGTGTGGTGCCGCAGCTCCAGCAAAATAGCGTATAGCCCAAAACAGTCCGATCCCCCACACCGTCTGAATCAGCGCCCACAGGTATCCGAGGCGCGACGTACCGTAAATGGTATGCACCTCACGCATCATCAGAGCATAGATGACGCGGCCCTGCACGATGAGTGCGCTGTCCATGGCGTTATCTCTGGGACTGTTCGAAGATGGGGTCGGAAACGTACCAGCCCGAATCGTCACGACAGATGGCCAGACGATGGGAAGCGCCGCCTGCCGTCACCTGCGCCTTGCGGCAGGAAAGGCCGAGGCCGGACGTATAGACGTTTTCCAGCATGACCAGAGAATCCGCCCCCCAGGGCGTGGACATCACGGCCTGCTGACCGGGCGTCATGCGGGAAACGGCCACGGCGAAAGGATCTCCCGCAGGAGCCTCCGCTTTTTCTGCGGCGGGAGAAACGACGCTCTGCTGCGGCGCGCAGGCGCAAAGGCTCAGCGCCAGAACGACACCGAAAATCAGTGCACGCCCTGCCGTCCGTTTTTGCCTTTCCCAAAAACACGTATCAATGAAACGAGAGCGACTCACAGGAGCCTCCGTACAGAGAGCTGATCTGCTCGACCTGCATCTGTGACTGAAGATGGAAGACCTCGGCGGAATAATGGCCGAGCAGGGAGCAGACATCGTTGTAGTTTGCCCCCTTCTGCATGAGTGAGCGGACAAAGACATGACGCAGATCGTTGAGTCGAAGCGTCGGTCTGCCGAGCTCCTTCCTCAGCTTGTTCCAGAAGGAAAACAACGAAACCACGCGCTTTCCGCTTCCCAGATGAAAAAAAAGCCACGGCACGTCATCGCGCCGGGGAAACGTCCGTATAAGACTGACGGCCTCGCCACTCAGAGGAATGCCTCTCTTTCTCCCGCCGGGGATTTTCGTGAACAGCAGGTGCTGACGCAGATTCACGTCCTTCCAGCGCGCGTACAGAATTTCCGACTTGCTCGCCCCGGTCAGAAAAAGAAGATGAATCGCCCGTGCGGATACGTTGTCGGCATGCCTCTCCAGAAGAGCAAGAAGACTTTCAGCTTCCCTCTCCGTCAGCATTTCAGGACGGCGAGGCTGCTCGCGAGGACACTGGGCATCACGAAAGGCCTCATCATCGGCAAGCACTTTCCAGCGAACCGCGCAGTTCAGGATATATTTGGCAAGCCAGAACAGACGGTAGCACGTACTGGAAGAAAGCCCCTTTTCAAGGAGCTGGCTGCGCCACTCGTAAAGCGTGTTCGTATCTATTTGAGAGAGCTTAATATCTCCAATATGCGGAATAATGTGATGCATGGCATAGCGTTCATCCATATGCCAGCTTTTTTTGTTCTGCATGACAAACGGAAGATACATTTCTCTTATGAATGACTCGAGAGACATGCAGTCTCCATGCACTTTTTCTCTGATGTCATTCCGATTTTTACTGAACGTGTCCATCCCCGTACAGTCCGTCCAAAAAGTGTACTTTCCTGACGTGTGCTCACTGCCAGCACGCTCATGCCAGCATAGTCGAGAATCTCAGAAAATACCAGTAAAAAATAATCGCTCTAATATGAAAGTAAAGTCCATCAAAAAAGTACACTTTTCCGCCATGTTAGATGATATTCCCCAGCCAGTTTCCTTCAGTATTTCCCGGACAGGAAACATCACCTGAAAAATATACTATAGTATACTTCATGACAGCGTATTCCGCTCTCCGTCCTTCCTGTTTTTCTTTTCTGACGAACGGAAAAATTGAAGCAGGAATCTGCACTTCCGACAAAAATGTCCTTCTCAGCAGCTTTCCGGGACAAGCAGTCATGCACCACGACTGAAACGACTTTCCCCGCTGAACGCATCATCGTGACGGCACATCCGCATGACGGCATCAACATTCTGCATATGTCAGCCACAGGTATTCCCCATAATACCTGACCACCTCATATAACTTTCTTAAATAAAAAATCGTCGCAATCGCTGAAATGGATATCCGTACACGATGGCGACGATTATGCAATGGTATGAAAAGCTTCTATGACGGCCAGGTTATTTAAAACAATGTCACTCCTTATGGCTGAGAAAAGCCCATCTGCCGAACTTCTTCCGAATCCCACGCGCCGAAAGCGTCACAACGCGCTTTTCCCCGCATCTCCTGTTCCCGAACTGGGCGGACTGAGTTCTCAAAATTTTTCATACCGCCGTGATCCCCGCGCTTCATGGCCCGGGCAATGCGCTTACTCGCTTCCCCGCGCCTCCTTTTGAAGCTCAAGCACATATTCCACCACGTTCCAGTATTCGGAAACGCCTCCGAGTCCCGTGCTGGCATCGAAGACAAACATTTTGCCCGGTCCCGACTCCGGCCTTGCCTTCGGTCGCATGATCCAGAAGGGCTTATAAAGAAAAAGCGGCCTTTTCTCCGTGCAGTGTATGGCCGCCCGTGGACCGAGCGGCAGATTGCAGCGCCTGCGCCAAAGAGAAAGGGCAAAGGCTTCCGCCGCATCCCCGGCCTGCGCTTCACCGACCTTCAGAGGAACCACGCAGGCATAAACCTGCCGTTCCATCCCCTCCGCCCTGAGCATGCCCGGCGCAAAACGAGCCGAATCCCCGGATCCATCAAAGGAAAGCGATTCCTCCCGCATCTCAGGAAAAGATGAAACACGCTGACAGCGGCCCGTGCCGGCATCGCAAACAAGCAGGATTTCCAGCGGCTTTTCGCCGAAAAAGCGCCACGTCGCCGTGCCCTGCATGGAAAAAAGCCAGTACGGATAGTACAGAAGTTCCAGCGTCACCTCATCCCGCCGACGACGCAGAAAGGCATAACGGGCGGCAAGATGTTCCTCATCCCACACAAGCCCGGAAGACGGCAGCGAACAGATCATGATTCGTTTCCTTTATCCGGCGCATCAACGCGCTGCGGGAAGCGTGCGTCGCCCCGCGCTCCCGCATAACAAAGAAGGCGCGCCTTCGAGATCCTGAAGGCGCGCCGTTGAGACATGACAGCCTAGAGCTGGGCGAACTTGTCCCACAGTGCCTTGATGTCCGGAGCGAGTTCCTTCTTTTTGAACACGGCGTTGACCGCAAAGAAGATAAGCGGCGCGCCTACGAGTCCCACCAGCAGAGCGGGAATGCCCGTGGGCTTCTGCAGCCATATGGTCCATACGGGAATGATGATCATGATGCTCACCATCTGCGCCAGCGCCGCCTGTCTGGTGGCGTGGGGAATCAGAATGACGCCGATCATGGGCATGAGGAAGGTGAACACCAGAAAGCCGAAGGCAAACACGCCTATCCAGAAAATGATGGTGGGCGGCTTGATGGCGAAAAGCAGCGGCAGCAGCACGAAAACGGACGCGCCGACGCGATTGTAGAACATGGGGTGCCGTTCATAGCGATGCGGGATGGCCAGCTTGAAAATATCCTCGGTAAGCGACGATGCGGCCACAACAATGGAGCCGCTCACCGTGGACATGATGGCGGCGAGCACCGCGGCAAGGTATATGCCGCCCATGAAAGGCGAAAGCACCTTGGGAATGAGCAGCGCAATGACCATGTCGGGGTTTTTCACTTCGGACGGATCAAGCACCATCTGGCTCATCATGCCGGTAGTGGCCAGCGTCCAGGCAAGAATGGCGGAAAAGACCACGCACACGATCATGGCCACGCGGGCGGTGCGCACGTCGCGCATGGAGAATATGGCCACGCTCTGCTGCGGCATGGCTATGCCCACCAGCATGGTGATGGCGAGAATGATGAACAGGTTGGACCAGCTCATTTTTCCGCCGCCCGTGACGTCGAGCAGATTGGGATCTATGGAGGCGAGCGAGGCGTTGAGCTGGGAGAGCAGGTCCCAGGACACGCCGCCGAAGGCCGCCTGAGCCGTGGCCGTAAAGATGGCTATGGAACCGAGCACCATGATGATGCCCTGAATGAAGTCGGTCCACACCGAGGCAAGATAGCCGCCCATGACGCAGTAGATGCCCACGATGACGGCGCCGATGAAAAGACCGTGCAGGTAGTCCAGCCCCAGAATGGCGGAAAAGATTTCCCCCGTGGCCTTGAACTGGGCCACGAGCGAGCCGCCGAGGCCGATAAGTATGGCCACGGCCGCCACGATGCGGATGGCGCGGCTCTCGTAGCGCTTTTCCAGCATCTGCGGAAGCGTGAGCACGTTGAAATGGTCGAAGGCCAGCTTGAGCCGCTGACCGAAGACGCGGAACGAGAAGAAATAGCACAGCGGCGTGCCTATGCCCATGGCGAGCGACGACCAGCCCGCGTTCCAGGCCATGCCCGGACTGCCGACGAGCTTGACGCCGCTCTCCCACGTGGCGGCGAACTTGAATGCCGTGAACCACGGGCCGAAGCCCTTGCCGCCGAGAAAATAGTCTCTGGAATCCCGCACCTTGCGCGAAGCGAGATAGCCTATGAACAGCATGAGACCGAAATAAATGACGAGAATGGCTATCATCATGGCAGGAATCTCCGTCAGTTCCTCTTGTCCTTGCGCGAGGGGGTTCTGCCCTGGAGACACCACCAGATGCCGTAGCAGATGACGAACACGAACTGGACTACAAAGACCCCGATGTAAAGAAGAAACGTTGAGGTGGGCATATTGGCTATCATATGTTTTCTCCCGTCGCTTTCCGGCGCGATGAAGTTCTGGGGCCGTCCCCGCGGGGGCGGCCCCGCCGCGTCAGATCTTCCACGGCAGAATGGGCCGGCGTTCTCTGTCGGCGGAAACGGCTATGGCTCCGGCCGGGCAATATTTTTCGCACAAAAAGCAGGACTGACAGTCCTGAAGATAGGTGATGACCGGACGCTTTTCCTCATCCGGACGCAGCACGTCCTGCGGGCAGTAGGTGATGCAGCGGCCGCAGCGGATGCACTTGTCGTAATCTATGTGACGGATGCCCATTATATCTTCTCCCCAAGTTTTCTGGCCGCGGCGATGGAGGCGTGCAGTTCCCGCTTGTGTTCGGGACGAAGCGGATAGCGGTCGATGGGAATGTCCTTCGTGCGGAGCGCAAGTTCTCCGTCCTTCTGCTCCACGAGAATCCACTTCAGCCAGTTTTCGTTGTCGATTTCAGGGTAGTCGAGACGCAGGTGCGAGCCGCGGCTTTCCTTGCGGTACAGAGCGGCGGTGAGCATGACTTCCGCGCTCAGCACCATGTTTCTGGCCTCGAGCGCAAAGCGCAGGCCGTGCGCATCCAGAGCGCGCAGACGCGGAACGTCGTATTTCTTGAGCTCCTGAATGCGCCTGAGCGCGGCGAGCATCTTTTCTTCCGTGCGCAGAATGTAGACGTCGTAGGGGAAGACCGCTTCCTGAACGGCAATGACCACGTGCGAGGGGTCCACCCCCTGCGGATGGTTGAGCGGCTCGGAGAGCTTCTTCACCACCTCGTCGATCTCCTTCTCGTCGAGTTCCACGTCGCCCACGGTACGGGCATATTTCGCACTGGCTTCGCCCACGACGGCGCCGGTGGTGGAGGCGGCCGGCATGGCGTAGGCGCAGAATCCCTCCACGCCCGAGGTCGGACCGTAGGCGGCGTCGCCTGCGGCATACAGCCCTTCCAGCGTGGTACGGCCGTCAAGATCAATATACAATCCGCCGCCGAAGCCCACGTTGCCGATGAGCGCCGACACCCAGCTGAGCTTTCCCTTGATGACCTTGCGGTTCTTGTCCACATAGCCCGCCTGCTCGTAGGAACGATACATGAGCGGCAGCGTGCGCTCGAAAAGTTCCCAGTCTCTGGGCGTATAGGAGGAGTAGTCGAAATACAGAGGACCACGGCCGAAGTGCACCTCAAGCGCCATGGATGCCGAAATACGCCACAGATTGCCGTGAGAAGCATATTCCGGATCGTACTTGGCGGTGAAGTCCTCGCCGAGGGCGTTGACGAACTTGGCGCCGAGCCCCTGCGACACGTTCATGCCGTGCGTGGCGAAGTGGCCGTGGGTGAGCTGATGACAGTTGAATTCATAGTTGGCAAGGGCCGCACCGGCCTCAAGACCCATGATGTGCGCGTCGCCCGTTTCCATGTGAAGGTCGGCATAATGGGACTTGTAGGCCTGCGCGCCGGTGGTAAGCACCACGGCCTTCGCCTTGACCACATACATTTCTCCCGTCACGCCGTGGAAGCCCACCACGCCGCGAATGACCCCGGGGTTGCCCTTCTCATGAAGCAGCGCGTCCACCATGACGCGGTCCACGATGTGCACGCCCTTGTCCTTGCAGACCCTGCGCATGACTTCCATGAACTGCGGACCGTGGAACATGAGCGTCTTGATGGGGCGCTTGTCCGAAGAGCCCTGCCCTTCAATGCGGTTGTAACTGCCGTCCTCGTTCTTTTCAAACACCACGCCCCAGCTCTCGAGCTCCTTCACCCGGTCGCCGATGGTGTCGAAATGCTTTTTCAGCCAGTCCTGATCATTGATGAAAAAGCCTTCTTCCACGGCCTTTCCGTACCACAGGTCAAGCGAGTCCTCTTCCTTGAGGTAGGCCTTGAACGAACCGGCGCCGAAGGTGCCGCAGCCGCTTTTGCCGACATATCCCTTGTCAAGCAGGATGACGTCGGCCCCGTTTTCCGCCGCCTTGACGGCCGCAAACGTTCCGGCCGGGCCGCCGCCTGCGACCACAACATCGCATTGCAGAGTTTTCATGCATTTCTCCTGGTAGGCAAAGAAAGTGCTTCCGCTCCAAACCATACGAAAACAAACACTTTCATGACTTTCTCATGCAGAGTACATGACGCGGCCGCCAGGCTCAACCATAATTTTTGTCAGCTCTGCCTTCACAATGTGCCGAAAAATGTCCCAAAGACAGCTCATTTTTGAAAAATGTCAGGGCCGGCGTGCCTCAAGTGCAGGCAATCAGCACGAAAATCCCGTCTTTCGCCCCATGGAGGGGACGGCTCTGGAACATATTCATACCGACCGTCACGACAACTTCCCTGCTCCCGCCGCATCGTCACTCTCCCGGGAAATGCCGTACCTCCGCATTTTGGCATAGAGCGCCGAACGACTGATCTTCAGGATCGACAGCGCGCCATGCGCGCCGTCTATGCGCCAGTTCGTCTTCCTGAGCGCAGCAACAAGGCATCGCCTCTCCGCCTCTTCCAGGGAAAGCGCTTCCTGCGAGGGACATCCCGATGAAAAAGGAACTGTTTCGACGCCCTGTCCGGAGCGGGACGTCTGTTCCTCAAATCCTTCCTGGAAGGTCAATGTCCGGCCTCCGCTGAGGATGACAGACTGTTCGATGACATTGCGCAGCTCGCGAATATTGCCGGGCCAGGGCCATTGCTCCAGCCGCCGGCAGCAGGCTTCCGAAAAGTCCCGCACGACCTCGCGTCCGTGACGATGGGCAAAATGGCGCAGGTAGTATCTCGCCAGCGGAAGGATGTCTTCACGGCGCTCGCGAAGAGGCGGGATCTTCAGACAGATGACGGCAATGCGGTAGTAAAGATCCGCGCGGAACAGCCCCTTGCGCACGGCCTCTCCCAGATTCCGGTTCGAAGCCGCCACGAGCCGGAAGTTGATGCTTATGGGACGGGTTCCCCCCACGCGCAGAAAGTTTCTCTCCTGCAGGACGCGGAGCAGCTTGGCCTGCACTCTGGGACTCGCCTCCGTGATTTCATCAAGAAAGAGCGTCCCGTTTTCGGCCAGTTCCACCAGACCTATCTTGCTGTTCATGGCGCCGGTGAAGGCGCCCTTCTCATGGCCGAAAAATTCGCTTTCAAAAAGCTCGTCCTGCAGGCTCGCCATGTTGATGGTGACAAGACGGCCGCTTCTGCCGCTGCGCTCATGAATGCGCCTTGCCAGCATTTCCTTGCCCACGCCGGACTCTCCGTTGAGCAGCACCGCGGCATCCGTGCCGGCGGCGTTGTCCACGTCCGCAAGAAAATTCTGCATTCTTGGGGAAACGCATATCATTTCCCTCATGTCTTCGCCGGAAGAGACGGCATTCTGCCTTTTGCGGTCCATTTCCAGCGTCAGCATGCACGGCCAGGTAAGCACGCGGCTTATGTCGCGCAGAAGCGTTTCATCGAGAAGCACGCGCAGTTTCTCGGGAACGCTGCCCGCAAGGCAGAGCACGTACATGCCGTACGGACGACAGTCGAGCGGCAGCCCTATGAACATGCCGCGGCTCTCGCCCCGCACGGCCAGACTGTCCAGCATGACGGGCTCTCCTTCCGCCACGAGCTCCGCGATCTCCTCCATGGACGCGGGCACGGGAAAGCTCCCGTCCGCTTCTGCCGTGCGCTCCATGAGTCTGAGCGGGGCGGAAGGCTGGGAGCGATGATAGAGCCACCCTTCCGACGCGCCGAGCAGCCTGCCCGACTCCGTAAGCAGAATGCGGGCGAACTCCTCGAACGACAGCCCGGACCTGCGGGGCGCGAACGTATCGCGGAACTCCTCCACCAGCGAACGGGCGGAAAAGCTTCCTTCTTCCGGCACGACCGCGCAGGAAGGCACGAAGCGAAGCAGTCTTTCCGGCCACAAGAACTTCAGATACGGATAGGAACGCCACGCCTCGTGCACGAGGAGTTCCGCTTCCACCCTGTGTTCTTCCAGCAGCAGAGAGGCCAGGAACAGACGGGACTGATCCGCGCCCATCGTGTTGTGAACGGCGTCCAGCACGGCAATGCTCTGCCGGTAAAACCGCACGGCTTCCGATCGGTTTCCGCATCGTTCAAGCATGCGGCCCTGCACGCGAAGCGCCACGCCGCGCAGCACTCTGTTCGGCCCGGCAAGGCAGCGGGCAAGCTCATCCTCAAAACGATAGCAGGGAAGCGGCGGCATTCCCTTTTCATGCAGCAGGGCGAGCAGTTCCAGAAAAATGCCGTTGAGATACACGGGCCGCTGATATCCCTCGGCCTCAGCCCTCGCGAGGGCCGGACGAAGCACCTTGTACGCCACCGTAAGATGCCCCGAAAACATATGATAGAAGGCCAGGTGCCGCAGCGTGGTCACCGAACTTGCCACGTCCGTTTTCCTCGTCATGCCGGTAAGCGCCATGTCGAGCTGCTCGAGGGCCTGTTCGCTCTTTCCCATGCGCAGGTACACGAAGGCAAGCTGACTGCGAAGATTGCGCGAAAGCGAGGAATCGCTGCTCACGTCCGCCTGACGCAGTCTGGTAAGCAGAAGTCTGGCCGCGAGATCGAAATCCCCCCTGTTGGCGGCTGCAAAGCTCCAGTGTCTGGCATAGAACATTTCAAAGTAGCGACGCCGCTGAATCCGCATCTGACGACTGGCCCTGGAAAAAAAGCTCATGGCCTGCTCGTAGTCGCCCTCAAGAAAGGCAAAAAGGCCCAGATACGGCACCGCCTTTTCCACAAGAACCGGGTCCTTCAGCGTGTCGAACACCTTCCTGCCCCGGATCATGAAGGCATGAAAACGAGGACTGTTGTGCTCGGGAATGTTGCAGACGTTGAGGGAACCTATGAGCAGATCGACCAGCGCCGTTTCCCCCTCGTCTCCGAGCTCGAGGGCCCTGTCCCGGACCTGAAAGAAAAACTGGGGAAGCTCCGGAATGAAGACGCCCGAACAGACGATGAACAGATGAAGCTCGCGGCACAGCGCCAGAAAGCGCTTCACCTCACGCGGATGCTCCGGACAGAGACGACGCATTCTTTCCAGGGCGAACATGAGCATGGCGCGCACGTCATCCGCGGCAAGCGCCTGAATGCGCTCCTCGCCGAGCTTCAGGAACGTTTCCAGGGCGTCAAGCTCCATGCCGTGCGCCATGCCGAGCAGAAACGTTTCCAGAGGCGTATCGCCGGAAAGCCCTTTCAGCTCCGCCACGGCGTCTCCGTGGCGGGCAAGCAGCTCGTCAAGCGCGAAAGGTTCTCCCCTCGTCTCCTTTCTGAAGGAAGAGGACCATTGCTGCAGGGGACAGCCCGAAAGGCTCTCCAGAAGTTCCCTGCGGAAGTTTACGCCGAAAAGCTCCCGCACAAATGCCGCCACGGCCTCGCTTCTTGTCCATGCCGCTGCCTGTTTCATGTCTTTCTCCCGGACAGTTCCCGTTTCCGGCGGATTCTTCCGTCGTTCCTCCGGAGAGTAACTGTATTTTTTCCGCACAGCAATAAACGATTTTGTTTTTTTTAAAGACAGTATTCTCAGAATTTATCATGTTTAAAAAATGCAAAAAGAAAATAAAAACAAATTGTTATATTATCGGCACGCTTCTTGCAAAAGACAGGGCAACCATTTCAACGCGATTCTTTCATTCCGTCATTGCAATACGCCAAGGAGCTTCCATGATTCAAAGCATTGATTCCGCAACCTGTACCGGATGCGGCACCTGCACAAAAACCTGTCCGCTCGACGTTTTCCGTCTCGTCACGCAACAGGAGGAAATGTCCCCCTGCATGGCGGCCTGTCCCGCCGGCGTGGACATCCGCCGAAACAATTATCTCATTCAGCAGGGACGTCTGGATGAGGCCGCGGAAAACTTTCTGAATTACAATCCCTTCCCCGGCATCACCGGACGCGTCTGCTTCCATCCCTGCGAATCGAAGTGCTCCCGCGCCAAGGTGGACGAGGCCGTCAACATCAACGCCGTGGAACACGTGCTCGGCAACCGGATCATGGACATTTCTCAGGAAAAAGTCACCCGGCGGCACATCAACAAAGTTGCCGTGATCGGTTCCGGACCGGCCGGACTCTCCTGCGCCTGGTATCTCGCAAGGATGGGGTATCCCGTCACGGTGTTCGAGGCGAAGCCCTTCCCCGGCGGCATGCTGCGCTACGGCATTCCTGCCTACCGCCTGCCCGATGACATCATCACCGCGCAGGTGAAACGTCTGGAGCAGATGGGCGTGGAATTTCGCTGCAATACCCTTGTGGGCGACAACGCCGACATCAGCATCGACGATCTGAAGAAACGCGGCTTCAAGGCCATCATGCTGGCCCCTGGAGCGAGCGCCGCCAGAAAAGTGGACATCGAAGGCAGTGAGGCCGAAGGCGTGCACTGAGGTCTTGAATTTCTCGGCGCCTGCCGCAGTGATGAGAAGCCCGTAATCTCCGGCGACGTGGTGGTCATCGGCGGCGGCGACGTGGCCGTGGATGCGGCCATTACGGCAAAGCGCCTCGGAGCCTCCCGCGTGCATATGGCCTGTCTTGAATCCCGCGACGCCATGCCCGCCTACCCCCACAACCAGAAAGACGCCGAAGACGAGGGCGTGGAATTTCACTGCAGCTTCGGCCCGGCGCGCATTCTCACCGAGGACGGCCGCGTTTCCGGCGTGGAACTTCATGCCTGCACGGCTCTGACGGATGAAGCCGGACACTTCAATCCGCAGTTCGACACGTCTTCCACGCTGCATCTTGCCGCATCCCACGTCATTTTCGCCATCGGACAGAAGTCCGAGCTGGACGGCTTTGCCCGTGACGTTACGGTGGAGCGCGGCCGCATTGTTGTAGAAGACGTTACCTTCGCCACTTCTGAGTGGGGCATTTTCGCCGCAGGCGACGCCGCCACAGGGCCGGCCTCCGTGGTCGCCGCCATTGCCGGCGGCCGGGAATGCGCCACCTCCATCGACCGTATGCTGAAGGGCGCGGACATGACTGGCGAAAGGGGCAGAAAACGTCCCTGCGTGCCGGACGACAAACTTCCGGGCGAAGGCATACGTCACGAACCCCGGCATGAACGCACTCTCCTGCCCGAGGATCTGGAACATCCCTTTGCGGAACGCGCAAAGCCTCTGGACATGGAAGCGTGCTTTGCCGAAGCGCTGCGCTGCATGACCTGCGGCAGCAAGTCCCGCATCACCTACACCGACGACTGCATGACCTGTTTCAACTGCGAGCTCAACTGTCCCTCCGGCGCCATATTCGTTCATCCCTTCAAAGAACGCTTCGCCAGAACCCTTGACCAGATTGAAGTCGCCAAGAGCTGAACCCGGAGGACATCATGAAAAAAAACAGCGGATACGAATACTCGACCGACCTTCTCGTCATAGGCTGCGGCTTCAGCGGCATGTGGGCCGCCATGCGGGCAAAGGTCTTTCTTGACGACGTGCTGGTGATGGACAAGGGCCCCCGCGACTGGGGCGGTCTCGGCGGACTTTCCGGCGGCGACATGATCGTGAAGCAGCCCGACATGAACCTCGACGACCTGCTCGACGACCTCGTGTACTACTACGACGGTCTTGCGGACCAGCGCATTCTGGCGCAGATACTCACCCAGTCCTATGAACGCTTCATGGATTTTGAAAACTGGGGTCACAAGTTCGTGCGCAACGACAAGGGAGAGCTGTGCTTCATTCCCCAGCGCGCGCTCGATTACATGCGCTATTACTACTACCATCCCTACGGCATGGGCGGCATTGAAAAGGCCCGTCTGCTCAAGCAGGAATGCGAGAAGCGCGGCGTCCGTCGCCTCGGCCGTACCGTCATCACCGACGTCATCACCGACGGCGATCGCGTGACCGGCGCCGTAGGCTTCCATTCCCAGAGCGGCGTTCCGGTGTTCATCAAGGCACGCGCCGTGCTGCTCGCCACCAATACCGGCGGCTGGAAGCCTTCCTACCATCAGAACACCCCGGCCAGCGAAGGCGTAAGCATTGCCTGGAATGCAGGCTGCGCCATGCGCAACTTTGAATTCTGGAAAGTGTGGAACGTGCCCGTGGACTTCGCCTGGGAAGGACAGACCGGTCTTCTTCCCAAGGGCGCTCGATTCCTCAACAACAAGGGCGAAGACTTCATGCGCAAGTACTCGCCGAAGTTCGGCGCCAAGGCCGATCCCCATTACAACACCCGCGGCATGGTATGCGAAGTGCGCGCGGGCAACGGGCCCATCGTGTTCGACTGCAGCCAGATGAAGCCTGAAGATGTGGAAACCATGCGTCCGCGCGCCGGATGGATGGGACTCAACGACAAGAAGCTGCGCGCCATGGGCATAGACTTCTTTGCCCAGAAGCTCCAGTGGATGCCGCAGGTGCGCCACACCTACGGCGGCATCGTGGCGAATCTTGACGGCTCCACGGACGTGAAGGGTCTCTACGCCGCAGGTCTCGCCCGCAATCCCGATCCCGGCGTGTACATGGGCGGCTGGGCCACCTGCATCACCGCCACCACGGGCTATTCCGCAGGCGAGGCTGCCGCGCACTTCGTGCAGGGCCACGACGCCGTTGCCTTCGATCGCTCGCTGGCGGAAGAAAAGCTGGACGGCCTGCTCAAGTACCTCGGCAGGGACGGCATTGCGCCCAAGGACGTCATCGACGACATGCGCACCGTCATGAGCGCTCCGGATATCGCCCTCATGAAGACCGGTCAGGGACTCACCCGCGGCCTCGACCGCGTGGCCGAAGTACGTGAGGAATTTGCTCCCCGCATGGGCGCACGCGACGCGCACGAGCTCGCCAAGCTCTTCGAAGCTCAGTCCACCATACTTCTTACGGATCTCAGCCTCACCGCGGCGCTCACCCGCAAGGAATCCCGTGCAGGACACTTCCGCGAAGACTACCCTGAACGCGACAATGCAAACTGGCTCAAGTGGATAGAGCAGAAGCAGGTGGACGGACGGCGTGAACTGCATACCGTTCCCGTGCCCGTCGACGAATATCCGGTCAAGCCCTACCGCTACTACATGGACAACTTCAACTGGCCTGATCACCGGCATGCAGGCTAGTTCCGCCCGCAGCGGAACAACATGGCGCGACCGTCCCCCGGCGGTCGCGCCCCTTTCCTGCCCTCCCGCGTGAAAAATATCCCATCTCTTTTTTCGAGGAAAAGCATGAGCACTGCCATCTCAACGAAAAAACGCCCCCTCTCCCTCTCCTACTACATTCACACGGCCGTCTGCCTCATCATCATGTTCGGCGTGGGGCAGCTTCCGCCCCTCGCCCCGCTCACTCCGCTGGGCATGAACCTCGTAGGCATCTTCCTCGGCGTTCTGTACGGATGGATATTCATTGAAATCGTCTGGCCGAGCCTTGCCGGTCTTCTTGCCATGATGCTCATAGGCGGCATGACGCCCGTAAAGCTGCTGAACAACAGCTTCGGTCATCCCATCGTGCAGATGATGTTCTTCATCTTCGTGTTCTGCGCCACCATCAACTACTACGGCCTTTCCAAGTTCATCTCGCTGTGGTTCATCACAAGAAAGTGCGTATGCGGAAGACCCTGGCTTTTCACCTTCACCTTCCTTGCCTCCATGTTCATTCTCGGCGCGCTCACCAGCGCCTCGCCCGCGGCGCTCATAGGCTGGAGCATCCTCTACGGCGTGTGCGAGGTATGCGGCTATAAAAAAGGCGACGGCTATCCGACCATGATGGTGTTCGGCATCGTGTTCGCCACGCAGATAGGCCAGTCAATGATTCCCTTCAAGCAGGTCGCGCTCACCGTGTTCAGCGCCTACGAGACCATGTCCGGAAGCGGCATCGACTACGCAAAATACATGATCATCGCCTGCTTCATCTGCGTGCTCTGCTCGCTGTTCTTCATTCTCATGGGCAAATACGTGTTCAGACCGGACATGTCGAAGCTGCGCGACCTCAAGGCCGACGATCTCGACAGCGAAGGCGCGCTCAATCTCAACAACGTGCAGAAGACCATTCTCGTCTTTCTGTTCATGCTGGTGCTTCTGCTGCTCGCGCCGAGCTTCCTGCCTGCCGACTTCTTCCTCACCCGCTTCCTCAAGGCCATCGACAACACCGGCGTCGTCATACTGCTCGTGACCATCATGGCCTGCATCCGCGTGGACGGAAAGCCGCTGCTCAGCTTCAAGGTGATGGTCGACTCCGGCGTGACCTGGGGCATCGTGCTTCTTCTCGCCTTCGTGCAGCCGCTCACCATAGGCATGGCTGCTCCGAACAGCGGCATCACCGACTTTCTCATGGGCCTCATCATGCCGCTGTTCGGCGAAAGCTCTCCCATGATCTTCGCCCTTATCATCGGCTTCGGCGCCATGCTGCTCACCCAGGTCATGAACAACGGCGCCGTGGGCGTGGTGCTCATGCCCGTCATCTACAGCTTCAGCCAGGCTACCGGCATGGCTCCCGAAATCCCGCTCATCATGGTGGTCATGTGCGTGCACTTTGCCTTCCTCACCCCCGCCGCCAGCGCCAGCGCCGCCCTACTGCACGGCAACGAGTGGAGCAACACCGCCGTTATCTGGAAGACTGCGCCCATAGCCATTCTCGGAGCCTACCTCTCCACGGCCATCGTCACCGTGCTGCTCGGCACCGTCCTCTTCTAACCGACCGCCGAAAGCAACAAGAAATGCCCTCCAGCATTTCCCGGCCCCCTTCTCCGGTTCCCCTCCCCTGAAACCGGAGAAGCGTCGGTACAAGACGGAAGAGTCTTCCGTCCGCCTCCTCAAGACGGAGCGCTCCCGAAACGCCATACCGGGAGCGCTCCACTGGCGCCATGATGCGCCCGTCCGCAGAAAACGTTTCTGCCCGTCGCATCTGGGTGCAGGGCAATGCCGGAGTGCTGAAAAAAGCGTGCGCCGGAACGGTTCATATCCCGTTCCGGCGCACGCTGCGTCTTTTCCGATGTTCCGAAGATTCTACAGGGCGTCTTTGCCGCATTCTCCCGTGCGTATGCGAATGACGTTGTCCACGGGCAGTATGAATATCTTTCCGTCACCCACCGATCCGGTACGGGCGTTTTCCAGAATGATCTTTATGGCCGCGTCGACCTTTTCCTCTTCCATGACGATTTCCAGCATCATCTTGGAACGGAAATCCACCTCCATTCTCTGAGAGCGGTAAATTTCCGTATGCCCGCGCTGGCGACCGAAGCCCCGCACTTCCATGAGCGTGGCGCCGCCTATGCCTATGGAGCTCAAGGCTTCCTTCACGCGGTCCACGGTTTCCAGTCTCAGAATCACCTGCAACTTTTTAAGGGACTCTTCCTTCTGCATGACAGTATCCTCGTCAGTGTGTAATTATATCTGGTAGCCGGATTCGGAATGTTCCGAAATGTCGAGACCCGTCACTTCCTTTTCCAGCGGCACGCGCAGTCCCACAAGCCTGTCGGTAAGCTTGAGCAGCGCGAAGCTGACCGGGAAGCAGAAGCCCACGGTGGCGATGACGGACACGAACTGCACCCAGAGCTGATAAGGATTGCCGTACAGAAGGCCGTCCACACCGTTGACTTCGGCACAGGCGAACACGCCCGTGAGCAATGCGCCGAGCACGCCGCCCACGCCGTGAATGCCCACAACGTCGAGAGCGTCATCATAGTTGAAAAGTTTCTTGAGGAAAATGCCGCCGTAGCAGACAGCGCCGCCGAGAAGTCCCATGACTATGGCCGCCCAGGGTTCCACGAAACCGGCTGCGGGAGTGATGACCACAAGACCGGCCACGGCGCCGGAGGCCGCACCGAGCACGGTGAAGTGACCGGTATGCCAGCGCTCCACGGCGAGCCAGCCAAGGATGGCACAGCCCGCGGAAAGATGCGTGGTCACAAGGGCGTTGGCCGCAAGTCCGTTGGCCGCAAGGGCGCTGCCGGCATTGAAGCCGAACCAGCCGAACCACAGAAGACCGGCACCGAGCACGGTCATGGGGATGTTGTGGGGAAGTCCCGCACGGCGTCCCATGGTGGTGCGCTTGCCGAGCACGATGGCGGCGGCAAGAGCGGCGGAACCGGAGCTCATATGCACCACGGCGCCGCCGGCAAAGTCAAGAGCGCCCATTTTCATGAGCCAGCCTCCGCCCCACACCCAGTGCGCCATGGGACAGTACACCACAAGCAGCCAGAGCGTGGAGAAGAGAAGCATGGCCTGGAAGTGTATGCGCTCCGCGTACGCGCCGGAAATAAGCGCGGGAGTCAGCGCGGCGAACATGCACTGGAAGGCCATGAACGCAAGCGCGGGAATGGAACCGCCCTCGAGAGGCTCTTTGCCCACGCCGAAAAGCATGATGTTCTCAAGGCCGCCGATAAGTCCGTGAATGTCCGGACCAAACGCCAGCGTGTACCCCACAAGGGGCCAGAGCAGCGCTCCCACGCCGAGAAGAACAAAACTGTGCATGGTGGTGGAAAGCACGTTGCGGGAAGCCACGAGGCCTCCGTAGAACAGAGCAAGCGCCGGCACCATGAGCATGACCAGCATGGCACTGACAAGAACAAAACCCGTATCGGCAGCGTTCATTGATAATTCCTCCTTCATCCTGAACGTCAGATTCTGCATTCTTGTCTGCACATACCGTGCCAATTTCGCAAAAATAATCCAACATGGTGAAATAACGTAACTCTTTTTCGTTTTACCAGAACAATTTTCAATACAGAAAAATATCGGTCTCGTTCGCCTCTCTCGAAAAACCTCCCGCAGCTTTAGCGTTCATCAGTAAAAATAATCTGTATTTTCAACAGGAAAGATATTTTAATTCTTTTTTGTATCAAAGAGGATAAAAGAACGGCCCCATTTCGTACTTCAGTGTTCTTTTCCGCGTGTCTACGGTCTTTTTTCACGGTTCGCGCTCCTCAAAACCGGTCAGACTCGCCCCTGCCGTCCGGCAGAAAAACAAAAACGGCCTTCTTCCCCGCAAACGAAGAAGAAGGCCGAATGCCCTGCGAGCGGCCGCTCACAAGAGCCCTACACGCCTTTGCCGTGTCGGACAAAGCGACGATCGCATCTTTTGCCCCGGAACGGGGCGTCTATGAACGCGTTGAACATCCGTGCCGAACCGGAACAAAACCGGGCCGTTCCGGCGCAGGAAACGGGACATGACTCGCCCGAAACGATTAATGCATGGAGCAGGCCTCGAGCGCCTTGTCGAGAGTGGCGGTATGGTCGCGCAGACGACCATACGCAAAAAAGTACCGGTGCAGCGTCCACGCCTCAAGGTCAAGAATGTCGAGCTTGCCCTCGCTTTCATCACAGAGAAAGGGCTTTAGGGCCTCCACCACCTCCGAGTCCGGAAAGACCTCGCCTTCGTAGCTTATGCGCAGAAGGTCGCCGGAAAGCTCCACGGCCTCGGGAATGTACCAGTCTTCCAGTACGGCGCGCACGGCGCGGAAAGTCTCTTCTGTGGCGGGATTGAGGGCCCCGTAGGCTTTGACGAGAACAGGTCGCATAAAGGCTCCATGCCGGTACGACGCCCTGCGCGGGTGCATACCGACAGAAACGCCGCGCCCGGCAGGCCGGACGCGGCGGAGGTTTCAGAATTTCGTATCTCAGTGCATGGCGCCCATGATGGACATGGCAGCATTCTTGAGAACGTCGGCCAGAGTGCTGGAAAGCGTTTCCTCAGCAAGGGCTGCACCGGGAATGCCGGTCTTTTCCTGCTGGGAGGCGAAGCTTCTGGTCACCGTAGCCTGCTTCTGACTGTAAAGGCGGGTCTGAATGCGGATGACGGCATCGTAGTTGCTCATGCTCTTTTCGGTAAGCCACACGCGTTCCACCACGCCGCCCACGATGTAGTCGGGCTGACCGGCCTGCGCCTGGGCCATGGAGGTAGCCAGAGACACCTGAGCGCCCTGACGGGCCAGCTCGTCGGCAAGCGACTGACTCACCCATTCCGCCACGCTGGAGCTGGGCTGGAAGGGACTGCCGTCCTTACGTACGCCGACGTCTATGCGACCGCGCTGGTCCTCGAAGAGCACCACGGCGACACGGGGAGCCGTAGCCACGGGCAGAGCCGACGCCCCGCCGGGATTATAAAGCAGGCGGACATTATTCTGTGCCAGGCATCCGGTAAGGGCGGCAAGCATCAGCACCGCGCAGAACAACAGGGAAAGACGACGGAAATGATTCATACCTCAACTCCTGAAAAAGGGATTTCCCACTCTAGCGTTTTTGCGGCCGGGACGCAACGCCGCGAAAGGCTCTAAATCCCCATGCGGGCCTGATACAGGCGCCCTCCGCGAAGCACCTGAAGCAGTATCTGGCGGTTGAGGAAATCGCGGCGGAACGCATCCAGAAATGCCGTGCGCGAATCCGTGGCGCGTCCGGAAACGGCCGTGATGATGTCGCCCTTTTCCAGGCCCAGACGGGCGGCGGGAGAATTGGCCTTCACCTGCGTGACCACGGCGCCGTTTCGTCCGTCCTTCACGGATATGCCCCAGCGGCGCAGTGCCAGCGCCTCGGCCGACTTGTCGTCGAAGTCCGTCGCGGTGAGCGTATACGTCTTTTCCACGCCGTCGCGCCATACCTTGAGCGTTACCGGCGCGTGGGGCTGATGATTGCGCATGAGGGAAAGAAACTTGTCCCTGTCGGTGACGGCATTGCCGGACAGCTCCATGATGACGTCGCCGGGACGAAGCCCCGCCTTGTCTGCCGGACCGTTCTCGAACACCTCGGTCACGAGCAGGCCCTCGGCCTCGGGAAGACGCAGATAGCGGGCCGTGCGCGGGTCCACGTTCTGACCGATGAGCGCGAGCCACGGCGTGCTGACGTGCCCCTGATCGAGAATCTCGTCCACCACGCGGCGGGCCTTGCTGATGGGAATGGCGAAGCCTATGCCCTGCGCCTTGTCGTAAATGGCGGTATTGATGCCGATGAGCTCCCCGAGAACGTTGAGCAGCGGCCCTCCGCTGTTGCCGGGATTGATGGCGGCATCGGTCTGAATGAGGTCCGTGAACACGCCGTCCTCGGCTTCAATGGTGCGGTCCAGCGCGGAAACGACGCCCGTGGTCACCGTATGGGAAAAGCCGAAGGGGTTGCCTATGGCGATGACGTTCTCGCCCGGCATGAGGTCGGTGGAATCGCCCATGGCCACGGAAGGAAGATTCTTCGCGCCCTTGAGACGCAGCACGGCAATGTCGAAGTCGGGCTCCGCGCCCACCACGTCGGCGGAAAAGGTGCGGCCGTCAAGGAGCCGTACGGAAATGGCCGAAGCGCCGTTCACCACATGGGCGTTGGTGAGCACGAGGGAACGGCGGCCGTCGATGATGATGCCCGACCCTATGCTCTCGCCGCGCAGATCGCGTCCGGGAATGTTGAAAAAGAAATCGAAGGGCGTGAGCTCGGGCGCAGAACGCCGCTCCACCAGCGTGCTTGTGATGTTCACCACCGCCGGGGCCACGGCGCTTACGACGCGCACTGCCGGAGTGACGCGTTCCTGCTGTCTTGCCGTGAACGAAGGCGCGGCCTGTATCGAAGGAACACCGACAAGACCAAGCAGAAGAAAGCCAAGAAATATGCTGCGTATCATTTTGATTTTCATGGTAAAATTCCTCCGTTGGGAGGAGTGCCCGCCGTCTTGGGCCGTATGGCGGGTCTTTTTTGCACGACAGGAAAGAGTGCACCCGTAGCCGTTTTCCGCAAAGCGCGCTCTTCCACGTTTGCTTTTCAAAAAAGCCCGTACGGACGCGGACTCTACTTGCGATGATCCGGCCGCCCGGGGGCGTTTCTGCCGGGGGCGGGAGGATTGCTTCCTGGCTTCGGCGCTGCGGGACGCTGCACGGCGGGAGCCTTGGGCGTATTGCTGCCGGGACGGGGCGGCGTCACATGCTTTTCCGGTCTGGGGGCCGGGGCCTTGTTCACGCCGGGACGGGGCGCAGGGTTATGCACGTCGGGGCGAGGCGCGGGCGCAGGCCTGTGCACCTCTGGACGCGGGGCCGGAGGTGCGGGGCGCACGTCATGCCGCACGGGCGCGGGATGATAGTCCGCATAGGCCAGAGAGCCCGGCTGCGGCGGAATGCATCCGGCAAGAAGAAAAAGACAACCGATGGCAACGGGCAGAGCTCTCATGACATACCTCCAGGTTCATGAACATTCCGGCACTCGAATGTCGGAACATGAGGACCGAAGCCCGATCCGCCCCTCTGGAAAAAAGCTTTCAAAGGTGCTTTTCCCTCCTCCCGCCGACGACAAAGAGAGGCTCGGGAGAAAAAAGACCGGACATCAGGGACAGACCGGGCAAGCATCGCTAGCGAGCGCGGGCCCCCCAGTAGGGATGATAATCCGCGGGCGGCGGTCTGTGGCCGCGGGGCTGATCATACCTCGCCTCGTCATGATGGGGCGGCGGAACGACGCAGCCCGACAAGGCAAATCCCATGCAAAGCAACGCGACAAGAATGAATCGACTCATGACAACTCCTTTTTCTTTCCCATGGCCGCTCACGTCCGCTTGAAGGTCGCCGTGGCCCGAAGGCCGCCTTCCGGTCTGTTTTCCAGCGTCACGTCGCCGCCGTGCATGCGGGCCATGCTGCGCGCGATGGAAAGACCGAGTCCGGTGCCTCCCGTGCTGCGGTTGCGGGAGCGTTCCACCCTGTAAAAGGGCTCAAAAACCTTCTTGAGCTCAGACTCGGCAATGCCGGGTCCGCTGTCGGAAATGATGACGGAAAGCATGTCGTCACCGTCCACCACATCCACCACCACATGGCCGCCGTAACGCAGGGCGTTGTCCATGAGGTTGGCCAGACAGCGCTTCATGCTGAGCGGGCGGGCCTTGAGCGGCCGTATGGAAAACATGGCTTCGGGATCCTGCAGCCGCTCTTCCATGCGGATGTCCTGTCCCATGTCCTGCCTGTCTTCCACAAGGCTTTCAATGAGGGACATGACGTCCACCACGGCGACATTCTCGCTCTTGCTGCGCGCAATGTCTATAGTGGTGTCCATGATCTGCTGCAGTTCGCCTATGTCCTTCTGAAGGGGAATGCGCTGACTCTCGTCAAGCTGCTCCACGCGCAGGCGCATTCTCGTAAGCGGCGTGCGCAGATCGTGCGACACGGCGGCAAGGGTGCGCTCCCGCTCGTCCAGAAACTCCCGTATGCTCGTCTGCATGCGGTTGAAGGCCTGGGCGGCCTCGCGCACTTCCGTGGGGCCGGTTTCCGGCAGAGCGGGGGTACGTATGTCGCGGCCGAAGCGATCGGCGGCGCGGGCCAGCCTGCGCAGAGGCTTCACGCACAGGTAGAAGGCCAGAAGGCTGATGGCCACAAAGAACATTTCTATGGCCATGATGCTGGTAAACGGGAAATAGGGCATGGGGGGATAGCCGGGCGCGGAATCCTCGATGACCACCCAGGTGCCGTCGTGCAGGGGCACCACGGCCGTGGCCTGATACACGGAAGGGCCGCGGGTCTTCTTGTCCTTGGTGAAGTACTGGCACACGGACTGGCCGAAGGATTCCATGGGGCTCGGAAGATTCAGCTCGCGAATGGCCAGAACGCCGCGACGGGGCACATCTTCGTTGCTCATGAGGCTTTTCGCGCTTCCGTGGCCCGCTCCGTGCATTCCGTGTCCGTGCCCTGCGGGCATGTCGCCGTAAAGACGCGCGAGGGAAACGTTCAGCATGTATTCCATGAGCTCCGACATTTCCTTCAGATCCTCATGCACGGACACGGAAGGCCGCGTGGACATGAAGCGCACGAAAAAGCCCCGACTGTTGAGCTGCTCGCGCAGCACAAAACGGATTTCCGGGGAGGTGGCGTCGAGCAGCACGGCCACTTCCGCCATGCGGCGGGCTCTGTCGCCCATGAGCGCACGCATGAAGTAGAAATGCCGGGATTCTCCCGCATAAATGGTGGTAAGCAGGAGCAGCGCAAAAAAGCCGGCCGAAAAAATGAGTATGAGCCTGGCCAGAAGGGAGTCCGGCGACAGGCGCGAGGCAAGACGCCTCAGACGGCAGAGCACGCCGCTCTTTTCCCCGGACCGGCTCCGGCTTTCCGCAACGTCCATGACTACTCCGCCGTGATGGAGCTGGTGAACACGTAGCCGTCACCGCGCACCGTCTTTATGAGCTTGTTCTCGCGTCCCTTGTCGCCGTCGCCGGTGTCGCGCAGGCGCGCACGCAGACGGCAAACCTGCACGTCCAGGCTGCGGTCGAAGGGGCTGCGGTCGGTTTCCTGCCCCTGCAGTTCGTCCTGAATGAAGTCGCGGCTCAGGACCTTTTGCGGATGCTCGAGAAAAATGGTGAGAAGACGGTATTCCGCTCCGCTCAGATTCACGACCATGCCGCCGGGAGCAATGAGATGACGGGCCGAGATGTCCAGCGTCCAGCCGCTGAAGTGATAGGCCTTTTCCGGACGTCCGGCTTCGGGGGACGTGTCCGTCGTCCGACCGGAGCGACGAA
>NZ_CALUWV010000170.1 GCF_944324575.1 uncultured Mailhella sp. | reverse complement strand
CTGCTAGGGCGCGGCTGGTAAGAAAGCCTTACAGGCGCATAAGAGGAACCACCGGCTATGCCGGTGGGGCCCCATTTGTGACTGTCCGGGCGCATTCTGGGATCGGGTGTGGTTTCCCGTTGAAAATCTCCTCGTCCGTGCCAGAGAGACGGAAGCACGGAACGTCGTGCGCTTCCCCTGCCGGGACGCCTTGCAGAAAAAGGGCGAGGTGAAACGGCGCTTCGGAAAGTGAGGAGCCGGGGACTGTTCATCGGGGGCCGAGCGGGCTATACTTTTGAACAGAAGCCAGTTCTTTGGGCTGCCGCTCGGCATGACGGAAGTTTTTCAGGCAAGGATGAATTCAACTGAGGGAGCAACGATGAAGCATTTTGTCGTGGATGAAAAGGTATTTGACGCTCTGCCCGGATACTGCCTCGGCGTGGTGGCGGCCCGGGGACTGGACAATGCCCGTGAAAACGGAACCATTGCCCGTATGCTGGAGAAAAGCGCCGCCGAATTTGCCGGAGAGTTCCGGGACGTGAACGTGAGGGAACTTCCTTCCGTTGCCGCATACCGCGCGGCGTTCACGAAGCTGGGAATGAACCCCAACAAGTTCATGTGCTCCATCGAGGCCCTGACGAAGCGGGTGCAGAAGAGCGGTCATCTGCCGCACATCAATCCCGTGGTGGATCTCGGCAACGCGTTTTCTCTTAGGTATCAGCTGCCCATGGGCGCGCACGATGTGGACAGGCTGGAAGATTGCGGCATGGCCATACGTTTTTCCACGGCACAGGATCATTTCCTCGGCATGGGGGAGGAGAAGGCTGAAGCCATGCCGGAAGACGAACTTGTGTATGTGAGCGGCCGCACCGTGAAGACAAGGCGCTGGATATGGCGGCAAAGTGACGACGGCAAGATTACGGAAGCGACCAGTCATGTCTTTTTCCCCATCGACGGCTTTGAGGACGTCAACGGGAAGGCGGTGCTCGCGGCGCGCGACGAGCTTGCCGGATTCCTGCGGCAGGAGTTTCACTGCGAGGTCTGGACGGGATGGATCAACGACAAGAATCCTGTGTTCGACTTCTCCTGGACATAGCGGAACGTTTTTCACGTATTCTGCATGACAAGATCCGCCGCTCCGAAAAACGGGGCGGCGGATCTTGTCATGCAGGTTCCGCAGCCGGGAAGGGAAACGCCGCAGGCGTCCATGAGGTGCGGAGAAGAGGGGTGAACGTCAGCTCTTCGTGAAAAGTCCGGGCCATCTGTGTTTTTGCCGGAAATTTCCCACGAGGCGGAGGGAATGAGCCAGCGCAGGGGCACGGACGTCCATCATCGTTTTGCGGTGTTAACGCTCCTGCCGCCGACGGGGATGGCGTCATTTTTCCCGGGGCATGGGCAGGCCGAGCTGCTTCATTCTGGCCCGCAGGGTGGTGTAGTGAATGTCGAGTATCTGCGTGACGCTGTTTTCTCCGGTCAGCTTACCTCCGCATTTGTCCAGCACGGCACGGATATACCGGTTTTCCATTTCCACCAGCGTGGGCCAGTCTGAGGAGTTTTTGTCCGTCCCGGCGGAAGGCCACGGCGCCTGACCGGAGTCATCCCGTTCGATCTGAAAGTGCAGAGCTCCGCTTTTGCCGCGGGCGAGAATCATGGCTCGCTCTACCACGTGTTCCAGCTCGCGCACGTTGCCCGGCCAGCTGTAGGCATAGAGTCTGGCCAGCTCTTCTTTCGGAATGCGCATGGTTTCCGGCAAATCGAACTGTGCCGCCTTGGTGTGCAGAAAGTGGCGCAGCAGTATGGGAATGTCTTCCTTGCGTTCGCGAAGAGGCGGTACGTGGATGGGAAAGACGCTGAGGCGGTACCACAAATCCTTGCGGAAGGTGCCTTCCCGTACTTTTCGCTGCAGGTCGGCATGGGTGGAGGCTATGATGCGTACGTCGAGGGAAACGGCGTGGGGGTTGCCGACGCGCATGATGCTTCTGTTTTCCAGCACGCGCAGCAGTCTCACCTGAGCGGAGAGCGACATTTCTCCGATTTCGTCCAGAACGATGGTTCCTCCCTGAGCCGCCTCAAAGTAGCCCCTTCGCGTGGTCAGAGCGCCGGTGAAGGCTCCTTTTTCGTAGCCGAAGAGTTCACTGTCCAGCAGAGTGTCCGGGATGGCGCCGCAGTTGACCTTGATGAGCGGACCGTTGCGCCGGGGGGAAAGTTCGTGGATGGAATCTGCTACGGATTCCTTGCCTACCCCGGTTTCCCCCATGATGAGTACGGTGCTTGAACAGGGGGCTACCTGTTCCACAAGATGACGAACATGGGAGAGGCCGGAGCATTCCACAAGCTTGTCGCTGCCGCAGGTCAGAGAGCGGTTGGAGGGAAGTGCCGGGCCTTCCAGGTCGTTGGCGAGTTCTTCGGCAAAGCCGCTGGTCACCTTCTGAAGGACGGACAGGTCTTCTTCCCGGAAGGCATTGTATTCGTCCGACCAGAAGTTGATGACGAAAATATAGGATTCTGTTCTGCACAGCGGCAGTCTTGCCAGAGAGCAGTGGCGCAGGAAGGGAAGCTTTTCCGCCGTGGGGTCTCCTTCCAGGTGTTTTTCCTTGTATGGGTCGAGATTGGCCACAATGAGGGGACTGTCCAGTTGCTCCCATAGCAGAAGAGGCAGCTGTCTTCCTTCTCTTTTTATATTAACAGGACGATTTTCCTGCGTATCCACCATGGTGATGACGTTGGACCAGTCCGCAGGAATATACAGGCCGTTGATGTGGGAAACGGCCAGCGGTCCTTCCAGAAAGTCCCGCAGACAGGTGCAGGTCTGAAAGAGGCCGCGGGTACGGTAGATGAGCTTGAAGGAAAGGGCACTGGCACGCAGGGAATCTTCGTCGAAATACATGGGGGAAAACCGGGTTCTTCTGAGGTGGAGTGGAGAGAAAAAACTATAGGCCGTTTTTTATAAAAACGCAAAGTTAAATGATGAAAACGCAAATAAAACGACAGGAATGTATCAGATAATACTGTGTTTTTATTAGATAATTATTTTGGTATGCATTTTGCATTGAAGACAGAGCAAAATTCATCAATACGCCCTCCATCGCAATAAGGAGAAACACATGCCCCCGGTCATCAATCAGGATTTATGTATCGGCTGCGGTACCTGCGCCGACATCTGTCCCATGAACGTCTTTGAGCAGGAAGCCCCGAAAATGGTTCCGACCGTCGCGTACGGAGAGGAATGCTGGCATTGCAACGCCTGTGTGCTCGACTGCCCCAAGAAAGCGGTATCATTGCGCATTCCCCTCAACTACATGCTGCTGCACGTGGATGCGGCCCAGTTCAAGGAGTAGGTCATGCTCACGCTGAAAAATACGTTGGAAACGGATGTTCTGGTTATCGGCGGCGGCATCGGCGGCCTGTGTGCGGCCATTTCCGCAGCTCAGGGCGGTGCAAAGGTCATCGTGCTGGAAAAGGCCAACAGCAGGCGCAGCGGTTCCGGTGCCACCGGCAACGACCATTTTACCTGCTATTATCCCAAGGCTCACGGCAACGACATGGCTCCCATTCTGAAGGAGCTTCTGGACAGCATGCTCGGTCTCTGCCACGACACCAGGCTGTCGGTGCGTTTCCTCGAACGCTCCATCAGCATTGCGGACAAGTGGCACGAATGGGGCATCAACATGAAGCCCTTCGGTGACGACTATGTGTTCATGGGGCATGCCTTCCCCAACCGTCCGCGCATTTTCCTCAAATATGACGGCCACAACCAGAAGCAGGTGCTCACCGCTCAGGCAAAGAAGGCCGGGGCCGTCATACTGAACCATCATCCCGTGCTGGATCTTCTGCGCAACGATGAAGGCATTACCGGCGCCCTGGCCCTCGACATGAGCGGCAAGGAACCTTCCTACACCGTGGTTCGTGCGAAAAAGGTAATTATCGCCACGGGTGCTGCTTCCCGTCTCTATCCGCCGGCGGGTACTCCGGGCTGGCTGTTCAATACCGCCTTCTGCCCTTCCTGCACCGGCGCGGCTCAGGCGCAGAGCTGGCGTATCGGCGCCAAGCTCGTGAACATGGAGCTGCCCAATCGTCATGCCGGGCCCAAGTATTTTTCCAGAGCCGGCAAGAGTACCTGGATCGGCGTTTACCGTTATCCCGACGGCAAGCTGCTCGGCCCCTTTGTCACCAAGGCGACGAGGGAAGTGGGCGACATCACCTGCGACGTGTGGAACTCCGCCTATTCCGACGTGCTCATGAACGGCAGAGGCCCCGCCTACATTGACTGCACGGGAACCGGTCCTGAAGACATGAAGTTCATGCGTGCCGGTATGATAAGCGAAGGTCTCGGCGCGCTGCTCGATTACATGGACGACAAGGGCATAGATCCCTCGAAGCACGGCGTGGAGTTCATGCAGTATGAACCTCACCTCATCGGACGCGGCCTTGAAATCGACATCAACGGCGAAACGTCCGTACATGGCCTCTATGCCGCCGGCGACATGGTCGGCAACTTCCGTTCCGACATTTCCGGCGCCGCCGTCTGGGGCTGGATGGAAGGCGAGCACGCCGCGGCCAATCTGGAAAGCGGCTCTCTGGTCGAAGCCGAGAAGTCGGAATGGGCGCAGGAGCGCATGGCCTACTACGACTCGTTCCTGACCCGTCCTTCCGGGGCGCACTGGAAGGAAGCCGCCCTCGGTCTGCAGCAGATCATGGGCGACTACGCCGCCGCCGGTCCGCACAGAGTCCGCTCCGAAACGCTGCTTTGCGCCGGTCTGAAATATCTTGCCGACCTGCGCCGCAATGCCGAAGCCAACGTGAAGGCGGCCAACGCCCACGAACTTCTGCGTGCCGTGGAAGCCTTTGAACTCATGGACAACGGCGAAGTCATCATGCACGCCGCCCGTGAGCGCAAGGAAAGCCGCGGCATGCATCAGCGCTCCGACTACACCTTCACCAATCCTCTGCTGTCGGATAAGTTCCTGACGGTACGCAAGGAAAACGGAAACGTCATTACGGAATGGCGTCAGCGCTGGTCCGCGTAGCCCGGCCCGAACCCTTTTCTCTCCGGACCGGTTCAAAGCTCGGCTCCAGACCGGTCGGGAGATGTTTTCTTCTTCATGAGAAGAGCATGCGGAAGGCGTGAGAGGCCTTCCGCTACTCCGAAGTCCCCGTGCACGCACAGCCGGGCGACTTTGTGAAAGCCGTATACTGGAGACATCATGGCACTGGAAAAACTGCTTACCCCGGGGCGCATCGGCGGCATGGAACTCGACAACCGCCTTGTTTTCGCCCCCATAGCCACCCGCGGAGCCGGGCCGGAAGGCACGCTCAGCGATGCTCTGGCACGTTTTTATGAGGAAAGAGCAAAAGGCGGCATGGGACTTGTCATCATGGGCCACACCTACTGCTGGCGGGAGGAACAGACCGACGGCGCCATGGGCCTGTGGTGCGATGCCCATATCCGTCCTCTTGCCGAGTTGATGAAGCGCATGCATGCCTATGGTCCCAAGGTGGCCGTGGAGCTCGGCGGTCGAGGTACGCGCCGTCCCGACGGGCATTCCATCGCTCCTTCGCCCGTGCGTTTCGCTTTTGAAGACAGAATTCCCAAGGAAATCTCCGTCGAGCAGATTGAATATTTCGTGGAGTGCTACGGGCAGGCCGCCCGCCGCGCGCGTGAAGCCGGTTTCGATGCGGTGGAAATACACGCCGCCCACGGCAAGCTGGTGAGCCTTTTCCTTTCGGCCTACAGCAACAGACGTACCGACGCCTACGGCGGGAGCCTTGAGAAGCGCACGCTTTTCCCCCGTCAGATCGTGCAGGCCATACGCAGGCAGGCAGGCGAGGATTTTCCCATCATCTTCCGCTTCAGCGTGGACGACATGGTGGAGGGCGGAAACACGCTGGAGGACGGCAAGGAAATTGCCCGCATCATGGCGGCCGAGGGTGTGGACGCCTTCGAATGTTCTGCCGGCAATCAGGAAAAGGGCTGGAACACGTCCTTCAACTATTTCTTCCCCCGCAACTGCCTTGCTCATCTGGCCCGTCCCATCGGGGAGGCTTCGGGCAAGCCCGTCATCACCGTAGGCAAGGTTCACGACCCGCTTGCCGCCGAACTGCTTCTGGAAGAGGGGGCGGCGGATTTCATTTCTCTCGGTCGCCCCTTCATCACTGATCCCGAGCTGCTCATCAAGGCCAAGGAAGGACGCTACCGCGACATCAAGCGCTGCATCTACTGCCTGAACTGCTTTACCTACAAGTCCCGCAAGGACCGCATCCCCACGCCCGGCATCACCTGCACGGTGAACCCCGCCGCCATGCGCGAAGCCGAATTCCCCACGCCCGAACCTGCCGCGACGCCGAAGCGCATCCTCATCGCAGGCGGCGGTCTGGCCGGCATGGAAGCCGCACATACGCTGGCCGAGCGCGGTCATCACGTGGATTTGTATGAAAAGGCCGACGAGCTCGGCGGTCAGTGGATTGTTGCCGGCAAGGCGTCCTACAAGTCCGATTTCCGCACGCTCATTCCGTGGATGATGAATGCCATGAAGCAGGCCGGCGTGCATGTCCATACGGGCGTGGAAGTGAACCGTGCACTGCTTGAGAAGGAACACCCGGACGTGGTGGTACTCGCCACGGGCGCCGTGCCCCGCGGTCTTCCTCCGGTGGACCGTCCGGCTCACGGCGGACCTTCCGTAGTGCAGGGCATGGACGTCATCATGGACCGTGCCGAAGTCGGGGATCGTGTGGTTGTCGTCGGCGGCCGGTACATCGGCATGGAAGTGGCCACCAAGCTCGCAAAGCAGGGCAAGGACGTTTCCCTGCTCGAAGCTCTGGAAATCGGACATGGCGGCATTCCGCGTCTTGTGGGCATCTACCGCAACGAAATGGTGCAGGCCAAGGTCCGCTTCTATCCCAATTCCCCTCTCCTGCGTCTGAACAGCGAAGGCGTGGATGCTGCAAACAACGGCTCCATGCTCACGCTTCCCTGTGATACCGTGGTGCTGGCCATAGGCACGGTGCCGGTGAACAGCCTTGTTGCCGATCTTGAGGCGCTTGGTCTGGAATATCATGCCATCGGCGACTGCCGCCAGATTGGGGATGCGCTTTACGCCATCCGCGAAGGCGCGCTTCTCGGTCGCAGACTCTGATTTTTGCATTCATGGCGAGAGCCATAGATTAACCTGTTTTTCCAAGGAGATTCTTATGAACACCACGTTCCGCAAACTCGGTAAGGTCTGCGCTGCCGTCCTGCTCGCCCTTGGCATGGTTGCCCCCGCTCAGGCCGCCTATCCTGAAAAGCCCATCACCGTCATCATCCCCTTCGGCGCCGGTACCGGCGCCGACAACAACTTCCGTGCCGCCCAGCCTTTCTATGAAGAGGCGCTGGGCGTGAAGATCGTGACCGACTACAAGGCCGGTGCGGGCGGCGTGGTCGGCGCCAACTACTACATGAGCACCAGGCCCGACGGCTATACGCTGCTCTTCTACAATTTCCCCCACATCTCTCTGCAGCAGGTCTTCCAGAAGACCTCCTACAACACCGACAACCTCGTTCCGATTGTGTCGTCCGTGCTTTTTGACGAAATCATCACCGTTCGTGAAGACAGCCCCTTCAAGACGCTTGAAGACCTCATCAAGTACGCCAAGGAGAACCCCGGCAAGGTGACGGTGGGCAACACCGGATCCTACAGCTCCAACCACCTCACCTTCGCATCCTTCGTCAAGGAAACCGGTGTCGACATGGTCCGCATTCCCTTTGAGAACGGCACGAAGCTGAACGTGGCTCTGCTTGACGGTCAGATTGACGCCGCCTGCTCCAACGCTCAGTGGCTGACTACCCACAAGGGCAAGATTCGCGCTCTGGCTTCGGCCTCCAAGGAACGCATCATCGAAGGCGTGCCCACCTTTGCCGAATACGGCATCAACATGGACGGCTGCACCATGTTCAACTGCCTCATCGGCCGCGCCGACATGCCCAAGGAAGCCCTGGACTATCTGACCAGCCGTCTTGCCACCCTGCGCGACAACAAGGACCTGGCTGCCTCCATTGCCAGAATCGGTTCCACTTACGGCTTCCAGGACAGCAATGATCTGAAGGAAACCATCGCCAAGATGGACGCCAAGGTTGAAAGTCTGAAGGATACCATCAAGGCTACGGCGGATTGAGGTCGGCATGGTGGAAGCCTGCATCGCAAAGAGTCTGTGCTTCCTGAAAAATATGTGATTGCCGGGAAAACAGTGTTCCCGATACGTTCCTTTTTTCTGGGAATTGTCAGTGAAGAAAAAAGAACCGTCAGACAGGTTTTGCCTGACGGTTCTTTAAAAATTGGCCAAGCCCTTATCGTAAGGATATAGTATGTTAGAATTACTATGGGACGGACTTGTAACATGTCTTGCACCTATCAATATACTGGCGATAGCGCTTTCCGTGTCGCTGGGAATCATAGTGGGGGCACTGCCCGGTTTCGGCGCCTCCATAGGCATGATTATTATTCTGCCGTTGACCTATACCATGGACCATACAACGGCCCTTATAGCACTTTCCGGTGTTTATGTCGGATGTGAATATGGCGGGTCGATTTCTTCCATACTTCTGAATACACCTGGAACATCGGCGGCCATGGTCACGGCCTTTGATGGCTATCCCATGGCACGGCAGGGAAAGGCGAGAGATGCCCTTCTTATTTCCAATATTGCCTCCTTTACGGGCGGCATCATGTCGGCTTTAAGCATGCTTTTTTTCCTGCCGCTGCTTGCTCCTTTTGTTATTAAATTTGGTGCCGTGGAACTCTTTTTGCTGGCAGGTATGGGCCTTTTTCTCGTTGGAGCCATCAGCTCGCAGGACCCTCTTAAGGGTATCATTTCTGCGGCACTCGGAGTGTTCACCACGTGCATAGGTGTAGACGCCTATGTTGGCAATCCCCGTTTCACACTCGGAAGCATTGAGCTTATGGGCGGTATTCCGTTCATTCCCGTCATGCTCGGTACGTTTTCTCTCCCCAGCCTGCTGTCCATGGTCATGAGTACCAACTGCACGCTGGATCAGGAAATCGTTTTTGAAAAGGTCAGAATGCGCGACAATATTTCGGCGTTCAGTCGTCTATGCCGGTTGCTTTTTGGCAAAATGAAGATGCTTCTTTTCCGCTCTGGACTTATTGGTGTCGGCGTTGGCATCGTTCCCGGCGTTGGCGGCTCCGTGGCCACCATGCTTGCCTACTCGGATGCAAAGCGTTCCTCCAGCGAACCGGAAAAGTTTGGCAAGGGGTCGGCTGAAGGGATCGTCGCTTCGGAATGCTCCAACAATGGTCTTGTGGGCGGCGCCTTCATTCCCGTGCTTGCGCTGGGCATTCCCGGGTCTCCCGCCGCTGCGGTGTTTATGGCCGCCATCTTCATGCACGGCATGACTCCCGGTCCGAATTTCCTTACAGAACAGGGACCTGTCGTTTACATGGTTATTATGGCGTTGTTCCTGTGCGCGGTGATGCAGCTCCTCCTCGGTCTGTTCACCATAGGTTCTCTGGCCAACATCCTCCGCATTCCTTCGGACAAGCTTTTTCCTGCGGTTATCGTCATCTGTGCCATCGGCGCCTATGTTGTTCGAGGTCTTAATTTTGATATCTGGATTTTCGTCCTCTTCGGTATCGTCACATACTTCCTTGTCAGACTGGGCTTCAATCCCGGAGCGTACGCGCTCGGCGTCATTCTCGGTCCCATAGTGGAACGCTCCATGCTGGAGGCGCTGTCTCTGGCCAAGGCCAAAGGGGCGTTAGTGTACTTTATGAGCCGTCCCGTGGCTCAGGTCATGCTGATACTCATCATCCTGTACGTCGTATTCCGCGTGTATCAGGCTAGGCGTTCCGGTAAAACGGTGGCAAAGAAGGCTCTGGCTGGTGATATTCCCGGACTTTTCGAAGGAATGCGCGGCGCCGACCTTATTTCGGGCATCATCATGTTGCCGATAATCGGTGCTCTTGCCTCAGCACTTCCCAGCTATCCCGTCAAGACGGCCATGTTCCCTGCCATCGTGCTGGGCCTGCTGGCGCTGCTTATGTTGGCTGTTATTCTCAAGGCCGTGTTCAGGCCCGCAAAGTATGCCGGACAAACGGCAGCTCCCTTTGCCTGCATAAACTGGAAAGGCATAGGCATGCACGCCGTGCTGCTCATCGCCTATGTGCTGGGCATAAAGTACATCGGCTTCTACGTCGCATCGGCCGTGCTCATCTTCGTGCTCTGCAACATTCTGAAGAAGGACGAGCTCTCTTCCAGAGACGTGCTGTGGAACGTGGTGTTCACGGTCGTGTTCGTGGCCGTATGCTACGTCATCTTCTCTCTGGGCTTCGGCGTCGCCACGCCGAGAGGCATTCTGTTCTAGGCCCTTTATTCCCGTAAGCGGAACATCCGCCGGGGGCGGCATGCCGTACCGGCGGATGTTTCATATGTTTTTCATTCAGTATCGTCCGGAGAGATCCGACTCCTCGGGCGTACGAAGTTATGGCGTCACTGAGCGCCGCTTCGATAATGAGCTCTTTTGCGGGAAGGGGCTACTTTTCCGAAGAGCTCTTCCGGAAACGCGGGACGTTTCCCTCCAACCGGTTCAGAAGGAGCCGTACCATGTCTTTTTCTCATCTTTTCACTTCTGCAAAACTGGGCAATCTGGAAATTCCCAACCGTTATGTGCAGACTTCCGTGCAGACCAGAGGCGGAACGGAAGATGGTTTCGTAGGCCAGCCGCTGTTTGATTTTCACAGGGCGCGTCTCGGGCAGGCCGGACTTGTTACCGTGCAGCAGACCTTTGCCTGGCCTTCCGTAAAGCTGGCCCGCGGCCTTGCCCTGTGGGACGACAAGTATATCGAAAAGCTGGCCGAGCTGGCCGCGCTCATCAAGTCCGGGGGCGCAAAGGTATTTCTTCAGCTCGGAGGCGCAGGTTCGCGCGCGGGCACGAAAAAGGAATGCATCGCCCCTTCTCCGGTGAGAGGCTCGTGGGATCTTGTGGTGCCCCGGGAAATGACTCGTCAGGAAATACTGGACTACATCGAATGCTATGCTCAGGCCGGCAAAAGACTGTACGAAGCCGGGTTTGACGGTTTTGCCCTTCATGGCGGCTCCGGCAAGTTCATCAGTCAGTTCCTGTCTCCCTACAGCAACCGTCGTACCGATGATTTCGGCGGAAGCGCCAGAAAGCGCATCACGCTGCCCCGCATGATTGTGGAAGCCGTCCGTGAGCGTACCCGGTCGGACTTCCCCGTCTATATCCGCTTCCCCAAGTGCGATTACATGGAAGGCGGCATGACGCTGGAAGAGGGCATTGAGGAAATGGGATATCTGGCGGAAGCCGGAGTGGACGCCTTTCTCATGGCCGCAGGCGGTCAGGAACGCCTGTGGCACGGTGTGCCCATCTATGCCGAGGGCGAGGAGAGAAACGTTGAGGATACGGCCAAGGTCAAGAAGGCGCTTCCCGATGTGGCCATCATCGCCAGCTGCGGCATGCACGACCCGCATCTGGCGGATAAGATGATAGCTGAGGGTGTGGCCGACTTCATCGGTATCGCCCGGCCGCTGCTGGCCGATCCGGATTATGTGGGCAAGCTGCGCCGGGGCGAGGAGAACAGCATTCGCCGCTGTGTGCGCTGCAACAACTGCCAGACCTGGGCTTCCCGCCCGAGACTCGCAAACCGCGGCATGTGCTGTACCGTCAATCCTTCTCTGATGATGGAAGGCACCTATGTGCCGACTCCTGCTCCGACGCCGAAGAAAATTTATGTCGTCGGCGGAGGTCTTGCCGGAATGCGCTGTGCGCTGACGCTGGCCGAGCGCGGGCATCAGGTGGAACTTTTTGAAAAGACCGGGGAACTGGGCGGTCAGTGGCTGGTCGCTTCCGCCGGTAAGGACAAGGCAACCTTCCGCACGCTGGTTCCGTGGCTGCATGAGAACATGTTGAAGGCGGGCGTGGCCATCCATCTCAATACGGAACTGGACAGAGAGCGCATTCTCAGCGACAGACCCGATGACATCGTGTTGGCCACGGGTGCTACGCCCCGTCCGCTGACGGGTGTGGACGGGCTGGATAGCGGCATGAATATCGTCTATGCCATGGACGTTCTGCGCGGCAAGGTCGCCACCGGCGAGCGCTGTGTGGTGCTCGGCGGCCGGTATATCGGTCTGGAAACGGCGCTGGAGCTGGCGCGCGACGGCAAAAAGGTCTGCCTTGTGGAGCTGAATGAACTCGGGCGCGGACTCATTTCCCGCATCCGCGGCTGGCTGTTCAAGGAAATAGCCGCCTGTGACAATATCCGCCTCTTCCCCAACTCCTCCCTGTTCCGTCTGACGGAACACACGGTGGAAATTGCTCATGGTTCCGCGCTCTTCCCTGTGAAGGCCGATACGCTGGTGCTGGCCATCGGCACCGTGCCGGACAAAAAGCTGGAACAGGCACTGGAAGGCTGCGACATTCCCGTACATGCCATAGGAGACTGCGATCACATCGGCGATGCCTACGAGGCCATGGACCAGGGCCTGGCTCTGGGATTGAAGCTGTAACGTTTTTGGGGCGGGGTGTCTTTTAGCGCAACGCCTGACATGAGTACATAAGGGCCCCGCTTCCCGTGAAGCGGGGCCCTTATGTTCAGGCAAGGTGAGGCAGCACGGTGAGCGTATGGCTTTGTTTGTCCGGCAGCGCATCATCGCGTTTAGGCCGGTCTTGTGCAGGAGAATGTCAGGAGAATGCACGCGCCCAGATTCCTTTCGATCATGGAGGTCGATGATATCTCCTGAATCTTTTTGAAGAGCAGTCGTTTCGCTGTGAGGGAGCGCGACTGGCACAGGGCGTCCGGTACGCAAGAAAGAACATTGGTCCAGAGAGTGCCGGAGAGCGAGTATCTTTACAGGAAAGATGCGTGAGAGGCAGGACGTGGAGCCTGCTGCGGAAGTTGCAACGAAAATCCGGAAAGCGTCTCAGAAGGACGCTTTCCGGATTTTTACGGAGCTTTTTAGCAGGAGCGGAGTTCCGAGAATACAGCCTTATTTCTGTTCCTTGCTCTTGGCTATGGCGACCACTACGCCGGAGAGGGCCAGCAGACCTATGAGGTTGGGCAGCACCATGAGGCCGTTGAACATGTCGGACATGTTCCACACAAGGTTCACCTTGAGGCCGGAGCCGATGATGATGAACACGACCACGATGGTGGCGTATATTTTGACGTATTTTGCCCCGAAGAGCGCCTTTACGTTGGCCTCGCCGAAGAAGTACCAGCCGATGATGGTGGAGAAGGCGAAGAAGAACAGGCAGATGGCGATGTAGATGTTGCCGAAGGAGCCGAACACGGTGTCAAAGGCGATCTGGGCGAGCTCAGTACCGGTGCTGCCGCAGTTCCACACGCCGGTGATGACGATGACAAGGGCCGTGCAGGTGAGAACGACGAAGGTGTCGATGAACACGCCCATCATGGCCATCATGCCCTGATCGTCGGGATGGTCGACCTTGGCGAGCGCGTGGGCGTGCGGCGTGGAGCCCATGCCTGCCTCGTTGGAGAAGAGGCCGCGGGCCACGCCGTAGCGCATGGCTTCGCGCACGGTGATGCCGAGCGCGCCGCCGCCCGCCGACTGGGGATCGAAGGCCATGACGAAGATGGTCTTGAAGGCCCCGGGCAGCGCGGTGATGTTGGCGAAAATGATGACGAGGCAGCCGCCCACGTAAAGCAGAGCCATGAGAGGCACGAGCTTTTCCATGACCCAGGCGATGCGTTTGGCGCCGCCTATGAAGATGGCCGCGGAAATGATGGCGACCACCACGCCCACGAGCACGGGAGAGAGGCCGAAGGCCGTGCTGAAGGCCGCGCCTATGGAGTTGGACTGCACCATGTTGCCCATGAAGCCGAGGGCCAGAATGATGGCCACGGAAAAGAAGCCCGCGAGCAGCCTGCCGAAGGTGCCCGTGAAGGCCGCGCGGATGTAGTAGGCCGGTCCGCCGACGGTTTCGCCGCGTTCGTTGGTGGTTTTGTAGCGCTGGGCGAGCACGGCTTCGGAATAGTTGGTGGCCATGCCGAAGAAGGCGCTCAGCCACATCCAGAATATGGCTCCGGGGCCGCCGGCGGCAATGGCCGTGGCTGCGCCGGCGATGTTGCCCGTGCCCACCTGCGCGGCCACGGCCGTGGCCAGCGCCTGGAAGGAGCTCATGCCGGTGTGGTCAGCGCTTTCACCGTGCAGGGAAATGTTGCTGAAAAGACGGCGGAAGGCATGGGGAAACCTGCGCAGCTGTATGAAGCGCAGCCGGAAGGTGTAGAAGATGCCCGTGCCGCAGAGCAGAAAGAGCAGAAGCCAGCCCCAGAGCACGCCGTTGACCGCATCGACTATCTGACTGATGATTTCCATGGGAACATTCCTTCGAGCGCATGGGGAAGCGCTGCCGCTCCCGTGCGATCTCTGTTTCAGGGTACAAAAAAAGAGCAAATCCATGAGATTTGCTCCAGAGAAACGCTTAGGGATGAAGCGGCAGGTATGGTCGAGCGGCAGGATCCTAAGCTCTGTCCTTTGGCCTGAGAGTTTCAGCTTTCGCCTTGCACCTTCGGCACCCAAACGGGATTCTCCAGAGCTCCCTCCACTGCTAGTCGGCCTTGCGGCGTTCAGGCAGCTTCTACGGGATCATGTGCCTTCCCCGGAAAGGCGGACAAAAAAGTAGTATGATTTGCTCATAAATGTCAATAATGTACCGGCGTTCAATTAATATGCTGTTTTTACTGTTATTTTTTAATACATACATGATATTTCCCAAAGATTGCCTGTCCCGGTCCCTGCGTCTTCCGTGTTTCGTGTCTCGGCCGGAGTGCCTGAAGGGCTCATGCCTCGGCGGGCGAAACTGTGAAAGCCGCTGGGAAATAAGGCCGCTCCCTCTTGCGCCTTTTAACGAATTCTGCCAATCTGACCGCAAAAACAACAGGAGATCGTCATGCTTCAGACCATTGCTCCGCGCAAGGCGTACGAGATGCTGCAAAACGGGCAGGCCCGTCTCATTGATATCAGGGAAACCTCGGAATATGCCGAAAACTTCATTCCTCAGGCGCGTCTGGTACCGCTGTCCATCGCCCGTCTGTACTCCGTCAAGGACGAGGATGCGCCGGACAAGCCGGTGATCTTCTTCTGCCGTTCCGGCAGGAGAACGGACAAGGCCGCCGATGAGCTTAAGACCCTCGCGGGCGACACGCAGGCCTGGCAGATGGAAGGCGGTCTCAACGGCTGGATGAAGGAAGGGCTGCCGGTACGGCATGAGAAGACGGTCATGCCGCTGTTCAGGCAGATCCAGATAGGCGCGGGGTCTCTCGTGCTTCTCGGCATACTGGGCAGCTTTGTGTGGCATCCCATGTTCTGGCTGTCCGCCTTTGTGGGGGCCGGGCTGGTCTTCGCCGGGGTCACGGGCTTCTGCGGCCTCGGGCTTCTGCTGGCGAAAATGCCGTGGAACAGACGCTGATTGTCGGCATAGGGACGCAAAAAACGCCGGGAGATGTTCTTCCGGCGTTTTTTCATGTTCGGGGAAGATGACGGGATGAGCCGAGACAGAACGGCTCAGGATTCGCAGAGCCGCGTTTTTTGACGCCCCGTTCGGATCAGGAACGTCCGCGCCCTTTTTTCCCCGTTTTGAAAAGAAAGGCCCCCAGAGCAAGACACGCACAGGCGCCGACCACGATGAGCAGCGCGTTTTCCAGACCTTTTCCATGGGCGATGAAGCCGAGCATGGGCGGGAAGAAGAGAAGACCGCTGTAGGAGAGAATGGAGACCACGGCGCTGGCTCTTCCCGCGCTGATGCCGGGGCAGTTTCCCGCGCGGCTGAAGAGCGTGGGCACGATGGGAGAAAGCCCCGCGCCCATGAGTGCGTATCCTGCAAGGCATGCGACCGGCAAGGGAGAAAGCAGCACGATCAGCATTCCGGCCAGCGCCAGCAGTGAGCCTCCGAGCATGAGTATGAAATCGCTCAGCGTGCGGCGCAGGCTGTCGCCGAAAAGACGGCAGAACACGGTGGTGACGGAAAAGGCCGCGAACACGAGCGCGGCGGTGTGTTCGCCGGCGCCTTTGACGGTGAAAAGCAGAAGGCTTCCCCATTCTGCCACGGAGCCTTCAGAGGAGTAGGCAAGCATGGCAAGAATGCCGCAGACGACCACAAACGGGGGCAGCGTGCGGGAAGTTTCCTTTCGTTCGGCGGGCGATGCGGGAACGTCGTCGAGAAGCCGCGGCGAGGCCCATGTCCGAAAGCAGGCGTAAAGCCCCAGAATGCAGACTGCGTTGAAAAAAGGACTCAGACCGAGCCCCGCAAAGGCCGCCCCGGTCAGCGACCCCGTGACGCCTCCCAGACTGTAGGCTGCGTGCATGAAGGACATGCACGAGATGCGGTAGCGCTGCTCTATCTGAATGCCCTGCGTGTTCATGGCCACGTCCGCAAGTCCCATGCTCGCGCCGGTGAGCAGGCATCCTGCACCGAGCTGAAGGGGAGTTCGGGCAAGACAGCACAGGGGAATGGCGGCAAGCAGAACCAGGGAAGCCCTTGTCAGAATGAGCCGGCTTCCCCATCGGGCAATGAGATGACTGCTGCTGAACAGGGCGGCAAGACTGGACAGGCCGAGGCACAGCAGAAGAAGTCCGATTTGAGACTCGTCGGCCCCGGTCTGCATTTTCAGCGCCGGCAGTCGGGAGGTGAGCAGGCCGTAGGAGAGGCCCGGGCAGAGAAAGAAATACGCGCATGCCGCGCGTGCGGAGGAAAGTTCGGTCCGTTTCATGTGATGGCAGCCTTGGCGGGTTGTTCGGTGAGCCGGAAGACTTTTCTCCGGCGGTTCTCGAGCGTAAACTACCGGGTAACACAAGGGTCAAGGAGAAAAGCGTGGGAAGCAGAACTTTTTTGAACATCGGGGAATTCGCCCGCCTGTGCCATACGACCAAGGAAACGCTCCTGCACTACGACAGAAAGGGGCTGCTCAGACCGGATCACGTGTCCGGGAACGGCTATCGCCGCTACAGCATGAAGCAGTTCTTCGATTTTGATCTCATTTCTCTTTTGAAGGAAACGGGGAGCACGCTGGAGGACATACGCAGGCACAGGGAAGGCTGCGGACAGGAAGGAAGACTCGGACTTGTCACGGAGCGCATTGCCGTGCTGGAAAAAGAGCAGGAGCGCCTTGCCCATCGTCTTTTCATGCTGAAGCAGCTGGCGGCCATGGCCGGAGAAGCGGTGTCCGCCGAGTACGACCGCCTGTTTTTCGAGCACAGGAGTGCGGCGGACATTCTTGTCTATCCGGTGGATTCGGAGAAGATTGCGGGCCGGGAATCGAGCGTGGAATGCTATTCCCGGTGTCTGATGCAGAGTCTCATGGACGGCAACGCCATTGATCCGCCGCTCGGCGTTATCATTCCCCGGGAATATGCCCGGACGGGGACCTTCCGCATATGCAGCATATTTACTGCCGCATGGCAGCGTTCCGGTCTGGAAAATTCAGGGCGAGTGGATGGGGGAGAGCATGCCTGCCTTTTCCACAGAGGAGACATGCAGAGTCATGCACAGGCCTTTTTGCGGATGATGAGGGAGCTTTCGGACAGGGGCATGACGATCTGCGGGGATGTGTATGCCTATGATCAGATGAACTATCTGCTCGCTCAGCAGGATGACGACTACGTGGCAAAATACACGGTGCGGATAGAGAAGCGCTTGTCGTGAGATGTTCGTGGGGCACGATGCAGGGGCCGGGGGGCGGATTCCGGTCCTTGCGTCGTGCCGTGTTCCGGCGTCGTTCAGCGCAGCGTGGGGTCGAGCCTGTCGCGCAGCCAGTCGCCCAGAATGCAGGCCGAAAGGGTCACGCAGAAGATGACCGTACCGGGTGCGACGGATATCCACCAGGCGTTGATGAGATAGTTGCGGCCTTCGCCCAGCATGGCGCCGAGGCTGGTCAGGGGCGGCTGTATGCCGAGTCCGAGAAAGCTGAGGGAGGACTCGAGCAGCACCGTGCTCGGAAAGTTGAGCGTGAACTGAACGATGAGCACGCCGGCGATGTTGGGAAGTATGTGCCGAAGATAGATGCGCAGGGGAGAGGCGCCCATGGCCCGCACGGCGGCCACATAGCCACGGGCGGAGGCGGAGCGGGCAAGGCCCCTGGTGAAGCGGGCGAAGCGCTCCCAGCCGTTCAGTCCCATGACGGCGACAAACAGGCCGAGACTGTTGCCGAGAAAGGCCAGAATGGCCAGAGCGATGAGCACGAAGGGCATGGATGCCTGAAAGTCCACCAGCATCATGACCATTTCGTCGGTCCAGCCTTTTCTGTGCGCCGCAAGAAAGCCCAGAATCGTGCCCATGGTGCAGGAAATGAGCGTTCCGGCAAAGGCGACGAGCAGGCTGATGCGCACGGCGTAGAGCAGACGGGAGAAGATGTCCCTGCCGAGGAAGTCCGTGCCGAGAAGTCCGGACTTTCCGCCCAGCCATACGGGCGGACTGAGCCTGGAGGCAAGATCCTGCGTGGCGTAGCCCGTGGGAGCGAGCTGTTCGGCGAACAGGCCGCAGAGAAAGAGCGTGGCAAGAACGAGCGCACTGATGACGACGAGCAGCGGATAGCGCACCGGAGGTTTGCAGCGGAAGTTGTCGGCATCGTCGTGCTGTGCGAAGGGAGAGCGCTCGTCGGCAGACGGCGCGACATTCATGGATGCGGCGGAAGCGGCGTCGATGGCTTTGTTCATGGCGTTGTCCTTGTCAGTTTCCGGCCCGCTCGGAGCGGATGCGGGGGTCAAGCCAGCCGTAGGCCATGTCCACCAGCAGGTTGCAGATGATCATGCTGGCCGCGATGATGAGAACGATGGTCTGCACCACGGCAAGATCGCGGTAGTTGACCGACTGCACGAGAAGGCGGCCTATGCCGGGCCAGGCGAACACGGTTTCCGTAACCAGCGCGCCGCCGATGACGGAGCCGAGCTGAAGCCCGAGAATGGTGATGACGGGTATGGCGGCGTTGGGCAGAACATGACCGAAGATAAGTCTTGAAACGGAAAGCCCCTTGGCTTTTGCGGCCATGACGAAGGGCTGCCCCAGCACGTCGAGCACGGCGGTACGGGTAAAGCGGGCCACGATGCCCGCCGTGGCCGTGCCCAGCGTGATGACGGGCATGATGAGATGTTCCGGCGTGGCGGAGCCTGAGCTCGGCAGCAGGCGCAGCTTGAGCGAGAAAAGCAGTATGAGCAGTATGCCGAGAAAGAAGTTTGGCATGCTGTAGCCCATGACGCTGACCGATGTGGCCAGTCTGTCGAGAAACGTGTTTCTGCGGAAGGCCGCACACAGGCCGAGAGGAATGCCGAGGCAGATGGACAGCGCAAACGAGCACAGGCCGAGTCTGAGGGTGGCGGGAATGCGTTCCGTCACCACATCCAGCGCCGGGCGGGAGTCGCGGAAGGAATAGCCGAGGTCGCCGTGTCCCACGCTGATGAGATACTTTGCAAACTGTTCGGGCAGCGGACGGTCCAGTCCCCATGCCGTGCGGTAGGCGTCCTTGACCTCCTGCGGGACGTCGTCGGGAAACATGACTTCCGTGGGGTCGCCGGAAATGCGGAGGATGAGAAAGGTGAACGTGACCACCAGAAACATGGTCAGAAGTGCGCGAAGCGTTTTTCGCAGAATGAAGGCAAGCATGGTCACAGAGTCCCCGTGTCGGCAAAAAGTTCCGTAAGCACCCGCCCCTGCATCCGTTCCGGCACGGGAACGCCGAGCATGGTGAGCACGGTGGGCGCGATGTCGGGCAGGGCTGAAGGCTTCAGGCTTTCGTATCGGGAGCGCAGGAGTCGTCCCCCGGCAAGAAGCAGCGGGTTCATTTCACGTTTTCCGCATCCTCCGTGAAAGCCGATTTTCACGGAGCCTGAGGGAGCTCCGGGATTGCCGTCAGAGCCCGCCAGCGTGAATCGTATCTGAGGGCCGAGAGCATGGCTGCAGCGCGCGCCTGAGAGGGGGCGGACGCCGGGGTCCGGGAAGCGCTGCAGCAGAGCGTCGGCAAGAAACACGTCGTGACAGAGCGGTTTCAGCGTTTCGATCAGAGCGCGAAGGGGCTTTTCCCCGCACGGCCCGTCCAGCCTTGCGTGGCCGCTGGCGGCGTTCAGAATACGAAAGGTCGAGCCGTCCATGACGGCGGTGATCGCCTGTCCGTCCTCGGCAACGGTCGTCTCGAATCCGGCCGCCTGCAGGGCTGCGGGAATGTCGCGCTGAGCGTCGGCGTCGTCCATGCCGTGGTCGGCCATGAACAGAAGCTGCCAGCCCTGATCCCTGCCCTTTTTCTCCCACCATTCCATGACACGGCCGCACTGTTCGTCGATGACGGAAAGCGCCCTGTCGTGCTGCATGCTTCGTGTGCCGAAAAGATGACCGGCCATGTCCGGCTCGGGAAGCCAGCAGAGCGCGACGTCTGGCATGTCCGCGTCGATGCGTCCGAGCAGGACGGAAACGGTGTACGCCATGAGCGCCGGAGAATACGTGCCGTCGGCCTCGCGCACGGCAGGAACTGGACCGAACGCGCGTACCATGTCTTCATGACTTCCGTCCGGTGTGCACAGAGACGGTGTGCGCACCACAAGCCGCGTATGGCCGAGGGCTGCCGCGTCCCAGTCAAGAAGACTGCAGCAGCCGTCGGAGGCGGCCGCCACGGTAAGAAGGCTTCGTCCTGCTCCGGCGAGCGCTCTGCCGAGGTCCGGAACGGGCGGAACGCAGAGCGCAGGTTCGCTCAGCCTTTTTTTCCACTCCCGCAGATCTTCGGGAAGCCCGCTGTTGAAAAGACGTCCGTCCGGGGGAAGAAACTGGTAGTTTGCCGTGATGCCGTGCCGCTCCGGCCAGCAGCCGCTTGCCAGAGAAGAGGCGCACACGCGCGTTTCGCTGGGAAAGACGGAACGAGCCGCAGGAACGCTCGTCCACTCGCGGGCGAATCTTTTCAGATTCGGGGTGAGCTTCTCGCTCAGCATGTCGCTGCAGAAAGCGTCCAGCACCATGACGAGAACACGGGCCTTCATGCCGCAACGCCTCCGTTTTTGCAGGGGCCGATCAGCGAGGGGTCGTTGAGCAGAACGGCCGAAGCGCCGAGCTGTCGCAGACAGGCAAGGCGGGGAAGGGTGATGTCGCCGCAGCCGTGCTCCCTTGCTCCGGCCATGACCCAGAAGGGGCGGCCTTCGGCAAGACGGACGAGGCGCGGGTCGGCGGTGAGGTCTTCCTCCCAGAAGCGGACTGTGGTGCCGCCTGCAGCATAGAAATCGGGGATTTCCTCCGTGTGCGCAAGAAAACCCAGAACGGGATGCCGGGCGTCCATCTTCCGCCATTCCTTCACCTGTGAGGTGCAGCGCAGTCCGAGCGTCACGGCGTCGGCAGGCACGGCCATGGAAACAAGGAGCGCGTGTATCTTCGGCAGAGCGTCCTGTGCCTTCACGTCGAGAAGCAGGCGTCCTTTGCGTTCAAGCGCGAGGGCAAGGGCCTCTTCAAGCAGGCAGAGGTCGCGTCCGGCGTCGCAGAGCGTCTGACGTATGTCCGAGAGCGGCGTTCTGGCCACGGATTTTTCCGACCGGGCCAGACGTTCCAGCGAGGCGTCGTGCAGGCAGACGGGCACGCCGTCGGCGGAAAGACGAACGTCGGTTTCCACGGCCAGCACGCCGAAGTCGTAGGCGGCCGCGAAGGCGGCAAGGGTGTTTTCGGGAAAACGGGCGGAGTAGCCCCGATGGGCTATGGGAAGAAGCGGATGCATGGCGGTTGTCTCTGAGGGATGTTTTCAGTCGGTTTCGGGATAGTGACAGGCAACACGGTGGAAGAAGGGCGTCGAAGACGGAATGCCGGGCGCGGGACGCAGTTCGGGGACAAGACGGCGACAACGCTCATGAGCGCGGGGACAGCGCTCGATGAAGCGGCAGCCGGGCTGAATTTCAAGAGGACTCGGCGGTTCCCCTTTCAGAGAAGGCGAGTGACGCTTCATGCCGGGAACCGGCACGGGATTGGCGTCGAGAAGTGCTTTCGTGTAGGGATGAGCTGGATGGGAAAAGATGATGTCCACGGTCGCTTCTTCCACGATTCTGCCGAGATACATGACGGCGACGCGGTCGCATACGGTTCGCACCACGCCGAGATTGTGCGAAATGAAAAGGTAGGATACCCCGGTTTCGGCCTTCAGGTCTCCGAGAAGGTTGACCACCTGCGCCTGTATGGATACGTCGAGCGCGGACGTCGGCTCGTCGCAGACAATGAGCTTCGGCCGGGTGATGAGGGCGCGGGCCACCACGGCGCGCTGGCGCTGACCTCCGGAAAGCTCGTGCGGATAGCGGGCGGCCATGTCTTCGTTCAGTCCCACCTGAAGCAGTGTTTCGTTTACGCGGTTACGGATGCTGCGGGCATTCTTTTCGCCGTGTATGCGCAAAGGTTCAGCCACCTGTTCTCCTATGGACAGCCGGGGATTGAGCGTGCCCGCAGGATCCTGAAAAATAACCTGAAGATTGCGGCGCAGATACGAGAGCGATTCTTTCCGGCGCGAGCGGGAAAGGGTTCTGTCGGGAATCCGATGCTCTTCAAACCAGACTTCCCCCTCGGTCGGAGCAAGCAGGGCGCTTACCATGTTGCCCACGGTGGATTTGCCGGAGCCGCTTTCTCCGACGAGCCCCAGCGCCTCTCCGGGCATGATGGCAAAGGAAACGCCGTCCACGGCGCGCACCTTGCGGCGCGGACCGAACAGTCCTTCGCGTCCGGCGTCGAACGTGCGGACGAGGCGGCAGGCCCGAAGCAGTGCTCCGTGGTCGCCGGAACATTCAAATTCGTTCATGAGGCTCTCCTGAGCGCGGGTTTGAGGCAGGCGCACAGATGCTCGTCCCCTTCGTCGGCACGGAAGGTCGAATGTTCCCCCAGTCTCATGAGGGGAGGAACGCTTTGGGAACATTCGGTTGAGGCTTCGCTGCAACGCGGAGCGAAGGTGCACCCCGGCATGGCCTCGGTGAGAGGGGGGACCGTGCCGGGAATGGCCTCCAGTCGGCGCACGGTGATGTCGGTGCGGGGGCAGGCTCGCAGAAGGGCGCGGGTGTAAGGGTGCGCCGGGTGAGAAAAGAGTTCTTTCACGGGAGCGTTTTCCACGATGCGCCCGGCGTACATGACGGCCACGCGGTCGGCTGTCTGTGCCATGACGCCGAGATCGTGCGTGACGAGGACTACGGCCATGCGGCGCTCTTCGGAAAGACTTCTCAACAGATCGAGAATCTGTGCCTGCGTCGTCACGTCGAGTGCGGTGGTCGGTTCGTCCGCAAAAAGAAGACGGGGATTGCAGGCCAGGGCCATGGCAATCATGACACGCTGGTTCATGCCCCCGGAAAGCTGATGCGGATACTCGTCCATGCGCCTTGCGGAATCGGCAATGCCCACGCGGCGCAAAAGTTCCCGGGTACGATCCCTGAGCTCGTGCCGGGATGCTTTGGGATGGGCGAGACGCAGCGATTCTTCGATCTGGCTGCCGATGCGCCGTATGGGATCGAGACAGCTTGACGGATCCTGAAATATCATGGCGAGCGTTCTGCCGCGGAGTCGGCGGCGTTCCGATTCCGGCAGGTCGAAAAGCTCGCGGCCTTCAAGGCGCACGGAACCGGTAACGTGTGAAAAACGCCGCGGCAGAAGTCCCATGACGGCCATGCAGGTGACGCTCTTGCCGGAACCGCTTTCTCCGGCAATGCCCGCGATTTCTCCCGGACGAACGTCGAGACTGACATGACTTACGGCACGGACAATGCCGCGGGGACTCCAGAAGCGGACGCCGAGATTACGAATGGAAAGCAGCATGACGCGTATTCCTGAAGGCGGCGTGCGCCCGAAGGCGCACGCCGGCGGGCGTTATCTGGCGGAAAAGCTCAGATTGTAGGGACGCAGATCCATATAGTAGAAGCTGTAGGGCTTCCAGTGCACGGATTTCTTCACGCCGTAGCTTTCAAGGGGCTGATACAGGGTCATGCCGGGAGTTTCGTCTTCCCACAGATCCAGCATTTTTCCGAAAATGGTCTTGCGTGCTGCCGTGTCTGAGGTGCGCTCAAGTTCGGCGATGAGCTTGTTGAAGGCTTCGGCCGCAGGACCGGTCCAGGTTTTCCACGAGGTCTGAGGAGCGCCGTTGGCGCCCCAGAGCACGGCGAGCGAGCCGAGCGGGTCGGGATAGCGGTTGGAGTTGGACCAGTTGCGGATCATGATGTCTTCTTTCTTGACGGCCTTCCAGTTTTCAATGACCTGGAGCTTTACGTTGAGTCCGACGGCCTTCCACATTTCCTGCATGATCTGGGCGGCGGAAAGGGCGTTCACGTAGTAGTTGGCCTGCGTATACATGATGATGGGCTCGCCGCGGTAGCCGGCTTCCTTCACAAGCGCTCTGGCCTTTTCCGGATCGTACGTCTGTCCGGGACGGGAAGAATCGTACATGTCGCCGAATTCTGGGAACTGATGTCCGTTGGGAATGACGGCCTGACCGCCCCAGAGTGCATCGTTGAGGGCTTTGCGGTCCACGGCCAGGGAAAGCGCCTGGCGGATTCTCTTGTCCTTGAGCGGGCCGACGCTCGTGTTGAACACGAGCATATGCGTGTTGGAGAGCACCACGCTGCGCACGTCGATGTCGGAATAGGCCGTCAGCGTGGAAATCTGGTCGGGCGGAAGATTGGTAATGATATCGAACTCGCCGCTCACCAGACCGCTGATGCGCGCGGCCACTTCAGGCACCATGCGGAAGGTGACCCTGCGGGCCGTGGGTCTGCCGCCGTAGTAGTCGTCGTTGGCGTCGAGGACGATGCTTTCGCCGGAACGCAGACTTCTGAGTTTGTAGGGGCCGGTGCCCACGGGAGCGCGGCCGAATTCGTCGAAGCCGAGCTTTTCATAGGTACGCTTGTTCACGATCCAGCTGGCCCACGAGGACAGGCGGTGTTCGAGCAGCGTGTCGTAATATTTGGTGTAGATCCGCACGGTATAGGGATCCACGGCTTCTATGCGGCTGAAAATGGAGAAGTAGGCTTTGCCCTCCGGTGCGGGATAGTCGGGCTTGAGCATGCGCTCGAAGGTGAACACCACGTCGTCGGCGGTGAGCTCGTCGCCGTTGTGGAATTTGACGCCCTTGCGCAGGTGCAGTTCTATGCCGTTGTTGTCGATGCGCTTCCAGCTTTCGGCAAGTCCAGGAACAAGCTTTGCCGCAGTTCCGGAACCGTCAGCCAGAAAGTCGCGGCGGATGAGCGTGTCAAAGATGTTGTAGGTGATGCGGGTTCCCATGTTGGAAAGTTCCTTGGAAGGCTCCAGTCCTTCGGGAATTTCCGCCACGGCAACGACAAGCTCTGGACGGGAATCGGCGGTCGCGGCAGACGCGGAAAGGGGCGTCAGAGCGCACATCAGGGCTGCCACGGCGAATTTCAGCCATCGGGAAGCGGGAATCATGTTTCCTCCATAATGCGTTAGAGCTGTTTCAGATGGGCAGCCCCTGAAAACACCGAGAGCGCAATCGTTTCGGGCATTGCCCGACTTTGTTGTTTTTCTTGGAATTTCCAAAGGTTCAAGCCGATCTGAAGAATCGTGCTGAACATTAGATGCGTCCCTTGAAGTACGCGTGACGTCCTGATGACGTTTTCATGACGATTGAAGAGGAAAACGTTACATGAACGTCATCATGAGAGAAATGCGTAATTCTCTGGTACTTTAAAAGAACAGGCTGACGGAAAATTGCTGCTGCGGGAAAAGGTGCGTCGGCATCTGACGATGAGGGCAGTGACGGAATGTGGGGTCGGAAGGCCTATGTACAGCCTGCTCATGGATGACGGCACACCTGGCAGAGGGGCGGTCGACTATGAGCGGCAGCGTTTGTCTTCCTGTGTTCATGAAGCGCGGAGTGCCATGCCGCCCGGGCCTTTTCAGCGCGGTCTTGACGGATCGTGGCGGAAATGCAGCCGTATTGCCGGACGTTCGGCAGTGCCGTGGAACGGGAGCGAACAAGATGCCATGCGCCGGGAATGCCTCTTTCCTTTTCGGACATTGCGTTTCCTTTTGTTCGCGGGCGGCGTTTCGACCTGTCTTTGTCATGTATGGAAACGCGCTTTTCGTTACAGCGTGTTGAATATCATGGCAAAGTGTTACAATGGATTGTTCCGGGCAGGGTTTGCGGCTATAATGGAACAATACTCATGATTAGATGAAAGAAGGATCATGAACAACATTTCCCGTCGTACATTCCTTGCGCTTGGCTGCTGCGCCGCAGGAGCCGCCATTTGTTCTCCTCTTGTTTCCACTGCAAAGGCCGCCGTTCTGGAAACTGCGGAAGTCAATCGTCTTTTTGCGGAGCTCGGAGCGAAGAAAAAGGCTCCTGCCGCTCTGGATGCCTGGATAAATGATCCCGCCGCGCAGAAGATCGCTCCCTATCAGGCGTTCGACAATGTCTGGCAGGTGGGCATTGCGTGGGTTTCTTCCTGGGCCATCAAAACCAGCGAAGGTTGGGTGCTCATTGATACCACGCATGAGCCTTATGTAGATGCTCTCATTGAGAATCTTCACACCGTGGGCATTGCGCCGGACGACGTGCGTCTTGTGCTCATGACGCATGGGCATTTCGATCATGTGGGCGGCTATTACCGGCTGAAGCCGCTTTTGAAAAAAGCCCGTTTCGTCATGACGGAACGCGGATGGAACGAAGCTTTCCGGTACTCGAAGGCGAGCGTGGGCACGGCAAAAGAGTGGAAGATGCTTGAAGAGAAGGATGTCGTGGCAAAAGACGGAGACACGCTGCGCTGCGGCGATTCCCTGTTCACCGTGCTTGAAACGCCGGGACATACCTGGGGCACGGCGTCGTACATGTACGACGTGCGCCGCGGGGACAAGACGTACCGGGCCGTGACCGTGGGCGGACAGGGCCTGAATGCCATTGAAGGCCCCGATCAGGTTCGCGCCTACATAAAGAGCATGGACAGACTGTCTGTCGGAAGATTCGCTGAACATTGAAGTGGATCTTACGGCTCATCCCTTCTCCAACGGTCTTGCGGACAAGATTCCCGCGCTGCGCAGCCTGAAGCCTTCCGATCCGCATCCGCTCATCAACAGAGCAGCTTATGTCGCCCGACTGAAGAAGCTCAACGAAGGCGCGGCCGAGAGGCTGAAGCTGGAGCTTGCCAAGAACGCGGGGTAATGCTCCTTCCTAAATTTTGACAGGAGATAAAAGGCCCGGTCTGTCGAATCATATCGACAGGCCGGGCCTTTTTGTGCATGGTATGGCACGGGAAAGGAATATTTTATAATTATGCATTTCTATTTGAAATAATTGATAATTTCAGAATGTTGTCCCAAAAGACTCAGTTCGGATGGAAACGTTGGAGCAAATGAAATTAATAACGTGATGAAAATTTTTCAATTGACTCCTTTTTCAAATAATGGTCTATAAGCATTATAGAAGTATTCTATACCTTGCGCACGGTTTTAGAATTCTATTGTGGCAATTATTGTTGTATTAATTGTCGTAAAACTGGAGGTCTATAATGAAAAAACATCTTATTATGTTAAGTATTATATGTGCAGTTGTTTTTTCCGGAGGAGCATATGCCCAGGAAAAAAGGTTTGAAATATGTAGCGGTGCGTTTGGAGGTACGGCTTTCCAGTGCGGATTTGCTATATCTGAGATAATTAAAAAGGTCAATCCTGAATATGAGATACTTCCCGTTGAAACAAGCGGCTCTCATGGAACGTATATGCGGGCGGTTTCTTCACCTGAACGAATGCTCATCAGTGCCGCGGTAACCCCGTTCCGTGAAGCCATCATAGGCAAGTCCCCCTATCCTAAGGCGTATCCGAATCTGAAGCTGATAGGCTTCATGACTTCCAACGTGCAGACGCTCGTGACATATGATCCTGAAATACAGTCTGTAGAAGACATGGCGGGAAAACGCATTGGTCTGCGCGTACGCAATACGACAACGGGGAAGTATCTGTGGTCGGTCATAAAGCACGGCATTCCGGATTCTGAGAAGAATGAACCCATGTACATGAACTGGGGAGCGCTGCAGAGCGGCATGATGGACGGAAGCCTTGACGTATGTGCCATGGGCGTAGCCGTCAATCCCAACGGGCCGTGGAAGCCCGTATCCATTTACATGGAAATGGTGGCCTCCAGAGGTGCACCCCGCTTCCTCAGCGTCAAGCAGGAATGGCTTGATGCGGCGGGAAAGGAAGATGGCATGATTTATCCTCCGCTGGTCATCCCCCGTGGGGCCATAGCCGAGAACGTACCCGACAGGGACGTACTGGCCTGGGAAGAGCGCATAGGTATTTTTGCCTTTTCTGAAACGCCTGACGAGCTGGCATACGATATTGCCAGGATTCTGTGTGAAAATCAGAAGGAGATCACGGCCATTACTCCGATAGGCCTTCTTATGTCCAGAGAAATCACTGTTCCCGGGGCGGATATGCCCGATGAGCAGATCCATCCTGGCGCGCTCAAATACTATAAGGAAAAGGGCCTGCGCTGAGAGTGATCGAATTTCTCCACCTTTTTCTCGGAGAGCCTCATGGAGAAACTCAATAAGAACATACTGATTCTGGTCACCATTCTGGCAGTATTCATGGTGACGTATCATCTGGCCTATACTCAGGCTTTTTTCCTGACACCCATTCGTCATGCCAATCTTCATCTTATGCTGGGCCTTACCATTTCATTTCTATGGTCCATGTATAAGAAGGAGAAGCCTGTCGAAAAAGCCATAGCCTTCATCTTGGCTGTACTTTCTGTATACGCTACGGGCTATATTTTTGTTGAATATGACGAACTCGAACTTTTACGTTCACCGATTTTCGCTCTGAATACGCAGGATCTTATAGTAGGTACACTGATCATAGGACTGACCGTTGAGGCCTGCCGAAGGGGCTTTGGAATAACTTTTCCTCTGGTTGCGCTTCTTTTTATCGCCTACGCTTTGTTCGGCTATGCTCTGCCTGGACCTCTGCGGGCTCCGAACATCAGCTATCAGGAACTCATCAATGCGTATGTCATGAGTTTCGAGGGCGGCATATACGGCTCAACACTCGGAGTCAGTGCCAATTATATTTTCCTGTTCGTTTTGTTCGGCTCTTTTCTCGGAGCCACAGGTGCTTCAAGCTTTTTCAATAAAATAGGGATGATGGCCGGCTGCAAGCTGGCCGGTGGACCTGCCATTTCGTCGGTAGTGTCAAGTGCGCTCATGGGCTCGGTCACGGGAAGTGCCATGGCCAATGTCGTCGCCACGGGAACGTATACCATTCCCCTGATGAAAAGAGCCGGTTACCCTCCGTACGTGGCCGGAGCCATTGAAGCCGCAGCTTCCACCGGAGGTCAGATCATGCCTCCAGTCATGGGTGTCACGGCCTTTGTTCTCGCGGAGATGGCGCATGTTCCTTATGTAGAGGTACTTCAGGCCGCACTGCTGCCTGCCCTGCTGTATTTTCTCGGCGTGGGCCTTTACGTGCAGTTTCAGGCCAAGAGGCTTGGGCTGGGCTCGAATTTTTCCATGGAGTGCTACAGTGCCATGGAACTCATGAGGGAAGCTCCGCTTTTCCTTGGACCGCTGGCCCTGATCATTGCCATGCTGTTCATGGGATATTCCCCCATGTTCACCATCTTCTGGGCCATCCTGCTGCTGGTCGTCTGCGGCATATGGAACATCTGGAGGCAGAATCGACTGTCTTCCCTGCTGGAAATATTCATCCCGGCTATCCGTGAAAGCGCCGTGACCGGTGCGAAAATTGCCGTAACCTGTGCAGTGCTAGGACCGGTCATCACCACCATGACCAAAACGGGACTGGGAATGAGGCTTCCTGGAATCATAGCCATGCTCAGCGGAGACAGCATGATCGTTGCCCTGCTCATAACGGCAGTCGTGTGCATCATTCTGGGGATGGGGGTTCCCACCATTGCGGCATACCTTATGGTGGCCATGGTCGGTCTGCCCACACTGGTGAAGCTTGGGGTGGAACCTTTTTCCGCTCATATGTTTGTGTTTTTCTTCGCCGTGTTTTCGGGAATCACGCCTCCCGTGGCGGCAACGGCCATTCCCGCCGCGGCGCTTGCTGAAAGCAAGTATATGAAAACGGCCGTAGAGGCGGCAAAAATCGGCGGCGTAGGTTTTTTCCTGCCGTTTTTGCTGGTCAGCTCTCCTGAAATCATGCTCGGACAGACGTCTTCCAGTCCGTGGTATACGCTGTTCTTTTTCCTGGTGGGGGTGCTGATGCTTGTGCTCGGAGCCGGAGGACTCAGCTTCTATCTTTTCAAGCCTCTGCAGCGGTGGGAAGCGGCGGCAGCCGTTGTCGGTGCCATAGGGCTGCTTTGGGCGATGTTCAAGGAAACAACCATAGCTTACGCCGTCAGTCTCGCCTATGTGTTTGTAGTAACGGCAATGATTTACTTCAGGAAGGGTGCTGGCAATACAGAGAAAGATCTTTCTTGATGAAAAGAATTTGTATTCAGTCTTTGTGGATATAACTATCAATGTTATAAAATATCGTTTTTGTGTGTGGAACAGCCATATTTAGTCATCCTTAGCTATTTTTTACATGGAAGGAAATAATGAACAGAGATGTCGTATTTCATGACGCGGACGTGCTCGTCATGGGGGCAGGGGCCAGCGGATGCGGAGCGGCACTGGCTGCACGTGAAGAGGGGAAAAATGTCCTTCTTGTGGATAAGGGAAAACTGGAAAGCTGCGGAAGCATAGGCGCCGGGAATGATCATTTCATGGGAGTTCTCAACAGCTCCGATCCCTATGACAGCGTTGACGATATGGTCAACTTTTTCTGCAAGCCCGGAAATGGTGTGCCTCCTGAGACGGTACGAGCCTGGGGAGAGGCCATGCCGCATCTTATTGAGTTTTTGACGGACGTCGGTGTGGAATTTCAGAAAAATGAGGATGGTACCTTCAAGCGGTCTCAGGGATTCGGCCAGCCGGGGCACTGGTGGATACTGATTCACGAGGGACAGTTCATGAAGCCGAAAATTGCCAGACGCATCCGGCAGATCGGCGTTGATGTGCTTGATCATGTCATGTTGACGCGTCTTCTGGTGCGGGACGGCTGTTTTGTCGGTGCCATGGGTTATCATGTCTTGGACGGTTCGTTTCATGTCATTCGGGCCAAAACCGGTGTTCTGGCCATGGGGCCGAGGGTGCAGAGGGCCTTTACCAATTCGACTTTGAATCCTTTCAACAGCATTTCCATGCCGTTCAACGTAGGAGCCCATTATATTCTTGCCTATGAAGCGGGTGCCAGACTCGTTAATTTCGACACGAAGCAGACCGCTTCCGTGGAGCCGAAGAGTTTCGGCTGTCCGGGGATGAACGGTATTACCGGCTCCGGCGCGCATGCGCTGAACAGTCTCGGGGAGCGCTTCATGACGAAGTATCATCCTATGACGGAACAGGCTCCCCGGCATCTTTTTGCGCGGGGACTTGTGGAAGAGTCCCTGAAGGGAAACGGCCCGCCTTTCTATATGGATATGAGGCATCTTCCTGATGATGTCCGTAACAACCTTGAATTTGATCTCATGCCCGGGGACAAGGGAACTTGGCCGGACTATTCGGCCCAGAGAGGGCTGGATTTCAAGACCAAGCTGATGGAAGTGGAGGTCAGCGAAATTCGTTTGGAAGGTATGGTGTTCAGAGACAAGAACTTTGAAAGCACAGTGCCGGGACTTTTTGTGGGAACAGGTTTCCATGCATTTTCCGGCGCCATGTGCGGCGGATATGCGGCGGCGAAGAACGCGGCAAGACAGGCCGACGCCAAAGTCATGCCGGACTTTCCTAGTCGGGAAGAAATTGATGAGGAGCAGACCAGGGTCATGCTTCCGCTGGAGAGCGGAGGGGAAACCAGTGCAGCGCTGTTTGAAAAGGCCATACGTCAGATCATGCGCTATTATATGGGATATGTGCGCAATGAAATCGGCATGAAACAGGGACTTGAAAGCTTGGATCGCCTTGCTTCGAAAGTTGATGATCTGTATGCCGCCAACATGCACGAACTCATGCGTGTTCATGAGGCGCAGAATCTTCTTCAGGTGTGTCGTCTGTTCACCATGGCAAGCATTGAAAGGAGAGAAACCTCGTCCAAGACGCTTTGCCTGCGTTCGGATTATCCTGATCCCGATCCTTCTTTTACGGTGCTGGCCATCGAAAAAAGAGGAGAGAATCCCTTCCTTTACTGGATGTAATTACAAGGATATGCATTATGCCGCCAAGATTCAGCAAAGAACATCTGCTTCCCCTCATTCATGGAAACGATTCGTACAGACAGCACAGAACTTCCCCCTGTGAAGCGCATTGTCCAGCCGGAAACCATATTCAGCTTATGGAAAGTCAGGTGGCTGCCGGACATCACGTGGAAGCGCTGATGACGCTTTTGAGCCGCAATCCCTTTCCGGGAGTGACCGGCCGCATTTGTCCGCATCCGTGCGAAAAGGCCTGCAATCGTCAGCATTACGATGAGGCGCTCTCCATTCAGGCATTGGAACGCTTTGCATCCGATGCGGGGCATACCCTTACGCCGACCCCTGCACCTGCCACGGGCAAAAGGATATCCGTGATCGGCTCGGGGCCGGCGGGAATGAGCTGTGCCTGGTTTGCAGCACTGCTTGGTCATGAAGTGACCGTCTTTGAATCTTCCCCTGTTCTCGGAGGTGTTCCCCGCCTGGCCGTTCCCGATTTTCGTCTACCCAAGCATGTGGTGGACAGGGAAACCGGACGCATTCTGGCGCTGGGAGTAAAAGCATTCACGAATATGGCAGTAGGCAGGGATATTTCCCTGGACGCCGTGCTTGAAGACTGCGACGCCTGTGTCATTGCCGTCGGCAGCTGGAAGGAGCGCAGACTGACATGTCCCGGTGCAGAGCTTGCCCGCCCGGCAGTGGCGTTTCTTCAGGAAAGTAATCTGATCAGAGAGAGACTTGACGGAAAACAAGTTGTCATTCTCGGTGGCGGAGGTGTGGCTTTTGACTGTGCGTTTACAGCAAAAAGACTGGGAGCGTCGAAAGTAAGTCTTGTTTTTCCCGAGTCTCTGGAGAATGTCCGGGCTCCTGAGGAAGAGAAGAAACAGGCTGTTATGGAAGGGATACGACTTGTTCATTCTCATATATCCGAGCAGATCGGCAGCAACTATGTAAAGGCCGCCATGCTTCGTTCATTCTCTTTTGACGAGTGTGGCAACCTTTGTGCGGAAAAGTATGACGGCGAAGGGGAAACGTTGCCCGCAGATATTGTTATTTGTGCAAGTGGACTCAGCACTGAGCTGTCATTTTTGGAAACGATGAATCTGGCCGTCGACAGGAGAGGGCGAATTCTCGTTGATGAGCATTACCGCACTTCCTGCGACAAGATTTTTGCTGCAGGTGATGTCGTGACGGGCCCTTCCTTTGTGGCTGACGCCGTAAGCAGCGGAAGAAAGGCCGCCATGGAAATTCATAAGGCTCTGACTGCCTGTGCTGACTCCATGAGCATACGGATAGATGAAAACTTTAAGGTTTTGATGGAGAATTCGACGGCTCGGACACGAGAAGTGCATGTTGTGGAATTCAAGGAGATAGGAAATCCCGGTTATCATGAAAAGGCTCCTCGCCGAGTGCCTGAAAAGCGTGACGGACCGGAAACGGCCTTTGCTGAAATACAGGCAGGTTTTGATGCCGAGAACGCGGAGGCGGAAGCGAGCCGCTGCATGCACTGCGGCCACTGCATTCACTGCGGATCTTGTCTTGAGCGGTGTCCTGGATATATTCTGGAAAAGGATGACAGAGAGGAGCCTTTCGTTAGATATCCAGAAGAGTGCTGGCATTGCGGCTGTTGTCGGACTGCCTGCCCTACGGGCTCCATCAGCATGGAATTTCCCATTACCATGCTTGTGTGATGCCTTATCGTCTGGTAAATACTCATCTGGAGGTGTAGCATTCAGTTGTATAAGGGCAGCTTTTTATAGTGATGTTTGCAGTTATAATTTAATAATTGTGTAAAATATATCATAAATTAATCCCAGGTAGTTGATAAATCATTTATCTTTCCTGGGATTAATTTAATTTAAAAGGATATATTTATGATTAGAGAATTGAATGGTGATTTTTTGCAGTGGTTGAGAGGCTTTTATTATGTTGCAACCCTTGGAAGTGTTTCCAAGGCTGCTGCATATATGCATAGAAACCAAAGCTCTATCACATATCAGATACGTTCACTTGAACGGGCGTTGGGAAATGCTCTTTTTTCCAGAGTGAATAAGCAGATGATCTTGACGGCAGCGGGTGAGGCTCTTTTAACAAGATGTATTGCGATTTTTGATCTTCTTGATGCCATGTGTGACGATTTGGCCTGTATGGACGGATGCCTGCGGGGGATCATTCAGATTTCTGGAACGAGGCCGACATTTCAGGCTGCTATTTTTAGAGATGCTTTAAAAGAGTATACGGAGGCTCATCCGAATGTACGGGTGCAGCTGCTTCCGGGAGAGCCGGAGCAGATTATTTGTGACATAAAGATGGGGAAAAATGATTTTTCTCTTATCGGAGTACAGAAACCTCCGTCAGTATGTCTTTTTAATCCGCTTTTTAACTCATCTCATGTGCTTGTTGCGTCTAAAGAAAGGAACTTTGAGATTTCATCCGTTCCTACTCGGAAGGAATTGGAACATATTCCTTTGATCATGCCTATTCATCAGAAGGATGGTGTTCCTTCTTTGCGCTTTATATCCGATGATGTTATGTATTTATTTAAAAATTTTTCAAATATATATTGTAAAAATCTTCAAGTAGCTATGGAATATGCCGCAAATGGTTTCGGATGCGTTATTATTGACTTATTTTCTCTGCTTTCTTTTTGTCACTATCGCGACAAGATAGATGTGTTCTGTCTTGATAACTATCTTCCCAGGCTCCATTATGGGATTTTATCCCGGCATACGAGAGAAATGACGAGGCCTGCTAAAATATTTTTGGAAATGCTTCAGGACAGACTGCGTCATATGGATTTATCCTTGTCGTTGTTTTATCATGAGAACGGCTGACCATTGCGTACTGTCTTGTGTCGCCTGTATAAAAGAAAATATTGTTGCAGCTTTGAACCGGTCGACAAATATTTCCAAAGCTGGCGGAAGCTGCAGCCGGTACCGGTTTGGTATGGAGGGAAACAGTATTTTTAACGGACTTTGAGTAAAGAATATTGAAAATAAATAAGCGTGTGTGTGCGGTGATATTTTTGAAGAGGGGGAGACCAATGTCACTCAGAATGAAAAAAGCCCTCACGTTTTACCGTAAGGGCTTGATTTCACTGGAGCCAGCTTGGAGACTTGAACTCCAGACCTACTGATTACGAATCTATAGGTGTATAATTTCATACGACTTCACTGTGCTAAAATAATATACTTTTTTTACAGATGGTTATGTTATAACAAGGGCGAAGTCAACTTCATTCAGAGTCATTGACTTTACCTCTTTTTCACGCAAAAATTAGGGAGAAACAAGGGAGAAGATCGAACAGGTGAGTTTGTGTATGGCAACCTCACTCGATGCAAGAGAAGACTGTGGAGGCAACAGTGAGTGGTCAAAAATGGATTACCGAGGAGCGTGGCATCCGCTACTACGAGCACGAAACGCGAATGCATGGAAAAAGACGAGATCGGTATTATACGCTCCGTTTCACCGTCGATGGTAAGCAGATAGAGGAAGCTCTTGGTTGGTTATCAGACGGCTGGACGTTGACGAAAGCTCGCATAGAACTTGCTAAGCTCAAAGAAGCCAAAAGGATAGGTAATGGAGCAGTTACACTTCGACAAGCACGCAACGAAGCAAGGAAGAAGCGGACTGAAGCGGAAAAGGCAGAAGCTCAGGAACGGGCCACTCGGATCAAGCTTGATGAGTTTTGGGTCACAACCTACTGTCATACTCAGGGACACAAAAAAAAATCAACTGTAAAAAAAGAGGAAGACCTGTACACAAGGTGGTTGAAACCACGCTTCGGCGAAAAGTCGTTGATTGAAATCGATGAGGAGCAACTTGAAAAACTGAAACAGACCATGCTTGCCGATGGGAAATCACCTCGGACTATCGAATACACTTTGGCAATTTATTCCCAAATTTGGCATCTTGCTAACCGTCGAGGCATCGTTGCAGGAATCCCACCGACGCGAAACGTCAAACTTCCGAAATTTGATAACCGCCGAATGCGTTTTCTGAGCAAGGATGAAGCGAAAACTCTGCTTCAGGCATTGAAAACGGTGTCATCTGACCTGTATACTACTGCTCTGCTTTCTCTTGCTTGTGGATTGAGAGCTGGTGAAATCCACGCTTTAACTTGGGCTGATGTAGACTTCACAAATGAAATTCTGCTAATCCGCGATCCCAAAAGCAGTAAAAACCGTCATGCTTATATGAGTCAGGAAGTGAAGGCCGTTCTCGAAGATAAATTCCATGGCCAGCATCCCGGAGAACTTGTTTTGCCAGCCAAAACTGGTGGACAGCGGGGACAGGTTTCAAAAGCTTTTGATAAAGTAGTCAAAGAACTTGGATTCAATGAAGGAATTACAGATCCACGCCAGAAGGTTGTCTTCCATACACTCCGACACACTTTTGCTTCCTGGCTAGTACAGCAGGGGACTCCTCTTTATACGGTCTCGGAGCTGATGGGGCACTCTTCTCTTGCCATGACACAACGCTACGCTCATCTTGCTCCTGATGGAACACGAATCTCAGCCATGCGAATCAACGACATTCTAAAATGAAAAAATGATAATGCCGGAAGGACTATATCTACTTGCTGTTGAATATAATACATTGATTTTATTATATTTTTTTTAAAATATATTGAAATCAATTATGTAAAATTTTCGACGCGTCGAAAATTTTACATGTGTAGAAGGAACATGAGCTCATCATGTTCCTTCTTTTTTTACTTAGCTCAAACGACACGACTTCATATCATAAGGACACAGCCTTACATATCCTTTATTCTCTAAAATATATTCTGTTATACTTCCTCGTAAACAATCGAAAATACTTTTGTCTATGCACATCAGTTTCTTATAATAGTCAATATTCATAAAACTTTCTCGCACAACACTATGGCACAGCTTTTGATAATCATTTCCGTCTTCATAAATCGTTACAGTTGAAATTATAGAAGACCCATCATCAATAACATCATAATAAACATCTATTGATTTTACACAAATAGCTTCAAGAAAAATATGTACTTTTATATCCATTCCTCTGACAAACTCTGGAACCTCATCATAGTGGCGAATAAGCTTCATGGATCACTCCTTTTTGTAATATTGTTTGTTGTTCGGTATCCACGCATTATATATTCTCGAATGTAAAAAAATAAATGAATATATATTATGCAGAAATCTGTCTGTTGAACAATATTTTTATAAGGAGATTTTCATGAATAATTCAGAACCCACGACAAGAAAAAGATTTTACTGCAACAAGAATGATGATGAGTTCAAATTTTACGGTATAGATGACACGCCTGAAGCCATAGAAAACGCCATGAATAAAGGGGCTACTTCTCTTTCTTCCTTATCTTTTTCGTGGCTGCCTGATAAAAATCATCGTGCTCCAATACGCTATGGAAACTTGTACCTGATATTCGAAAAAGGAAAAAGTTTGAGGATAAATCGAACTCAAGCAATAACGATGATTTCTTTTTTATGCGACTACTATAAGGTTGATCCTCTTTCCTTATCTTTTTGGATATCAGCTAAAGAAGGTGTACATATTGAAATTCCAGCAGTCATTTATGGTGGTGAAAAAGGAGATATATTTTTACCTGTTGTTCATAAGGAATTTGTAGACAGGCTTGTGGAGGAGTGTTGTTCAGTAAAAGATCCTATTTCTGCTCTTGATTATTCGGCTTATTCGGTTGGTTCTGGTTATATGATTGATATGTATAATGTCCGTTGTTCAGATAACGATAGATATAAGGTTGAAGTAAGTTGGGATGAGTTATTATGTATGGATTATATTGAACTATTGAACCTAACAAAGTCGCCTCGTAATATAACAATCGATCACCATGATCCTGTAAAAAATGAATCCCTATCTGAACTCTATGAAAAAAGTTACTCAGCAGCACATATATTTCCTGATGTAAAGAATCAGATGGAAAGATTAGCAGGGATGGAGAATTGTGCTTATCTGAAATATTGCATCGAACATATAAAAATCCTATCTGAAGAAGAGTGGCGTATGATGGTCAGTCTTCTTGTACGCTGTGGGAAAAATGGACGCGAGTTAGCCATGGAGCTTAGTCAGGGAGTTAGTCTCAATGGCAGGAATATAAGTGAAGAAAAGCTTACAAATATAATCAATCATCTTGCTTTCTCTAATGAGTCTTGTACCTGTGAAAAAATAAAGAAAATATTTGATTGTGGAAAAGAGTGTTATGTAAAAACTCCAATTGACCTTTTTCAGAATAATTTGAGTGCTGATGCTGCTGTAGTTGCTGATTATCTACTGAAAACAGATGGACTTTATTATATTGAGAACAGTGGTACAGAAGAGGCTAGAGAAATAAAAATCTCGTCACCTATATCTGTTACGCATATGACTCGTGATGTTGATAGCTGTTCTTGGGGAAAAAGAGTGGAATTTCGTGATATGGATGGTGTTGTTCATAACTTTACCATCAAAAATGCTGAATTGATGAAAGAACGTGGAAGTACTGTTATCGAAAAACTAGTTGATAGTGGCCTTGTACTTACTCCAAACAGCAGAGCCTCTAAACAACTGAAAAATTATTTGATTTCAGCTTATCCCAATAAAAAAGCCATCGAGATAGACAGGTGTGGATGGCATAAAAATTGCTTTGTTTTGTATAATGAATGTATTGGTGGCAGTGATGAATCTACTTATTTTCCAGCATTCAAACTAAAAGATAACTTGTTTCAGAGTGCAGGATCATTTGAGGATTGGAGAGACAAGATTGCGAGGCCTATTACCGGTCATTTGCTTCTTGAATTTACTATAAGTCTTGGATTTGCTGCTGTACTGCTGACGCCTTTAGGACTGGATACTTTTGGAGTGAACTTGCGTGGAGAAGGTTCAACAGGCAAGACAACAGCTTTGAAGGTTGCAGGTAGTGTTTGTGGTGGTTCAGGTTATTCGAGTGGCTATTTACGGCAATGGAGAGCCACGGATAATGCATTGGAAAATATTGCAGCCAAACATAACGATATGCTGCTTGCTCTTGATGAACTTGGACAGGCTGATGGGAAAAGTATAGGCAAATCGATCTATATGATTGGCAATGGAGAGACGAAAAGCAGACTGAATCAAGATGCCGAGGAGAGAGGTACTAGACGATTCAAGACTGTGGTGTTGTCTTCCGGTGAGATTACGCTTCAGGACAAAATCAGTGAAGATAAGGGGGCAACAATCAAAGCAGGTCAGGCAGTCAGAGTCATTGATATAGATATTTCAGCTATTTCAGAAAACGGTATCTTTTCTTTTGTACCCGATGATCAATTACTTATGGAGTTGGGAATTGATAACGTTTTTAGTATGTCAGATAAAGCCAAATTAGCCGCACTGAGTGACTTTATAAAGGATAAATCAGTCAAGTTTTATGGTCGTGCAATACGTAACTTTTTGGAAATATTTATCAGTAATTATGATGAAAATGTTTTGAATCTGCGAGAAAGACACCAGAAGTATATCAACCAAATGAGTCCTTCTGATGCTACTGGACAGGTCATCAGGGTCATTCGTAATTTTGCTCTGATTGCTGCTGCTGGTGAGTTTGCGATTGAACACGATATCTTGCCATGGAGTAAAGGTGAAGTTGAAAAAGCTACTTTATTTGTTTTAGGTCATTGGCTAAAACAAAGGAATGGAGCGAAAAATCTTGAACTTACTCAGGCTATAGAACGGTTGAAAGAAGTAATACAGCAAGACACACTACACTTCAAAACGATTTATAAAAAAGAATATCCATATCACGACGAGGATTTTGAAAGAGCCTCTAGATCACCAATTGGATATAAGTATAAAGAAGGTGACAGATGGATATACTTCATCGAGAACAATCCACTCAAGAATATTTACAGAGGTATCAGCAAAGACAGCTTTATGAAGGAATTGGATGCTAGAGGTTGGTTGGTCAAAAATAAGAATGGTAAACCTCTTGAGTCTAGAAAAGTACCTGACAAAGACACTGCTCATGGTATTGCAGTGTATCAAGATATGATAGGAAATTGTGCAGATTGATAAGAAAAATGGTGCAGGTTTGAAAGCTGCACCAAATAGAACAAAATCCCCTGTAAAATAAGGGGATTTTTTATTTGTGCAGGTGTGCAGCCGTGCAGGTAGAGTTTTATGACAAAGGATCACAAAAAAAAGATGAAGCAAAAAATGAGGATAGAAAAACAGAATTGCAAAAAAATGGAAATGTAATCTGCACACCTGCACAGCTGCACCAGAGGAAAATAGCATGATATAGTTGGACATTTTGATGATAAAAAGCGTGCAGCTACCTGCACCAGGAGCTGCACCGATATAATAATTTGATATATAAAAAAATATAAAAATAATTATTATAAATAAATATATATTTTTTTATTATTTATTATTTATATTGTTTTTTTATTATTTTATTTTTTCTCTTATTATCTTTCTTTTATATATAATATGAAAAAATATTATTCGAATAACAATAAAAAAAACAAGGAATGAAAAAATGAATAAAAACAACAATTCTATTTCAAACAATGATATCTCTTCTCTTGATATCAAATCACTACATACTCAACTCATCATATTCCCCAATGAATCCAACAATCACACCTGCATATGCTCTGCCACACTCGAAACATCTGATGGCAAGAAATTCACTGATCTAGGCGAATCTACACACAATCATCTGACTGCTGCTTCTACTGACCAACTCATCACTATGGCTGCTGATCGTGCTAAATCACGAGTTCTGTTCACTGCCAGTCATATGCCAGCGATACCATGCCGATCTGATGCCATAGACACCACATGTTCTCAGGTA
>NZ_CALUWV010000169.1 GCF_944324575.1 uncultured Mailhella sp. | reverse complement strand
TGGCCGTCAAGCATCTTGTCCAGACAGAGAAGGAAATCCTGAAACGGGAAGTGGACTCGCTGCGCAAAAAACAGACACGCCTTGAAGCGGAATACACGTCCCACAGGAAACAAAGCCATGAGGAAAAAGAGGCGCTGGAATCTCAGTTGAAGAAAATGAAGAGAATCATGGCCGGCTATCGGGAATTTCTGCTCCTGCCGGAAATCAGACCGCTGCATCTTGAGTTTGTGGAGCGCAAGCGGGCCGAACAGCTCAAGCACCAGGAAGAAGAACGGCAGCGGCAGGAGCAGGACGCTCGGGATAGGGAGCGTCGGCAGGCAATGACCGTCCGTGGCACGAGAATGAGGTAAGGCGTCGGCGGGAAATCTTCGCACAGGTCGAAGATATAGCCCACTATGCTTCACGTCGTGAAGCGTGGGCGACCGTCCCGCTCGACCGGGAAGAACATAATTAAGTTTTATTTTTAGGGGAAATATAAAATATAATGGTGAAACAAGTTGTTAGCTTAATAGGTTGAGTGTATTGATTTTGTTTTTCTTATTAACTAGAATAAAAAGTAAATTTTTGTCTATCTCAAAAAGGAGAGTAATATGGAAGCATTGCAGGCTACTCCTCAGACGCTTCAGGAAGTTTTTACTTATATATATTTTATACCGGAATATCAGCGACCATATTCATGGGGAAAAGATGAGTGTGAGAAGCTGTGGGAAGATCTTTACAGCTTTTTTGAATCGAAATCGACAAATAATGATAAATATTTTTTAGGTAATATTGTACTTTATGAAGAAAATGGGAATTACTGTGTTGTAGATGGTCAGCAAAGGTTGATTTCTCTGTCGCTATTAATGCGTGCTCTTTTTGAAAAAGTTATGACATTTAATAGTCTTGAAAGATGTTTATTTATTTTTGACGATGAAACAGGAGAAAATACAGAAAAACTTCGCATTATATCAAACGTGATTGATGAAGAAAGAGAAAATCTTGAAAATGTACTTGTAAAAAAAGAAATAGATTCAGACACGCTGTATGCAAAAAATTATAAACTTTTTAGCGAGTGTCTTGAAAAATGGATTGATTCTTTGGGGGCAAACAAAACAAAACTTAAAGAGTTTATTCGTGTTCTATTAAATAATGTCGTCTTATTACCTATTAAGTGCGGAGATCTTGATGATGCGTTAACCATATTTGAAACGATTAATAATCGCGGTATGAGCTTAAGCGATATTGATATATTTAAAGCTCAGCTCCATAAAAATGCTGGACAAAATTCAAAGGAATTTATTAGAAGATGGAATGAAATAGAAAATGATTATAATGATATTTTCAGAATATATATGTATATTTTAAGAGCAAAAGATAAAATTACTGATAAAGAAATAGGGTTAAGGCCATTCTTTCTATCAACAAATTTGCGTTTGAAAGACTGGAAGACCGTTATACATGATATGGAAAAAATTGATTCCTGTATTAATTACCATGAAGGAGCGTGTCCTGATGTTGAATCTTGTGAATATTGTATAAAATATAAAATTTGTAAATGGTTCCAGATCCTTTGGTATTATCCTAATCAATATTGGCAATATCCAATTTATACATTTCTCTTTAAATTTTTGAATTCTGACGGTGAACTCACTAAGGAAAAAGTAGAAGAGTATTCATTACTTCTTCAAGATACTATTAGATACTGTTATGTAAAATCTATAATATATAATTCAGTTAACACAATAAAAGATGTAATATTTCGTGTATGTGCTAATATATGGCATGGAAAAGATTATAAAAAGCTTTATTATGAAAGTTTAGCCAAAAATAATTTTGAGATAAAATCAGCTCTGGAGGCTGGAAAAGTTCAGAGAAGTCTTCGAGGCCTATGCTTTCTTCATGCATATCTTACCCCTGACCAAGTATTTATACCGTGGGAGGCTCAGATTGAACATATTCTGCCCAAAAAATGGAATAATTATGACGGGTGGACGGAAGAGACATATCAAAATGATGTTAATAAAATCGGTAATCTTGTTGTACTGGAAAAGAAGCTTAATATAAGTGCAAAAAATGAGTTTTTCTCACGAAAGAAGGATGTATATAAGAATTCTGATGTTATAGCTGCAAAGAATCTTTGTGATATTCAATCGTGGACTCCAGATACATTAGATAAACGGAATAAGAATGTTATAGAAGAATTGACAAACTTTTTGAGAAGTGATCAATAAAATTTAGATGTTGTTACTTTGTTAAAGTAATAATATTAAAAAATATATGCAGTGTGACGTATTATATGTAATACGTCACACTGCATATAGGCACGACTGGATAAATAATATAAATATATAGTACTATTTACATATATAATTCTTTAACACTGATATTATCCAGTCTATTTTATATGTTTTAGGATTTATAAATTTTATATGATATGCTTTTCCAAGTAATTTGTATATATAATTGTAATCAGTTATATTTTTATGTTTCATATGTTCATAAAGTCCATATTTATTAATATAATACGCGCATTGAATAAGTTCTCTTGTTATGTTTTTAGGAGAATTTAAAGTTTTATTTGTAACAATTCCTGTTACAACTTGTCTATTTTCCTGTCTCATTATAGATGTTTTATTTTTATTTATTTGAAGATTATATTCGGATAATAACTTTTCTATGAAATGTATTATTTCTTTAATGTTAAGATCTCCTGAAAATGTCATATCGTCAGCATATCGAGAATATCTGATTCCTCGTCGACGAATATAGCCTCCTATTCTTGCATCTATGGGATAAAAAAAGATATTGGATAAAGCAGGGCTTGTTGGAGCTCCCTGAGGAAGTGCACCATTTAGTGTACAGATACCGGAAAAAAGACGTGCAAGAGATTTTGAATAGCCTGCATTTCTAAATATATTATATACGCTTACAGTTTTTATTGATGGAAAGAAGTCTTTAATATCTAAATGCAATACTTTTTTTTGTTTTCTATGAAATCGTGCATTATCAAGTATAGAAAAGCCTTTTCTGTAGGCTTTTGCGTAAATACTTACAGGTAATTTTTCTAGTATATTATCTAATATCCATCGCTGAATTTCTAATAGACTAGGATAAGGGGCTGAGATATTTCTTTTGCCTCCATTTTTTTTGTCTATAGAAAAATGTGTGTAAAACTTACTAGAAGCATTACTTACAGCAAAAAGATAATAAACGTCATAACCAACTAATAAAGAAAGGTGTTTATAGTCATAAATAATAGGTAGAGATTTATTAGAAAGACGCTGAGCGTAGGCAATACATCTGAAGTAAAAATCTTCAGTAAGCCCTTTTTTCTGACATGCAATAAAAAACTGTTGTTTGTATTCGTTAAAATTATTCATAGAAAAATGTAGCAATCCTCTACTTGCCTTCTATTATCTTACACAACGCAGCGCAATGCAACGCGCTGCGTTGTGTAGCGAATTTTATGAGCTTTACGTCCCATTCTGGGGGGTAAAGCTCTGCCTTTAGCCCCAGAATGGGACGTAAAGGGTAAAGCGGATTTTTTCTCAGAATAGCGACTCGCTATTCACCAGCTTGCGCTGGGGGCTAGAGGATTGCTACAAATTTGGTGGAACAGCAGGGAGATAAATATCATCTACCGATTGCCGTGGAATTCTTCTACTAAAAAGAGAAGTAACTTTTTTTTCTTTTTTTGTAAAGGGAGATCCATATTGATGTAATAAATTTTTTCCTGACATTGTAATATGATATTTTCCATCTTTATATATACAATAATTTTTTTTCACCATACTGTTTAATATATATGGAATTTTGTATATATCGACTCCTATTTTGAATATGTCAGAAATATCCCTGTTTTCTATTATGATAGCAATCATTGCAGTAATTATTTGAATGTCTTTTTCACTCATAAATTTCACCTAAAAAATATGGTATTTCTGTTTTTTGGTCCAGAATACCAGAATATAGGAAATGTATTATTAGGAGCTTTTAAATCAAAAGCTAATAATGCTTCAGATTCTTTATATCCAAATCTATAATTTTTGGGTATTTCTATTTTATCTTCTATCGCTTTCATGACTTCTAAGGCTTCATGAGTGTTTAATGCGTTGTCATCTGATATTCCTTTTTTGTGCATAGTTGCATATATAACTTGATATCCTAAATCCTTTATCAAGGATAAGCCTTTTTCTAATATAGCAATTGATAAAATAAGTACATAGTCATTGTCTTTTTTATATAATTTTTCATATGTTTTAATGCAATTTGATAGCTGAGTTCCTGTACCTATAAAACTATCACATAGAATAATTAATCTTGTATTTGTATTTTTATATTCATTTAGAGATGATATATTACTTAATATAATTGTTTTATTTTTTATGTTATGACCAAAATGTATATCAAATATTGATTGAAGAAAATATGTAATAGGGTGAGAACTTTTTACTTTATTAAAATCACTTTCTTTTAAAATTGGAATTAAAAAAATTTCATCAAATATATTTAAATCGTATTTTATTTTTTTTATTAATTCATAACAATAATTTTCATACATAAAAAAATCAATATTTTCAATTTTTTTAGAAAGGTAAAATATAATCCAACGCTTATCGTTATCTACCTCTCGAAGTAAATCATAAAATCTGTTAATTAGTTTATTTTTATATGCACTATTTTTAGCCCATGAAAAACTATTTATAATAGTATCAATTTCTTTTATTTCTTCAGGAGATATTTTATTATTTTCCATGTTTTAGTCCTTATCCTATTTCCGGCAAGCCGAGTTCCCGCAGAAAGGCGTTATGCTTCGCCGTGGCGGAGGCAATGCGTTCGTCGATTTCCATCAGTTGTTTATGGACGGCGGCGAGGTCTATTTCCGGTTCCGGTTCAGCGGTGGAGATATAGCGGGAGATGTTCAGATTATAGTCGTTTTCCCCTATTTCTTCCATGGAAACGCGGCGGGAGAAACGTTCTTCTTCCCGGCGGTACTGGTAGGTTTCCAGAATTTTTTCGATGTGTTCATCCAGAAGGTGATTCTGACGCTTGCCTTTTTCAAAATACTCCGCAGCATTGATGAAAAGGACATCGTCCGCCCTTCTGCATTTTTTCAAGACCAGGATGCAGACGGGAATCCCCGTGGAAAAGAACAGGTTGGCGGGCAGGCCGATAACGGCGTCGATATTGCCGTCGTCCAGCAGCTTTTGGCGGATACGCGCTTCTACGCCTCCCCGGAACAAAACGCCGTGAGGCAGAATAATGGCCATGACGCCGTCCTGCTTCAGATAATGGAAGCCGTGCAGCAGAAAGGCAAAGTCCGCCGCGGATCTTGGGGCGAGCCCGTAGTTTTTGAAGCGGACATCATTGGCCATGTCTTCTTCCGGGTTCCAGCGATAGCTGAACGGAGGATTGGCGACGACTGCGTCGAACAGCGGCACCTTGGCCGGGTTGGACTCGCGCAGCATGTCCCAGTCGTTGGTCAGCGTATCGCCGTGGAAGATGGTAAAGGCGGAGTCGCTCACGCCGTGCAGCAGCATGTTCATGCGGGCAAGGTTGTAGGTTGTGACGTTTTTTTCCTGCCCGTAGATCATGCCGATGTCGTCTTTGTCCATGCGCTTGCGCACGTTGAGCAGCAGGGAGCCGGAGCCGCAGGCAAAGTCCAGTACACTGTGGAGGTAGGGTTTTCTGCCCGTCTCAGGGTTCTGGCAGTCCAAGGTAACAATGCCGGAAAGAATGCTGGAAATCTGCTGCGGGGTATAGAATTCTCCGGCCTTTTTTCCTGAACCTGCGGCGAACTGGCTGATAAGATATTCATACGCGTCGCCAAGCATATCCGTATCCGTGGAAAAGGCGGACAGTTCTTCGGCCAGCCTTGTGATGACCCGGCAGAGAAGGGCATTGCGTTCTTTGGTATTTTTTCCCAGTTTTTCGGACGTAAGATTGATTTCGGAGAACAGCCCCTGGAAGGTGTTTTCAAAAGATTCGTTTTCAATATGCCGAAAGCCGTTCAAAAGCGTGTCCAGAAGAAATTCGCTTTGCGTACGGGCCAGCTCCGCAATATTGCTCCAGAGGTAGTCCGGCGGAATGACATAGTGCAGACGGCGGCGCAGCAGCTTTTCCAGTTCCGGAACATCGTCGGGATTGGCGTCGTACCATATCTGCAAGGGAGTGCGCCCCTTTGAAGCTGTCGGATAATCCGGTCCCAATTCTTTCCGCGCCGTGTCTTCATACGTATCCGAGAGGTAGCGCAGAAAGAGAAAGGAGAGCATATAGTCACGGAAATCATCCGCATTCATAGAGCCGCGCAGCTCGTCGGCAATGTTCCAGAGCGTGGCTCCCAGTTTATGTATCTGTTCGGTCATGTTTTATCCCGTTCAGTTTTGAGTGAAGGCGTCCAGGTTGAAGGGGTAACGGGCAAGAAAGCGGTTCAGGGCGTTTTTGAAGTGTTCCTTATTGTCCGGTACCATCTCCCGAGGTTCAAAAAGAGAATAATTGCCGTGACTCATGAGGTTTATCAGACGTGCGTTTTCCTGCACTTCCTCTTCCGTTTTTGCATCACCGAGACAGTCTGAAAATTTTTTGAAGCCGTGAAATTGCGCCGTTTTTTCTAAAATGACACGCAGCATATTGAAGTGAAAAGTATAGAGATTTCCGGTGGCTGCGGCTTCTTTCAGGTCTTTTAAAAGTGCAAGGTGGTGAAGGAACGGAGAGTCATTGCTGCCGGTTAGTGTGTATCCATTTTGATTTATAGAATAAAAATATGGTAAATGTATTTTTCTTTCATTAAACTCATTATGTAGTATATTATAGAAAAGAGCATGATGTGTTGATATAATAAGTTTTATTTCTTTATTGTTTCTTTCTTTGAACATTTTTGAAAAATTGCAGGCCATTGATACGACATTATTATCATCAAGCGACGATATGGGGTCGTCGATATAAACATACTTTACCCATGAGTATGCGTCGTCGCCATCAAAAACAAGCTGAAGAATGGCAAGAAAGAAGCACCATATGAACAGGCGTTCTTCTCCACGGGAAATTTTAATATTTGTTTCTTCGTTTTCCTGTTCTCCACAGGAAAAGGAGATTTCCCATGTCTCGGTGTCGATGGAGAAGTCGAAGTTCGTATAGCGATGCAGGAAGGAGCGTACGCGCGTTTCCATTTCCATGCCGTACACACCTGAGAAAAATCGAGAGTCCGAGTTGAGCTTCAGCACCCGATGTTCGTCGTTTTCAAGGTCGTTATCCCAGGAAAAAAGGTCTTCCGTGAAGGCGTTGAAGTAAAGCGTATCGCTCTTGTCGTCCACGGTTCCCTGTCGTGTGAACTCCATGGAAAGGCGGGTCTTGCCAGTGCCGTTGTAGGCAAAGAGCAATAGAACTTCAGGGAGTTTTTGACCATTTTCAGAAGTAGCTTGAAACAGATCTCGCATATTGGTTGCAAGCTGTTCCAAAGATTGGGACGTGCCGAACTGTGCTTTGACTGCTTTGACGGTGCTCATGATTCAACTCTTATAACGAAGGAAAAAGCTGTTGCATCATACCTTTTTTATGTTCTTTCAATGCCTTTATTTTTTCTTCCTGTGCTTCAATTTGTTCGTCAATGGAGATGAGACAATCAGCTATTTTTTGTTGTTCATGGATATCTGGAAGTTTGATAGAAATTTTTTTTACTATTTCGATAGATATGCCTGGCTGAGCTTGTCCAATTGCTAGACGGTTAATATTGAGTTTTGATAGGAAATAAAACAAGAAAATATTTGATATGCTATCATTATTACATTCTGCTACAATAGCATGTTCTGTCGCATAAAATTCTCCTGTTGGCATTTTTACGTTGCCACATAATGCACCTTGTCGCCCAATTATAGGATAACATGTTTTATAATTTGACTTTTCTACATATCCACGCAGTCCATTTCCTCCATAGCAAGGAAAGAGTCCTTTATGCCATATGGGAAATATCTTTGTTGAGTCTATAAATTTTCCAGCCTGTAAGTGACAAATAGCCCCCAAAGATTTCTTTCTCCACTCTATGGCATTCTTAAATTCGGGAAAACGCCAGCGAGGTGTTGTTTCACCTTCAGCAGGGAAAAGACGCTGCATCAGCCCCTTCTTGTGCTGTTTGAGAGCGTCGAGTTTCTGCTCATGGGCTTCAATAAGCTCATCAAGAGAAGAAAGGCAGTCGGCTATTTTTTTTTGTTCTGCTTTATCTGGTAGAAAAACAGGAATTTTTAAAAATTGTTTTATTGATATATTAAATCTACCAGCTCTTGCACCTTCATTGATAATATTTTTTAATTCATGTTCATGACAATGAGCTTCAAAATAATACTGCCAAAAAGCAGGTTCTGTTTTTGTAGAAAAACGAAAACATTTATATATTGGAGATACAAGTCCTCTAATGTTTAAGGTGTTTCTTTTTATTGTTCCATATGGATATAAATTTGTTACTCTATCATTATATACAAAATCGTTATTTTGTATTTTTACATATCTACTAAGATTTAAACTAGCAATATTTTTTTCAAAATAGTTTTGTTGAATAATAAGTCCATATTCACAAGATAAAGTTAAAACATGATCTGTACAAGAGGAGTCTGCTTTGTCTGTAATAGGTGCAGCAATATTTTGTAATAAATCTTTATTCCACATTTTTCCTTTAAAGTGTGGGAATCTTAAAGAAGGTATAGAAGGGTTCAATTCTTTAATCATATGATTTCCTTTCATTAAGCAAAATTTGACATCAGATCAGAAAGTACGGAATAAAGACATGTTAGAGGATGCTTCTTCTCTACCCTTCATACACTTCAAGCCCATGTATCTCCTGCCCGTCGGCAAGGCGGCGCAGAAGGGGAGTCAGATCGGTCATGACTTCCACTTCCTTGCGGCTCCGGGCTTTCCAGCCCAGTTCCAGAGGCTCAAGCAGACTGCGGAGGTCTTCCTCATCAAAACGACTGCGTTGCAGGACGGTCTGTATGAGCTTGTGCAGCAAGGCCGCATCCAGTCCGTGATGGGAGGCAAGGTCGTCGATCTGTCGTTGCCGAGTCTGATCGCGGAATGCCAGATATCCCTCGCGGATGGCTTGTTCATCCAGCGCTTCTCCTGCGGAAAGGGTGTCGATATAGGCTGCTATGGTGTCGCGTTCGTCCATGAATTTGGCGTCGGACGCAATAAGTCCCACAAGCTGTTTGCGGGTGAGCTTCATCTGCTCCGGCGTCTGGCTGGTGTAATCGGCAATCAGGGACATGATGTAATCATAGTCGATAAGCGTGGACGCAAAGAGCACCAGTTCAAAATCCAGCGCCTGAACCTGCTCGGACGTATCGGCATCGGGCTTGTCCTGCTTTTCTCGCATGTCATGCGCGGTGTCCAGGTACACACCACGGAAGGCCTGCAAATCGTCGGCGGACAGAATGGACTCGATATCGACGTCATGTTCCGGGGTTCGGTCGGTGTACTGGTCGAGCTGCGTCTTGAGGCGTTGCACTTCCTTGAACAGACGGATGAACCCGGCGCGGGCCTGATCGCCCTTGAGTTTTGTTACGGCTTCCGGTGTGCAGGGCAGGCCCTGCGATTCCATGAAATCGCGCAGACGGTCCACGGCTCCGCGGAATCTTTCGATGACAAGGGGAACAGGGTCCACCAGCCACACGGTGCGGGCCGCTTCGTTGGCATGTTCGCCGGAGAAGAGCTTGATGGCTTCGTTGACGGCCTCCTGCTGCTGGCGGAAGTCGAGAATATTTCCGTAAGGTTTGGTATCGTTGAGCACTCGGTTGGTGCGCGAAAAGGCCTGAATGAGACCATGATAGCGCAGTTTTTTATCCACATAGAGTGTGTTCAGATACTGGGAATCGAAACCGGTGAGAAGCATGTCCACCACGATGGTGATGTCTATTTTTTTTGCATGAGGCACGTCGGAAAGAGGAAATTTCTGCGACTTGATGCGCGTCTGCACGTCCTGATAATACTGGTCGAATTCCCCTATGCTGTGGTTTGTGCCGTACTGTGCGTTGTAATCGGCCATGATGGAGCGCAGGGCGGCCTTTTTGCCTTCGGGGTCAATAAGGTTGTCCGCCTTTTCCTGCGGCAGATCTTCCTGAAGCTGCTGCACATCCTTGTTGCCTTCGGCAGGCGGGGAAAACACGCAGGCTATGTTCAGCGGGCGGAAGGTCGGGTCATCTGCCTGTCGCGCGGTCTGACTTTCCTTGAACAAATTATAATAGGCAATGGCTTCATTGATGGAGCCGGTGGCCATCAGCGCATTGAACTTGCGCTCTGCAGTGGCCTTATCGTGTTTGTCCAGAATGGTGTTCACCACGGCACGCCGTGCCTCGTCCGTGCCGGGGCGGGGCGTATTTTCTCCCTGCGGACGAAAATAATCCACATGAAAGCGCAGGACGTTGCGGTCTTCAATGGCATTGGTGATGGTATAGGCATGCAGCAGGCGCTGGAAAATGTCTTCCGTAGTCTTGTAGGATGCCTGCTGGCCTTCCCTCTGCTGATAGTAGGCGTTTTCGTCGAAAATGGGTGTGCCGGTAAAGCCGAACAACTGGGCGTTGGGGAAAAAATCGCGAATAGCCTGATGGTTGTCGCCGAACTGAGAGCGGTGACACTCATCGAAAATAAAGACCATGCGCTGATGACGCAGCGGCTCCAGCTGTTCACGATAGGCGGCGCGATTGCTGCCGGACAGCGCAAGGGACAGCTTCTGAATGGTGGTGACGATGACCTTGTCGGCGTAGCTGGTGGAAAGCAAACGTCTCACCAGTGTGGCCGTGTTGGTGTTCTCCTCCACACAGCCTTCCTGAAAGCGGTTGAATTCCTGCCGGGTCTGGCGGTCAAGGTCCTTGCGGTCCACCACAAAGAGACATTTTGCGATGTCGGGATTGCTTTTGAGCAGCGTTGACGCCTTGAAGGAGGTCAGCGTCTTGCCGCTGCCGGTGGTGTGCCAGATGTAGCCGTTGCCGTCGTCGTTGCGGCGTATGCAGTCCATGATGGCTTGCACGGCGTATATCTGGTAAGGGCGCATCATGAGCAGCTTTTGTTCGCAGGCCACCAGCACCATGTAACGGCTTATCATTTCGCTCAGCACGCACTTGGACAGAAAGGCGTCGGCAAAGGCATCCAGCGCCGTGATCTTGTTGTTTTCCCGGTCTGCAAACTGATACACGGGCAGGAAACGCTCATCGGCGTCAAAGGAAAAATGTCGATCGTTGTTGTTGGCAAAGTACCAGGTTTCGCTGCGGTTGCTGACAATGAACAACTGGATGAAACAAAGCAGCGTTCTGGTATATCCGTTACCGGGATCATGCTTGTAATCCACAATCTGTTTCATGGCCCGGCGAGGACTGACGGCAAGATTTTTCAGTTCTATCTGTACGACGGGAATCCCGTTGAGCAGAAGGATGACGTCATAGCGGTGATGACTGCTGGCCGTATTGATGCGAAGCTGGTTGACGACTTCAAAGCTGTTTTTGCACCAGTCGCGCGTATTCACCAGGGTGAAGGAAAGCGGCGTGTCGTCATCCCGTTCCAGAGTATGAAGCTCACGAAGCATACAGGAAGATTGATAGACATCGCTGCTGATTATCATGTCCATGAGGCGGGAGAACTCGGCATCGGAGAGGTGGACGCGGTTCAGTTCCTCAAAGCGGGCACGGAAATTGGCTTCCAGTGTTGCACGATCGTGAATGTCCGGGCGATAGGTGTACTTGAGATCATCCGTCAGCTTGGCAATGAGCTGTTGTTCTATATCCTGTTCCAGCATGGGACCACCGTAAAAAACAAGAGGGGAAACAAGTGATAAGGCAGAAGAAGGATACAGTCTTCGTCCCCAGCTTCGCAACACTTTTTTAAGGTGCTTTTCCGTCTTGGACAGAACGGCGGGAGCCGTGTGCGGATAAGGCCGGCGCATTAATCCCTTTTAGTGTTGCTCTGTGTTTTTTTAGTGAGCTTCCGGCACGTTCGGCAATGAGAGACTGAGACATGAGGAATTGGGGCGATATGTCCGCTCCCCCGGCAAGGAAGTTTTCCATCTTTGATGGAGATATTTTTAAAAACGTAGATATTTTTGTGGGTATGATTGCTTGTGAGTATATATTAAATATACTAATTCAATATGTTATATTATAAATTTTATCCGCCTGGGGACGCCAGCACAATGACAATATTTCCTCAGGAGAGTTTCTCTTGAGGAATTTTTGTTTTAAACAGGTTTTTCCACAAAAAAGCGCCCTTCTGCTGAGAGCAGAAGGGCCTGTGAAGAGCAAAGTTACCTGGGGAAAAAGTCGTTATTTTCCGAGGTATCCGCCGTCAACAGGAATGACGGCCCCGGTAATGTAGTCGGCAGCACTGCTGGCCAGAAAAACGGCCAGTCCTCCGAGATCCTGGCCGGTTCCCCAGCGCTTCATGGGGATACGGCTGGTGATTTCCTTGTACTGCGCAGGATTTTTTTCCTCCATGTCAGCCGTCAGCTTGGTGACCATGTAGCCGGGGGCAATGGCGTTGACGTGCACGCCGCGGCTGGCCCATTCATTGGACAGAGCCTTGGTCAGCTGGGCAATGGCCCCCTTGCTGGATGCGTAGGCCGGAACCATTTCACTGCCGAAGAAGGACGTCATGGATGCCATATTGATGATGCGTCCGTAGCCTTGCTCCAGCATGTCGCGTCCCGCAAGCTGTGAAAGCACAAATATGGCGTTAAGGTTGATGTCCAGTACGAGCTTCCACTTGGCAAGGGGGAAATCTTCGGCCTTTGCTCTGTACTGAATGCCGGCGCCGTTGAACAGAATGTCGATGCGCCCACCGCACAGTTCCTTAATGGCCTCGTAATCGGCGGGAAGATTATCAAGTTTACTCAAATCGCAGCTGTAATATTTGACTTCGCGATCTTTGCCGAGCTGTTTTGCCGCTTCGGCAATATTCGGAGCTATGTCCACGATGCAAAGCTCGGCTCCGGCCTCATAGTAGGCCTTGGCAATATCGTAACAGAGACCGTTGGCTCCGCCGGTAACAACCACGTGTTTTCCTTTCAGGTTCAGTTCCATGATGAGGCTCCTTGTAGTATGAGAAGGTTGAGGCTCAGATGTCGCCCTTGAGGCTCCATTCCTGAATTTGCTTACTGTCGTGACCGAACAGCATGGTGGCGTCATACTGCTTCTGCAGCTTTCTCAGACGCTGAAGGTTGGCAAGAAAATCGTCGGTCCCCTTGTTGATGGGGCCGCCGGGAGGCGTGGACGTTTCCCAGCTTTCCTTTGTGTAAACAGCATCACTTGTGGCGATGACGTTTCCCAGACTGCGGGTTTTGACGATAAGTCCGGTAACTCCGGGAGTGTGCGCATTCTGAATGAAGAGTGTCAGATCAGGGGCAAGAGAGGTCGTTTCCCGTATGGGCTTGTACGTTACGCCTTCCACGTCAAACAGGCTCTTGATGTATGCGCTGTGAGCTTCGCCCGTGAACACGCTGAAGCAGGCGTTCTGCAGTTCGCTTTCGGCAACGATGACGTTTTTGATGGCTTTTGTGCCCTTGAAGTAGCGAAGACCTCCCACGTGGTCGAAGTGCAGATGGGAGAGGATAATCATGTCGATGTCGGAACAGCGCAGCCCATGCAGCCCCAGCGCTTCTTCAATGGAAATGAAGCTGCCCACGGGATAAATGCTGTTGATGTCTTCGCCGTATTCCCATCGACTGTAAGGGCTGTTGCCGGTGTCGTAGAGAATGTTTCCGAGCTCCGGGTGTCGTATCAGCAGGGCGCTGACCGGGGAGCGGTACATTCTGCTCTCGTCGCATCCTGCTACAATACGGAAATACTGGCAGTCGAGATGCCCGAGAGGGAGCACGTTCATGGTTGGCTCGTTCATACTGGTCTCCTTGTATGCATGGCAGGTCTGGCATGGTGAGCCTGCAATTCCGGAAAAAATTAATTAAAAAAGCCCGCTTCAACTCAACGGAAAGGAAGAGCTGAAAGCGGGCTTATGGTTCGACGAAGCGATATACCCGTTGGTATGGATATACCAGGTCGAACCCCCGAAGGACTGTTCTTGTCAGAACTCAGAGAGCTTAGTCAGGAATTTCAATTTGCTTGAAACGTTCCTGAGCATTGCGCAGAGCATGTACAACACTGCTGGTTATGGAAAGATACATATGACTCTGTATCTTTTCCAGTAATGGATCAATAGGATTATCGAAACAGTATCCGAATATCATGTCGTTTAAATACTCGGAAGTAAGAGGACTGATGGTATTAAAATGACAATGGACGACACAATGTGACTTTTTATTAATAAGAAGCTGACAGGATAATATGCTGTATGCAAAATTAGCAGCAGTCTCCTTTGGTGGTTGAGCATATCCGCCAATCAGTATGCACGATTCCGAAGTGTTACTCATAAAGAGCGCTCCTTGCATATTTTAGGCATGTGGTGTTTTCTACCGATAGAAACTGAATGTAAGGATAAACTTTCGGACAGAGATATGCAACAGTTGGTTTTTATGTCGTACATGAATCGCTGGAAAACTTGTGGCAGTTATTCTGTCGGAGTTAAAGGGGGAGAGGGAAAGATGAGAAAGGGCTGATCAGCGGACCAGGCCTTTTCTCAGCAGCTCCTCAGTAAAGTATGTCATGATGATCTTGGCTCCGGCTCGGCGTATGCCAAGAAGTGATTCCAGGATGACGGCCTCTTCGTCAATCCAGCCGTTTTGGGCTGCGGCACGGATCATGGCATATTCGCCGCTGACCTGATAGGCCGCCACAGGCACGTCGAACCGTTCGGAAACTCTGGTTATCATATCCAGGTAGGGGCCGGCGGGCTTGACCATGATGATGTCCGCGCCTTCGCGGATGTCGGCGGCGGCTTCACGCAGACCGTCGGTCACGAGGGCAGGATCCATCTGATAGGAGCGGCGGTTGCCAAAGTGCGGGGAGGACTCGGCGGCGTCGCGGAAGGGGCCGTAGTAGGCGGAAGCGTACTTGACTGCGTAGGACATGATGGGAAGATCAACGAAGCCTGCGGCGTCCAGCGTTTCACGGATGGCGAGAATTCGACCGTCCATCATGTCGGAGGGGGCGATCATGTCGGAGCCGGCCTGCGCGTGACTGAGGGCCGTGCGGGCGATGAGTTCTCGTGTGGGATCGTTGAGCACGTGGCCGGAGCGGTCGCCTTCGGCCAACAGGCCGCAGTGCCCGTGCGATGTGTACTCGCAGAGGCATACGTCGGTGACCACCTGCAGTTCGGGCCAGTTCTTTTTCAAGCGACGGACAGCGCGCTGAATGATGCCGTTTTCCGTATATGCTCCGCTTCCCTTCTCGTCCTTTTCTGCCGGAATGCCGAACAGCATAAGCGAACGCAGACCGGAGTCCACTGCTTCTCCGACCTGCTTTTCAAGCTGCTCGATGGAAAGCTGATACATGCCGGGCAGGGAGGCTATGGGCTTGCGGAAATCTTTGTCGTCGGTTTCTACGACGATGTAGCCCATCATGAGATCTGCAGGACGGAGAGAGACTTCCTCCATCATTTCACGAATGACGGCATTACGGCGCAGACGGCGTCCACGAAAGAAAGAATTCATAAGATGCTCCGTAAAAGTAACATACAATGCTTGAGAATATTTTTTATTTTATGATGTCGAATATCGTCTGCACATCTTTGATATTTTCTATATTCATAATAGACTCAAAAATACTGTCGACAAGGTCTCTATCAGCAATAACACCTTTGCACTGAGCAAGAAATTTATGCTTGACTTCCTGCTGAGACAAAGGATTCTGCGCGCTTCCTTTCGGATGTATGATTTCTTTTCGGAAGGTTTTCCCGTTTGCTCTGGCTTCTATTTTTGTGTAGTAGCCGAAATCTTTGCCCATGTTGTCCATGCTTTCATCATGGACAACATGAACCAGCGCCATTTTTTTTGCCACTTCAGGGTTGAGTATGACATCGGGCTCAAACTGAGCGGCACTGACTTCATGACAAACCAGTAGGGCTGCGACGCAATAGGCAATGTTCATTTGCGCTCCGGAAACCGGACCAGGAACGTAGTCAAAGCCGCAGTGGAGAAAGACTGATTTGTTGACGCGGACAACTATCTCCTCAATATCGTCGGGGCGCAGACTGTTTTCTTCAAGAATTGCGGAAACTCCGTCCAGCGCACTGCTTACGGAGCCGGCAGTAGGATAATATTTAATGCCCAGTCCCTGGCATTCAAATTTTCCGTCGCCCACGCTCTTCAACCATGAGTCGTCATGTTTCCCGGAGATGGTGTTGAGGAACGATCCGTAGGTATCATCCAGAAGTTCTCGAACACCGTGAACTCCATTTTTGCTCATGATCGCGCCGTGTATGCCGTGTATTCCAGCGTAAGGCGCCTGCATTCCGTGTATATCCGAAGAAAGTTGCGCAGACATGAGACCGGAGCCGAGTCCTCCCGCAATGCCGATGGCATGCAGTGTCTTCTCTTCGTCCAGCTTCAGAATTTTCGAGACGGCCGCCGACGAGCAGAAAGGAGCGGCAACTGAAGCAGGATGATAGCCTCTGATGCGTACCTCCGGCATAATGGAGTAGGCTACCCGGATCATGGTTTCATAAGCCGCAGTAAGGGCGGTTACAAAGTCTTTGCCGGAAACGGCATCTTCCTGCAGACCAAGAGCTGCCAATGCTGCCGGAACGGCGATGCAGCCGCAGTGTACGGTAGCTCCATGGTGCAGATCGTCATACGCCATGCTGCTGATCATTGCTCCGTTGATCAGGGCCGCAAAGGACGCAGGTGCTTTCCAGTCTTCAAAGAAAACCCGTGAGCCTGAGGTAGAAGCAAAGATTTGGAAACTTCTTTTCACGTTACGGGCATGTTCAGATTTGCTGCCGTAGATCATGCAGCCTGTAGCGTCGGCTAGGCTCAGTTTGACCTGGTGAACAGCGGCAGGCGTAATATCTTCATAACGCAGACGACTGACAAAGCCGGCCAGAGATTCAAGGGTGTTCATACGATTTTCCTTCGGAAGGGATGCGGAGGACGGGGAGCACAGCCCCGTCCATCCTGATACGGAGAACTGATTTTTACTGTGCATGTTTCGGAAGCTTCCGACCCGACATATGCCTGTTGGCCGGAATCATTCCTGAAGGCTTAGATAAGGCGGATAATAGCCTTGGCCACGGGAACGGTGTTGTTAATCATGGCGCGGAGGAAATCGTCGGTTTCCTCAAGGGTGACTTCCGACGTGATGACGGGAAGGAATGCGTCGGGATGCTTGGACAGAATATCCAGAGCCTCCATGAAGTCGCGGCGGTTGGCCGCTGCGCTGGAAACGATGACCTGTTCCTTCAGGCGGCACTTGTCGATGTCCACAATACCGGGAACGTTGAACTGCCCCACCAGAGTGACGGTGCCGCGCTTGCGCGTGAGCCTGAAGCTCTGGTTGACTATGGAGGTGGGAGAAGCGGCAACAAAGGAAACATCCACGCCTTCTTCTCCGCAGGCTTCAATCAGTGCGGGCAGGCCTTCGTCTTCTCCGCCGTTATTGATGGCCACTGTAGCGCCGAGCTTTTTGGCAAGATCAACGTTGAACTGCTTGGGATCGGCAATCACGGCTCGACTCATGCCCAGTACGCGGCAGGCCGACAGAAGTATGGAGCCGATGCCGCCGGCGCCAAAGATAAGAGCGCTCTGACCGGCCTGCCAGGAAGCCTGACGGAGTACATGCATACAGATGGCCGTAGGCTCGGTGATGGCGGCAAGTCGCAGGGAGAGGCCGTCCGGGAGAGGAAGAATGTTGGCCGCCGGAGCCTTTACATACTCACTGAAGGTGCCGGGCCAGGGCTTGGTGCCGAGCAGCATTTTGGACGCGCAGAGGTTTGTATGCCCTTCTTTGCACCAGCGGCACTTTCCGCAGCTCTGCTCGGCCAGAATGACGCAGGGCTGACCTTCCTGCAGTCCTTCTACGCCTTCTCCCACCTTTTCAATTATGCCGCTTCCCTCGTGACCCGTAATCAGAGGCGGCTTGCGGCGGGCGTGTCTTCCCTCATAGGTATGCAAGTCGGAGCCGCAGATGCCGGCGTAGTGCATACGGACAAGGACTTCGCCCGGGCCGACTTCAGGAACGGGCAGGGTAACGACTTCACCGACGTGAGGCTGTGTGATTTGAAAAGCACGCATAGAGATTCCTCCGATATATGGTTATGGGATAGTGATGGTTAGAAGACGAGGCAGCCCCAGCCATAGCCGGCAACGGCGAGAAACAGGCAGAGCAGCATGCAGGAGAGAAAGCCGAAGCTGGCTTCCTGTCGGAAGGTAACCAGGTCTCGCTGGGCGAATAGTATGGCGTTCATAGGATTGGCCGCAGGGAAGAACATGGAGAGATTGGCCGACAGAATGACCAAACAGCTCAGTATGACAGGATTGAAAGGAAGGGCTTTGCCGATGAAGCAGATGATGGTCACAAAGACCGAAGTGACAATCATGTTGTTGGCAAACTGGGTGAGTATGGCCGGAAGCAGCACCACCGCAAAGATGACAAGGGAGGGGGACAAATCTGAAAGCAGAGAGGTGGCGAGAGAGGACAGTAGAGACTTGAGGCCTACGGTATCCGAAGAAAGAGCACTGGCTACGGGCAGGAGCACTACCAGCACGAAGAACACTTTCCATGGAAAGAACTGAGCGACTTTAACCATGTCGAGGAGTGGCTCGCCGTCCACCTTCAGAATCATAAGCACGGCGATGATAGCAAGAGAGAGGCCTCCCAGACCGAGCTGCTGGAATAGATTGTCGAGAGCGTTCCCTGAAGGGATGATGCCGGGAAGCAGAAGCAGCGCTAGACTGATGACGATGGCCGTCAGCGAAATTTTTTTGAGAGCCGTGATTTGCGCCCCCTTGGAAGACTCATGTCGATAAGAGCGTAGCGCGCTTAGGTCTACGCGGAAAATGTACTTGCAGGAGAGTACATAGAACGCGATGGAGGCCACACACATCGGGAACATGAAAATGGAAAAGGCTGCCAGATCCATACGCTGTCCGGTGACGGCCTCGTAAGCGCCGATGCCGAGAATGGCGCATCCCTTGAACGGCAGGCTGATGTCACCGATGACTATGGAGAATGCCATGCCGACCATGAAAGCAGGGATGGCGGAGCTGTACGGCTTGATGCCGGTTTTACGCACGATTTCCTTGAAGATTTCAAGGAAGATAACCAGCACGGCCAGGCATTGAGAGAGTACGGCCGCGAGAAAGCCTGCGAGCAGAAAGTTGAACAGAATAAGGAACGGCTTGCCCACGGTGCACTTACGACTTAAGAGGAAGTCCACAATAATCTCAGTGAGTTCAGCTTGCTGAACAAAGGCTGCAAGGAAGAGCAGCGAGAGTATCATGACGATGGTTTGCGAGCCGAAGGCCGAGGCGAGCAGGTCATTGGCGGGCATAAAGCCTGAAAGACACAGCGCGACAAGACCGAGGATGGAAGGCCATCCGATGTCGAGCATTATCCAGCCGTAGATGACGCCGGTGAAAACGCCAATAACTTTCATGCTCATGACGTTGAGTCCTGGAAACGGCGGGACGAAACCGAGGCCAAACATCAGCAGAAGGACGACGGCCAGATTTGCAAGAAAGGTAATGTTCTGCTTGCTCATGGTATTCTCTGTAGTTTGATAATATGAGAACGTCGTCAGTTCTGCGGCGGGTATATGGCGTTGAACAGGGGGGCCAGCGTAGTGAATACGCGAAAATCATGACCCGGCACAATGCGCCACCCTTCGAGTTCATACTTCTTCAACGTCTCTAGGGAGCGGTGATAGGCGTCGAAATCTGCCACGTTGCCGGGCAGGATGCCTTCTGTCCAGTTTTCCAGAACGTTGATAACGTCGTTGGCCAGGACGATACGGCCCTTTTCCGTCTCCACCAGCACAGCCTGAGAGCCGGCAGTATGGCCGGGAACCGGGGTAACCCGGAGTCCCGAAGCGATTTCAGCATCGCCGTCCAGCAGATGGTACTGATTATAGCAGCGGAGGAAGAATGGGTTCGGCTCATCCGATTCGTAGGCTTTGCCGTAACTCTTACCACGGCTTGCCACGGCATAGGCCAATTCATGGCGCTGCACGAACACAGGGATGTTGTTTGGAAGGTTCGTTACGGCTTTGAGATGGTCCCAGTGGAGATGCGTGGCAATGATGCCGGCAAGACTTTTAGAGGAAACGCCCATGGCGGCCAGACGTTCGCCAATATGCCATTCTGGAAGCATGGTCATCGGCTGATGCAGTTTGGTATTGGTATCGTTGTCGAAGTCTGGTCCGCAGTCTACAAGATAGGTCAGTTTCAGCTCGTCGTTATGCAACAGCCAGCAAATGAAGGGGATATCCATGCGCGTTACTGCGTCGGAGGGGTCGCCTCGGTCAAGCATCCCCTTTCGTATGCAGTGCTGTGTCGCCACATGTATCGGAGTTATTTGCCACATGATTTTCTCCTCTACGTTCATGGTTCACGGGATTCAGTTAGGGATGGGCAGACCTATGCGGTAACGCAGTTCGTTGTTCAGAAGGAGAATTTCTTCTTTGTCCTGCGCTTTCAGGTCCTTGACGGCATACTCTATGCCCAGCTGTTCATACTTCGGCGCTCCGAAGGAGTGGAAGGGGAGAAGTTCGTAGTCATTCAGGCCGGGAACCTGCTTCAGAAAGTCGGCAATGTTGTTCAGCTCTTCCTCATCATCATTGATGCCGGGAATGACCGGCGTACGGACGATGAGTTCAACGGAGGGGAATCCTTTTTTCAGTCGGAGCAGATTTTCTTTAATGAGCGCATTGTCCACGCCGGTGTATTTTTTATGCTTTTCGGCAGAAAAGAATTTCATGTCGGCATAGATGAGGCTGCACTGCGCCGCTACGAGGGCCACTTTTTCCCATGCGGCGAACAGGGAGGTTTCGATGGCGGTGTGAATGGCGTATCGGCGGAATTTGGACAGCAGAGCGGCCACGAATTCGGCCTGCATCAGAGGTTCTCCGCCGCTGACGGTTACACCGCCGTCGCTTCTCCAGGCCAGCGGTTGATTGCGTATGCGCGCATAGAGTTCATCGACGTCGAGGGCTTCGCCGTACACGTGCATGGCCTTGGCGTAACAGCGTTTGACGCACTGCATGCAGAGGGTGCACTTTTTATTGTCGCGTTCGATGCGGCCGTCCTGTCCGCGGGAAAGCGCGCCGCTGGGGCATGACTTCAGGCAGACGCCGCAGCCGATGCATTTCTTTTCACGCCAGCCTATCTGGGGTTGGGGACTTTGCGACTCGGGATTGGAACACCACAGGCAGCGAAGCGGGCAGCCTTTCATGAAAACGGTGTCCCTTACTCCCGGACCGTCGTGAACGGAAAATTTTTGAATGTTGAATATGCGTCCCTTATTACCGGTGGATTCCATAACAGCTCCTGATGTCTGAGATTACCGTGCTTTTGTAAAAACCATATAAATAGCTGGAATAACAGATATCGATATGACAGCCATACTGATGATAAAGTGAGAAATCAGAACTTTGTAGTTTGTTCTCGTGTTTGACCATTCGTTCAGGAAAATGAGAGCTGATGAGGCAGACGATGCCGGAGTGGTCGTAGAGAATCCGTAGGAGAAGCACAGAATGATGATGAGAAGCGCGGGGTCGCACCCGGCTACTATCGCCAGCTGTACGATGATGGGCGTAATGATGGCTGCAAGAACAAGATTGTGCATGACCTGCGTGAGCAGAGTTATGAGGATGAAGGTGATGATGAAGAACTGGAAGGACGTAAGGTGACTGAGCATAGGCATGCAGTATTCTACAATGATGTTTGTGATGCCTACATCGGGGTTGGCCATGGCGCTCGACACGGGCATGCAGCCGACATACATGATGATGACTTCCCACCCCAGCTTGCCGTTATTGACCACGTCGGAAAAATCGAGAATGGGCTTTCCTTCGATTCTGAGCATGGTGAGAAGGCCGAACACTATGATGAGGCTGCCTGCCATGCCGAACTTACGAAGTATGGTCGCCACCAGCCAGTCATGGGGCAGCATGCTCGGCAGGGCCATGATGGAAATGAATAATATGATGGTACAGAATGCGATTTTTTCTTGACGGGGCATTTTCTGGTCGCGATAGGCGGAGAATTTGTCCTCAGTAATATTGCGGAGAAGTTCTACGTCGACTTTGAAGACAAAGCGCATCATCAGAATATAGATGCCGAGAACGATAAGAGTAATCAGAATATTGATGCTGGCATACTCGAAAAAGTTTACGACGTATTGGCCATGCGTGACGGAGTCGAGAATGCCTATGGAAAGCAGGGAGTGGGACTTGATGGGCAGCGCGGTGAGGCCAAGCTGGGCGGCAAGGCCCACTCCGAGGACCATAAATGCCGGGAAAGTATCGCCTTTTTTATAGCCTATATCCTTACATACCGTGTACAAAATAGTCCACATGATAAGCATGGCAGGATAGCTGTAGGTAAGCATTGCCATGACGTAAGGCGCAAGGAGGAAGAGCGTGACCAGCGTCCACGGACGACCGATGACTATCTTTCGACTGAGAAACCAGTAGGCTATGCGTTCACAGAGTCCGGCTTTTTCGAAATAGATGACCAGAACAAACATCAGAAAGACGAACACGGTGACATTATTGCCGAAACCGCCGGCAATGATTTGATTCATACTTTGCAGGTCGGTCAGCTCAAGGGCAATAAGAGCAAGAAAGCTGGGCCAGACAAAGCCGATGGCTATCCAGGCATACAAAAGTCCTATGAAGATACCGAGTACCTCCATTCCTATGGGCTGAAGGGGAGGAATCGGTGTCAGTTTCCCAAATCCGAACATGAAGAAAAGGCAGATGAGGGAATGGACAAGGTATTTCCAGTCAATGTTTTTATTGGTCGTGGTCATGGCGGCCGTCCTGCGTTTTCAGGGGGAAGAGTGGCCTCCCCTTCTACAGGGAGGGGAGGCCGTGACTTGCTACATCATCTCGTGTTCCGTGCGGGCGATGATTTCACCCTGCATGCTGGGGCTCAGCTCCACAAAGTATGCGCTGTAGCCGGCTACGCGAACGATGAGGTTCTTGTAGTCTTCAGGATGTTCACGGGCCTTCAGAAGCACGTCCTTGTTGTAGATGCCGATTTGTACATGCCAGAGCTTGAGGTCCACAAAGTTGCGGATAAGGTTCATGAGGTCGGTCGTCCCCTTTTCACCACTGACGACCTGCGGGTTCAGCTTCAGGTTGAGCAGGCGGGCGCAGCTGTTGGGATACACGCGGCTTGTGCTGTTGGCGATGGACACCATGGTGCTGAGAGGCCCGTTGATGTCGGCGCCCTGCGTGGGCGAAATGCCTTCGGAAAGGAAGGTGTGCGCGTGACGACCGTTCGGGGTGGCCCAGGTCTTGTTGCCGAGGCCGACGTGGGAGGTGACGGGCACGTATTTGACGTACTTTTCGCCGAACACGGATTCGTAACCGTGGACGATGGTCATGATCATGGCGTCGAGGTTGCGGGCGATGTTGTCGGCATAGGGATCGTTGTTGCCGTACTTGGGCGCGTTGAGCACCAGCTGACGGAGCGGTTCCTGACCTTCAAAGTCGTTGTTCACGGCGCCAAGCAGTTCGTCGAGGGAGAGCACCTTGTCGTCGTACACCAGCTTTTTGATGGCGCAGAGCGATTCCGAGCAGGTGCCGAAGCCGTTGAAGTTGACGTTGCCGGTGTCATGATGGTTGCCGCCGGGGATGAGGCACTGATGAATGTCCATCAGATTCTTCATGCACACGTCACTCTGCGAGGACATGAAGGGGGCGGCCAGGCACTGTTTGTTGGTCAGCTCCAGAGCGGACATGCGCTTCATGAAGTGACGGACATAGAAATCTATGCATTCGCGCAGGTTGGAAACGATATCCTCATAGCTCCTGATGTCTTTTCTGGCGACGGAAGGAGTCATGAGTTTTTCGTACTTGGGGCCGAAGTGGGCCTTGCCGTCGTTGAGGGCCATTTCCAGCGCAGCCGCGAGATTGATGTTGCCGCCCAGGGGCAGATAGGTGTCGATGTTGGGCATGCGGATTTCCGTGCAACCGGCAGCGGAGTAGTCGCGGGCCTGATCAATGCTCGCGCCGTTGACGAGAAGCTGGGTGATGATGGCTTCGTCGTTGAAGAACTTGGGGAATCCGCAGCCTTCCTTGACGAGTTCGGCGGCGGCGTGCAGCAGTTCGTGCGGGGTGCCGGAGTGAACGCGCAGGGAAACTTCCGGATAGTGAAGGGGAAATTCCTTCTTGGAGCGGATGACGAGGTAGGTCATCTCATTGGTGGCGTCTCTGCCGTACTTGTCCACGCCGCCGATGGTGCAGTTTTCAAAGTGGGCGTAGCCTTCCCAGTAGTTGCCGGCGTTGGTGGCGCTGAAGGGAACCACCTGAGCTATCTTCAGCCACATGGCTTCCAGAAGTTCAAGGGCGAAGTCTTCGGTGAGATTGCCTTCCTTCAGGTCCTTCACGTAGATGGGGTTCATGTACTGATCGAAGCGGTGCAGGGCCACGCCGCCGCTGATCTGCTGCTCTACGCGATAGGCCACCTGGGCGAACCAGTGGGCCTGCATGGCTTCCCAGAAATTGCGGGCGGGGCAGGCGGGCACGTGTTCGCAGTTGGAGGCAATGGTTTCGAGCTCCTTTCTGCGCACGGGATCCTGTTCTTCGGCGGCAAGTTCACGGGCCTTTTCAGCATAGCGGCGGGCGTAGATGAGCATGCCTTCGTAGCATTCGATCACGGCCTGAAGGAAGGGAATCTTGTCGTAATGGTTGTGGATGAGATCGTTCTGAAGTTCGGCGAGACGCTGTTCGGCTTCGGCCTTGAGCGCCAGCACGCCCTTATAGATGATTTTGTCGAACACACCGCTCCAGTTCAGCGTGGAGTTGATGTTTGAGTTGTCCTGCATGAGGCCGGTGGCGCCGTAGTCGTCGTCACCGTAAATGATGTCGCGGGTTTCCTTGGGCAGCAGGGTGAGGTAGTGCTCATGGGCGGTTTTTCCCTTCCAGTAGGGAACAACCTTTTCCATAAAGACTTCCATATCCTCAGTACGCACGGCGTAAGCGTCTTTCTGCTGGGTGGCGGGCATACCCTTGGGGAACCAGCCGCAACGCAGTTCGGGGTACAGCGGGGAAATTCTTCCGGGACCGCCAACCGTGCCGACCAGAAGCTCGCCTTCCTGAATGACGACGCCGATGTGTTCCATGACGTAGCGGATGGCTTTGCCCCAGCGCAAAACCAGGGGGTACTGTTCGGTCTGCTTCATGGACTCCGTGAACAGAACGGCACGCTCAATATCCAGCTTGGGACGGCCGCTTCTAATGATTTCCAGAGCCTTATTGGTACGGGCGCGGGGGCTGGACTGGCCTCTGCCGTCAGCAAGTCGCTGTTCCTGACCGGTCATAGAACAAGTGGTGTCACAAATACTCATGGCAATCTCCTTAAAAAACAAAAAGCCCGGACGCACATACCGTTTGTATGTGTTCCAGGCTGCTTTGTTTTGCCTTGCGGAGTCTTTTTGGTGAAAGTCCGAGCAAAACACCCAGTGAAATATGTTGCCTGCATCGACTGGCAACCAGGATGCGGCAAGAAGTATCGTCTAAGGGATAATTATGGTAATAAGGTCACCCTTAAGACAAAAAAAAACCAGCGCACCACATTCTTCATGTGATGAACCGGCAATGTCGGCCTCAGGCCGGAACACTCTGTGAGGAGTGCCCACTGAAAGGCCACCAACTTCTGAAAAGAAGACTAGTTGTTTTTATCTAACTTGTCAATATTTTCTCAAAAAAATTAATAATGTTTTTCAGTGGTATCTTTTTCCGTTGAAAGGTGTTTGAGAATGGCGTTCAACTGTGATGAGGTATGAAAATAAAAATAAAATAATTCAATATATTAAAGTAAATATTTCATATTGTGATTTTTAACACCAGATGTCGAAAGAGCAGATGACCTTTCGTGCTGCCGGGAACGTCGCCCTGCGCTGGTAAAAGCTGCTCGGTCCGATACGTCGTGTGTCAAAGAAAGAACCGTCCGTAGAGCCGGACGGTTCTTTCTTCAGAAAAGGCATAAATCAGGCAAGGCTGATGTTCAGGAGCTTTTCGGCATTCTTGTAGAAGAACTTTTCCTTATGCTCCTGAGAGAAATGAAAACGTTCGATATCGTGGATAGCCTGTTTCAAGTTGTAGCAGGGCCAGGCGGAGCCATAGAGAATACGTTCGCCGTCGAGCCATTGCATGGCCTCGCCGAACATCTGATTGCCGGGAGCCGTGGGGTTCAGCATATAGATGTCGGGCAGCAGCCATACGTTTTTGTTGGTGATGGCTACCTGGAATATCATGGGAATCCAAGGATAACAGCCGTGGGCAACGACGATCTGAAGATTCGGGAAGTCGTTGGCTACATGCTGTACGGTGCAGGGGTCGGAATATTCCAGCGTGCCCTGAAAGAAGCTCAGGGTCAGCACCATGGGAATTCCGGCTTTTTCGCAGCGGGCGTACAGGGGATAGAGAACGTTGGCGTCGGCCTTTCTGGGCGGCATGGCGTAGGCTGGTTCCATGGCAATGCCCTTGATTCCTCCTTCTATGCACCGTTCCAATTCATCGAGCGTAGCAGATACTCCACGAGTAATGTCCAGACTGCCGAAGGGAATGATTTTATCGGGGAATTCGCGCGCCATGTCGAGCACGTCGTCATTGGGAACGGAGGCGGCGTCGTTGGGCACCTGCCGACCTATGACGACACCTTTTGAGATTCCTGCATCCTTCATTTCCTGCCAGAAAAGATCAAGGTCTTTTGCTCTGGCCGCTTCGCTCGGTATTCCGTGATGCTTCTGAGGAAGTTTTTCATTGCAGGGAGCGGGATTGAATATGCCGAGATTTTTGAATCCCTTATACGGCGGACGGAGACGGAAATCGAAAATCATGGTGATTCCTCCATAGAGCAAACAAAGGTTAAAGAACCATTGGCACTTAAGGAATCCCATATTGAAGAAACCGTTTGAATTTCAGCCGATGGGAATTCAGTCCTGGAGCAGTAGGAAAAGACCTGCCTCAGGGGACAAAAGTCCGGATATGAAATGAATTCAAAATATAGGTTAATTTTTTTTTGTCAACAGATACGTATTGTTGACTGATAATAGTGAAGAATATCAAGTCTGTATTTAGATGACGGCAATTATGCTTTTTCAGGACAGGAGGGCAGTTGGAATGCCCATCTGCCGTTCTGCCAGAAGACTGACGCTTTCAGAAGTGCCGGAATGCCTGAGGGGACGATTCACGCATTCTCAAAAAAGCAAAGAAATATGAGGGGCAAAAAATACGAAAGCTGAAGGAATGCATGCCGACAATCTGTTGTTCACCTTTTGAATGAAGGCAGAGGGAAAATGCTTTTGAGGTGCAGAGGAAATGGCGGGGGTGTTCGTTGTGTTCGTTGAAGCGTTGCCGATAGGCCTGAAAAGGCGGAGGAAGCTGAGCAGACTGCATGCGTTTTGCCGGGGAGGGCAGAGACTTCACGGAAGACCTCTTCGTACCTGAGACACAGTAGAAGTCAGGGTCGCTTCAGAGGGGAAAGAGGTCTCCCGAGTTTTTTCAGCACAGGAGCAGGGCGATTTTTTAGGGGCACAGAGGGGGAAAAGGGACGTCAGGAAGAGAAGACAGATTTAAATTTTATTAAAATTTTATCATATTTTTTATTTTGTAAAATCATTTGACAAAAATAAATTAATACGTCAAAAAGTATTCAAAGAGGTAGTTATGGCAAATTTGACGACAATTCAGAAGGCTCAGCTTGATTTCATCCAGCAGAACTTTCGAAGACTCCGTTCCATTTGCGAATGGTCGGCAAGTGATGTTGCGGAGGTGCTGGGCATTACTCGACAGACCGTCAACAACCTGGAGTTGGGCAAGACTCAGTTGAGTCCGCTGCAGTACATAGGTTTCGCATCTATGCTCGAGCATTGTCGAAAAAGCAGACGGGATGTTGCTGCCTATCTTAATATCTGCTTGGAGCACTTCCCCGGCAGTGATCAAGGGACGGCGGGCGATTTGCTTTCGTCATGGTTCTGTTTTTTTCCTAAGCAGTTTCCCAGAACGGAAGTCCCGGGAAATGCGCTCAGGAACATTCAGTCGGTCAAGTTGATCGAACATATCATCGCAAGCTGCAAGGTCATCGTCACTCCTGATATTTTCTTGGGAAACAGAAAATGTCTTGAAGAGCTGGGGGCTGCCGCTCTGCAGTACCATAATCCGCTTATTGTTCCGGCCAAGGCGTTTGGCTTGCTGGAAGCCTCTCTGAGTGAGGATGGCAGAGCCTTTGTGGATGCGTGCAGACGAGACGGCAGAATCAAGTTTTATGGAGATGAGCAGGATCCTCCACTGGCCGAAGTCGTTACCATGCAGATGCTTCGTCTCCGGAGCAAGTATCCCCTGTGTCTCATAACGAATGATCGCCTCCTGGCCGCTGACATTCAGACCCTGGGCTCTTTGCAGAGTGTTTCCGGCTATGACATCCTTACGGCCCGGATCGTCGGCGACGCCTATTTGCAATTGTGGGATGCCGAAGGAGAAAAATGGGATGGACTCATGTTGTCCGGGGAGAATTCCTATCAGGACAGCGACGGGGACGAGTGGCCTGAGAACAGCCACGCGGAAGAAGGTGCAGCGGCACAGGAAATGCCGGATGAAGCGGACTCGCTGGAGTATGGGAAAAACGATGGACCATTTGGCTTCAGAAGTCAGAGCCGCTCGTCGGGGGCCCGGGAGACAGATGATTCCTGGCGTCTGCTTTAGACTCACGGAAGCATGACGCCTTGCTGCTTCCATGGAATGCGGCACCGTTGAGTGCTTTGCCTGGGAAGAAGTCGTGCCTGAAGACGGTAAATGATGAATGGGAAGGGGCTGAAAGGAAGGAGGGCAGTTTTTATGGCTACGCCGCAATCACGCGACACTAAGCTCATTAACGAGCTTGTCACCAAGAGCAAGGTGTTCATGGATACGTGCAGTCTCATGCACGAACATTATATGGAGTTCGAAACGCTGTTGTTTTCTGCTCTGCGTTCGGCAGGAACATATGTCATCGTTCCGAAAAAAGTCATTGAAGAGCTTGAAAAGCATGCTCACTCCGGGAATGAGAAGACAGCCGGTGCCGCGCAATATGCCCTCAGAAGTATCTCTCTGAATAAAAAATGGATCAGCATAAAGGGAGAACCCAGCGACAATTTTGCGGACAATGTGTTTCAAACTCAGTTTTCCAAGTTCCGCCTGCAATATAATTTGACGCTGATAACGCAGGACATCAAGCTTGCCCACGATATTCTTGGGTTGAATGCCATAACTTCGCAGCGCAGTTCATATCGTATTAAGGTCTACCGCATTACGTCGCATGGGACGCTCGGCATCAATGACGGGAACATCGACCGATTTAACAATGCCAGGACGGGGGGGAAAAAACAGGACGTTGAACCCGTGAAAAGCCATGGTCGCCCTTTTTTTTCACTGGCCTCCAGAATGACTTCGGAGCCGGACAGCATTCTGCCTCCTACCGTAATTCCTCAGGTCGGGGACCTTGTAAGAGCGGGGGTGTCCCGCACGAACGTCAGACTCACAAAACAGCTTGGAGCAGGTGGCGAAGGCATGGTCTTTGAGACCAGCGTTTCCGGTCAGGTCTGTAAGATCTATAATGCCAGGAAGCGTTCATTTCATCGTCTGGAAAAGCTGAAAAGAATGGTGGGATGCGGCTTCAGCTGTTCCGGCATATGCTGGCCGACGGACGTCATTTTCAACAATGAAGGGCATATTGTGGGCTATCTTATGCCCAAGGCCAAGGGATTCGAGCTCCAGAGGAGCGTCTTTATCCCCAAGCTGCTGCAAACCAAGTTCCCTGACTGGGACAGAACTTCTCTGGTACGTCTTGCCGTTACCATTCTGGAGAAGATTTCCTACCTGCACAGCAACAACATCATCATGGGCGATATTAATCCTTTGAATATCCTGGTAGCTTCACCCACGGAAGTATATTTTGTCGATACGGACAGCTTTCAGATTGAGGAGTTTCCCTGTGCCGTGGGCACCATCAACTTCACGGCGCCGGAGATTCAGCAAAGGAATTTTCAGACATTCCTGCGAACACTCGGTAACGAGTATTTTGCCGTAGCTACGCTGCTGTTCATGACCATGTTGCCCGGCAAGCCGCCCTATTCCCAGCTCGGGGGAGAAGATCCGGTATCGAATATCAAAAGGATGGACTTCTCGTATCCTCTTGGAGACAAGACAAACTCCAGGACTCCTGACGGCGCGTGGAGGTTCTGCTGGAGTCATCTTCCTTATAAAATCAAGGATGCGTTTTATCAGACGTTTCGCTATGACGGCAGTCATGCTTCAGAAAAAGATCGCATTTCTACGGAGGAATGGCTGGCTCTTTTCAAGGAATATCTCTCTCTGCTGGAAAGCGGCAGATACCAGAGTCGAGATCCGGAATCCATAAAGATTTTTCCCCGGCGTTTTAAAATTCCAAGCGGCAATATTGCCCGGTGCCGGCTTTGCGGCCAGGAGTTTGACGCCGACACCCTTGAAAAAGGGTATTGCAAGTCATGTCTTTACAGCAAGGGCGAGGAAATGGTGTGTTCCCGCTGCCACAAGCCCATGCTGTATACCAATAAGCACAAGCTGGAAGGAAGGGCTCCCGATTCTGTGTGCAAGGAATGCTTTGAGGAGCTTGCCAAAGTCTGCATGACCTTCACCTGCCCGGATTGCGGAAAGTCGTTTTCCATAACGCAGAGAGAAAAGGAGTACTTTGAGAAGAAGGGGCTGCAGCTTCCAAAGCGTTGTCCTTCGTGTCGGAAAAAGAAGGCAGAAAGCCGAAGCCAGAGCGAAACACATTCTCTGAAAAGGAGCACAACCGCCAGAAAGCAAGATCTGGTAGGGGAAGATATCAGATCTCTTTTTGATACCATTCGCGGATTCTTAAACTTTAAATAACAGCAAGGAGTAGCGGTCATGCTTAACGATTTCGGCAATGATGATCTTATTGACAATCCTACGACTCGTGTACCTGTATGCCTTTGTCTTGATACGAGCGGTTCCATGCTGGGGCAGCCCATAGATGAGCTGAATCGGGGCCTTAAGCAGTTTTTTCAGGAAGTAGCTGCGGATGAAGTCGCCCAGTCCGCTGCGGATATCTGCATTGTTACTTTTGGCGATAAGGGAGCCCGCCTTTTTCAGGACTTCAGTTCACTTGAAGCGACTGCCTGTCCTCAGCTGACAGCAAGCGGCGGCACGCCCATGGGGGAGGCTCTCACCATTGCCCTCGATAAGCTTGAGCAGCGCAAGCAGAAGTACAAGGACTCTGGTGTTGACTACTGGCAGCCTTGGCTGGTTCTCATGACCGACGGACAGCCCAACGGCGATAAACTTGCGCTTGAAGCGGCCTGCCTGAAAGCCTCTTCTCTGCAGGCGGAAAAGAAGCTCAACATATTTCCCATAGGGATCGGCAAAGATGCCGACATGACGGTACTGAGCCGAGTTTCCCCCTATCGCACACCCTTGAAACTTGCAGGACTGAAGTTTGTGGAGTTCTTCCAGTGGTTGAGCAGAAGCGTATCCCGTACGTCACAGTCCATACCTGGAGAGAAGGTCGAACTTCCTCCGAACGGTGACTGGACTACGCTGTAAACTTATTCAGTACATCGCCCCTGTGCTTGGCACAGGGGCGCAATGAGGCTTTTTATGAAGATGTTTCAGCTTGCCATGCAGGGGCGAGGCCATGTGAAAGAGGGGATTCCCTGTCAGGACAAAACGGCAGTTCGTGAAGAGTTCGGGACCAGGTGCGTCGTGCTTGCGGACGGAGCGGGCAGTGCTCGACTCTCACATTTTGGTGCGTCCGCCGTGGTTGAGACGGTGGCGGCGCTTCTGTGCAGGGAGTTCGATCACTTCTATGAGGCTGCCGCGCCTGCCGATGTTACGACGGTCATTCTGGATGTGCTTCACAGGCGTCTTCAGGAGGTGGCAGAGGAGCAGAGCTGTGCATTGTCAGATCTTGCCTCCACATTGCTGTTTGTGGCTTGCAATGACGGTCGCTACATCATCGGACAGCTCGGCGACGGCTGCATAGCATTTTCCCGGGATGGAGAGTTGAAACTGGTGACCAGGCCAGAGAAGGGCGAGTTCGCCAACCAGACTTTTTTTGTTACCTCTGCACATGCCGGGCAGCATTTTCGTCTTTTCAAGGGAGATGTGGGGAGATTGGACGGCTTCTTTCTTATGTCTGACGGTGCGGCCGAGAGCTTGTACCAGAGAAATACGGATACCGTTGCCCCTTTGGTCAGAAAGCTTATTATTGCCACGTTCTGTAAAAATGCAGAATGGATGCGTAATGCAGTAGGTAATATTTTCAATAATGAGATACTTAGAAAAACTTTCGATGACTGCAGTATTGCTGTACTTCCTTTATATATAAATTACAAAGATCTTTTTGACAGGGTAGAACGCTCAGAAATTTTTAGATTTTTTTATAAGAAAAAATATATTCATAGACAATATACAAATGATTATATCAATATTTTATTGCATAGTGAACAGACGGAAGATATTGCTGTTCTTGCTGAACTCACTGGTATAAAACTGCATATATTAAAAAGACGTTTGCATAGACTGCGAGCATTGGGATTCAGAGGTATTTTTAAATTTTTTTAATTGTATATATGCAGTGTGTAAGAAGTATATTTATGATATATTTTTACTGTTGAATACAATGCATTATGTTTGATTCTGTTAGTATTATCTAAAAATGTACTATATTTATAACTATAATTTCATGAATTTCCTGAAGACATCAGAACGCAGAGTTAAAAACAGACGGGAGAGGATTTTCGTCCTCTCCCGCTGGTATTATCCATTCATGCGAGCGAACTAGGCCCGCCTTGAATTAGAACTTGTACTGGAAGGTAAGAGCGGTGCTCCAGGAATCCTTGTCGGTTTCGTTGGCAGCAGCCCAGGCGCGATGGTCGCCCTTGTCGTAGTCGGTGATGATGTAGGCAAGTTCGAGGCAGGCGCTCAGGTTCTTGTAGATCTGATAGGTGCTGGCCAGGTTGAATTCCACCGCGTTGTCGTTGGTGGTCATGTACTTGACGGGGTTGATGCTGGCGTCGCTCTTGAGCACGTTGCCGGAATCGTTGGTACCCTGGAACCAGGTGACGGTGAACTTGTGGGTCAGATCCTGCAGGAAGCTGACGTCTTCGATACCGGCCTGGAGGCCCCAGGTGCCGGCGATGGCATGACGGCCGTTGTTGCTGTACATGCCGAATTCACCGTCGGCATAGGCGAAGGTGGGATGGAAACGGCCAGCCCAGCCGGGGATCCAATTCTGACCGAGGTACTGCACGTCGTCATCGTCGCCAGAGCCGTACCAGGCACCCAGGATGGGAGTACCGTAGGCGGTCTTGTAGGAAGCCTTGGCCTGCACATACCAGCCGTTGCGGTCGTTCCAGTTTTCGCTGTCCTTGTCGTAGGTGATCATGCCGTAGGCGCCGGAGATCTTCAGCACGAAGGGATCGAAGTAGCTCAGCACGAAGTTGGTGCCGGCCCAGAAGGCGTTGCCGTCGGCCTTGACGGTGTTGAGGCCGAAGCCGTCGGTGGAGCTGTCGAAAACGTTCGTGGTGCCCTTGTCCAGAGAAGCATACATGACATAGGGCGCGAAGGAGAAGCCGTCGAACTTGAAGTTGGTGACGGCGCCGAAGAAGTCGGACTTCTTGGACTGGTCGGTATCGTTGTTGTTCACGTTGTCATATGCGCCGCGCAGCCAGAAGGCGGACACGTCGAGCCAGTCGGTGACGGGCGAGGCGACGGAAATGCCGTCGCGGCCGTTCCAGCCGGGATGCATGACGGCGTTCTTGCCGAAGGCGTCTTCAGGCAGACCGATGAGCTGACGACCCATGCGGACCTTGACGGTGGTCTGAGGAATCAGCCAGTCGACGTACATCTGGCGCATGCCGACGCGGGTATTGTTGCCGGCAACGTCGGAACCCCAGTCATAGTTGGTGCTCTTGTCGGTGCCGGAGCCGATCTGCAGCTGCAGGTAGCCGGAGAGGTTTTCATTGGCGGTGAAGGTCATGCCGAGACGCAGACGCTGACCGGCTCTGTCGAAGTTCTGACCCGTACCAGCGTATTCGCCGGTGATGAAGTTGAACAGATACTGTCCGTCCATCTTCACGTCGACGGCGGAAGCAGGGGCAGACGCGGCAAAGATCATGCCGGCAGCCAGAAGAAGCGTAGTAAGCTTTTTCATTGCAATCATTCCTTTGAAAAAAAGTGGTTGGTAACACCGGTATGGAAAATCCCTCTTTTTCCATGAGCGGAGCTTAGAATTAACTTGTTATTTAATCAATAAAAAAATATTAACAAAATGATAATTTTTAAATAAGAAATGAGAAAATTTGAACAATTTATTTGTTATTTCAAATAGTTGCATAAAAAGTTCCGTGGTCCGACACCAAAAGGGAGCCATTACGCAAAAAGTTTGCAAAAAGTATGATAATATATTGAAATAAATTATTATAGCAGAGATGTTCGGGAATGGTCGACTCCGGCATGATGAGAGTTTTGAGTGGCTTTTCTGAGGGCTCAAAAGCGTCTTGAGAGAGGAAAAAAGCCCCGTAACCCTCTGTTTCAGGGAGAAGTGTTGAAAATTTTGCATCAGGGAGGGAGCGGTCGGCGTACGAGCCGAGAAGAGGAGGGCAGGCCATTCAGCGTGCCGATCGCTCGCGTTTTTTCATGTCTGTCCGCTTTTATTTAAGGAAAGGTTCGGCCGTCTGCTGTGAACACACGGGGGGGGAGAAAGGAATATGGGAATTGGGCGATGCCGGTGCGACTTTTCCTTCCCTCGGTTTTGCGGTAGCACAGGCAAAAACGATGTGAGGTTTTTTCATGAGCAAAGAATATGATCCGCGGATGCATACGGCAGAGCACACGCTGAGCGGGGTTCTCATCCGCCGTTATGGTTGTCCCCGCTGTTTTTCCACCCATATCAACGCCAACAAGTCCAAGGTGGACTTTCATTTTCCCCATGATCTTTCGCCTGAAGAAGTGAAAAGCATCACTGAGGAAGTGAACGCCGTTCTTGCCCGTGATCTGCCCGTCGTTGCCCGTGACATGGACAGAAACAAGGCGGCGAAAAGGTTCAACCTTTCACGCCTGCCGGAGAGTGCCGGAGATACTCTGCGCATTGTATACATAGGAGATCCCGATTCTTCCGAAGGATCGCTGGATGCCTGTCCGTGCATCGGAGAGCATGTTGCCCATACGGCGGAGTGCGGTACTTTTATATGGGTTTCGCATGAGTGGAAAAGCGATGACGGGGGCGTACTGCGTATTCGCTTCAAGCTTGATCGCTAGCACGGAGCTTCGCAGACAGAAGCGGACGCGTTTTTTTCTGTCGTTTTTGTCTGGATGGCAGATAGCTTGTGCAACGCTTGATGCCGTCAACGCCGCGCGGCGGCACGACTCGGTGAAACGATGTTTCTCCAAGGCTTCGGCAGACGTTTGGGCGTCTGTCGGAGCTTTTTTATATTGATGATGGACAGGAATGACGCAGGTCCTGTCATAATGAGGGTGAAGGCTTGCCGGTTCCATTTTTCGTTTGAGGGAGGAACTGCGCAGCGTCTGAATGAACACTGTTCTGAAAAGTTCCTCATTTTGGTCGATATGATATTTTATAATAAAATCAATAAATTATACATAAAAAGGAATTATTTTTCAAAAAATTTCCTGAACGGATGAAAAAAATAATTGACATTGAAATTCATTTTCATTATTTCTGATTTCAACGAGGGATGACAAAAGAACGGAAGAAGATGTCGGATGTCCTTCGGGTCGGGACTGGCTGCTGCGCCATGACGACAAGCCTTTTGACAGGCACGGTTCCTTGAAAATTGCACAGAGTTCGTAACGACCGATAAGGGACAAGACTTTGACCTCCCCCCCCGGCCGTCTGACGATGGCTTGACCCGGCGAATGCCGGAGGCGTCAGACGGCAAAATTTCTGCAGAACATCTGTTCTGCGTCATGTTGGAACGTGACCGGGTCGCGTTCCGTGCTGAGGCTTGGACCTCAGTCTCCTGGTGCGGCGAGGGCCGTTCCCCACGGCGGGGAACGGCCCGAGAGAGCGCCGAAGCGTATTGCCATAACAGCGTGAAGAAGCTCCGGCTTTTTTGCGTCTCCATATGAGCGTCGCAGACTCCGAGGCGACGTTCCGCCGGGCACGTGTCTGGGTGTTCCGGCAAAATTTCTCTGCCATGCGGCAGGAGCATGGGTAGAACCCATCGACATATTCGCCATGCTTTCCGGAAAAGACAGGTGATTCCGGAAAGCTCTCCTCCGCATTGCCGGCATGCACGCCATGGCCTGCCGGCAAAATTTGCTCTGGAGTCGAAAGACTCCAGTCTCCTCCCCCCCCCCTAGCCGGGCTTCTGACTCACAGCAGGGTCCGGCCAGATTTTTTGTCCTGCAATCATCCCGTATTCGGGCGGGATGAGTACTCCTGGTCGTGCACGGCGGAGAAAGACGGCAAGTCTCCGCCGTGCAAAAAAAAACGGACTCGCATCTCCTTCGGAAGCGGAGGCCGTCCGCCGTCGGCACGGGGCCGGAGACGGGCAGCTGCCCTGCGCCTTCGCTTTCGGAGGACTTTACTGGAGAAGAAACATGAAGGTTCTCATTGTGTATGGCTCGACGACAGGCAATACCGCAGGCATCGCGGAAGCTCTCGGCGAAAGAATGAGCAACGCGGGACTTGAGGTGACGGTGCTGAACGCCGCTGACGCTACGGCCGAAGGGTTGTGCAACGGCTATGACGCCGCGCTGTTCGGATGCTCGGCCTGGGGCACCGACGAAGTGGAAATGCAGGATGATTTCAACACGCTTTTTGAACATTTCGACGCCATCGGCGTAAACGGAAAAAAGGCGGCCTGCTTTGCCAGCGGGGACAGCAACTTTGAGCACTTTTGCGGAGCCGTGGACGTGATTGAAAACAGACTTTCCGGTCTGGGAGCCGTCATTATGGAAGAAGGCCTCAAAGTAGAAGGGGACTATGACGGCAGCCGGGACGACGTGGATGGCTGGTGCGACCGCATCATTGCGGATGTACAGGCGTAACCAGAGCTGCGGTGCTCTTGCGCTTCGGAATCCGCGCAGGGGGCTCTTGCGGGATTGCCGGGGTAAGTGGGCCCGAGGCTCACAGAACGCCAAAGCGTCGCAATGTGGATAATGATAAAAAAAGGAACCTCCCGTTGGGGAGAGGTTCCTTTTTTTTTGTATGCCGGGAAGGGCTTGCCTGGGGGAATCTTCCGGCCGGTCGCAGGCAGGGAGAGCTGCCCGCCCTTGCTGCCATATCTGTCGGGCGCGCAAAAAAAAAGACGGAATCTTGAAGATTCCGTCTTTTTTTCAGTCTGTGTTCCTACAAAACGTCGAGCAGCATCTTTGTGGCGACGAGGTAGAGGAAGAAGGCAAAGAATTTTTTGAGCTTCGGTACCGGGAGCTTGTGCGCAATGCCTGCGCCCAGAGGAGCCGTGAGCATGCTGACGGCCACGATGCCCACCAGTGCGGGAAGATAGAGATAGCCGAACGCATATGCCGGAAGCTCGGGATTGTTCCATCCGTTGGTTACGAAGCCGATGCATCCGGCAAGGGCGATGGGAAAGCCCATGGCTGCGGAGGTGCCTACGGCGCGACGCATGTCCATGTTGTGCCAGACGAGGAAGGGCACGGAGAGCGTGCCGCCGCCTATGCCCACAAGACTGGACACGGCGCCGATGACCACGCCTGCGCCCGTCATGCCGGAAAAGCCGGGCAGCGTGCGGCTGGCGCTGGGCTTTTTGTTCAAAAGCATGTTGGTGGCCACATAGTAGAGGAACACCACAAAGAACATCTGGAGATAGCGTGCGGGAATGCGGGCCGCGATGAAGGAGCCTCCGTAGGTGCCCAGCAGAATGCCGAGAGCGATGCAGCGGAAGACGTGCCAGTCTACGCCGCCGTGCCGGTGATGGGCCATGGCGCTGGAAATGGACGTGAACATGATGCTGCCGAAGGACGTGCCTATGGCCATGTGCATGGCCACTTCCGGCGAAATGTTCAGCCACTGGAAGGAAAAGACGAGCATGGGCACGACTACGGCCCCGCCGCCTATGCCGAGAAGACCGGCAAGAAGGCCGGCTACGGCGCCGAGTACGCAGTAAAGAAGTATTGCGGTTATCATATCCTCTCTCTCCTTGGGATGTTGCGGTGTCATCATAACGGCTGGGGGGAACGCGTCAATGCCGCCCATTGCTCCATGTGACGGTCGTGACGAGCAGAAAAGCGGGGTTGGACGGTTCAGGATTCAAGAATCTCCCGTATGATGCCGAGTGCCCGGGCCAGTTCTTCACGGCTGGAAACACCGCCGAGCGCAAGACGCACGCCGTGTTCCGCGGTGCTGTGCCCCATCTGAAAATGTTCGCCTTCGGCCACGATCACGCCCCGCTTTCGTGCTTCTGATGCAATCTTTCGTCCTGTCCATGCCTCGGGAAGGTGGAGCCAGCAGAAAAAACCGCTGTTGCGGGACATGAGGGGAAAACCGTCCAGAATGTTGCGGGCCAGGGCATTGCGGGCTGCGGCCTCCTCGCGTTTGGCCATCAGGGTTCTTTCAGCCGTACCGTCGGTTATCCATTGAGCGGCAAGTTCCGCCATGAGCGGCGGCACCATGGAGATGGTGTAGGAGATGGTGCGTTCAAGTTCTTCAAGCGTGTGCTGAGGAGGGCACAGGTAGGCTACGCGCAGGCCGCCGCCGAGTATTTCGCTGGTGGCGGCGACAAAACAAGTTCTTTCGGGCGCAAGTTCGGCAAAGGGCGGCGCGGGCTGTGCGTTGATGGCAAGGGCATAGACGTCGTCTTCAATGATGAGCACGTCGTGTCTGCGGCAGACCTCCACCAGTTCCTTCCGGCGTGACTCCGGCATGCGCGTGAGCGTAGGATTGCGGCAGGAAGGCATGAGGTAGACGGCCTTCACGCCGCCGCTTCGACAGGCGTTTTCCAGAGCATCCGGCAGCATGCCGCAGGCGTCGGTGCGGATAGGAACCAGCGGCAGACGGAGACGCCAGGAGAGCTGACGAAGCAGCGGATAGCTCAGCGTTTCCACGGCAAGCCGGTCGCCGGGCGTGCAGAGCGTGGTGAGCAGCGTCATGAGCGCGTGCTGAGAGCCTGCGCACACGAGAAGATCACGACCGGACACGGGCACGCCGTAGCGCCTGGCCCAGAGGGCTCCGGCCTCGCGGTGTCTTTCCATGCCTGCCGGACGATGATAGCTTTGCAGTTCTGCCATGGCGCGGGCATCCATTCGCGTCATCATCCGGCACAGGGCGTCATGCAGCGACGGATTGAGATTTTCAAAAGGCGCGATGAAGCCGAGATTCCGGCAATGCCCGTCGCTGCTTTCTTCGTTGAAGGACACGGGCGCCCTGTCACGGCCGTCCGGCCATGCCGTGGCCGGGGGCAGCGGGGCCGGGGGAGGCATGACATCCACGTCCGACCCCGCGGCGGAAACAAAGCTTCCGCGACCCGTCACGCCGGTGACGAGTCCCCGTTTAGCGGCTTCGGCATAACCGTGCGTGGCCGTGCCTGTGGTGACGTTGAGCCTTGCGGCAAGAGCGCGCTGCGTGGGAAGCGCGTCACCGGGGCGGAACACTCCCTGTCGAATGCTCACCTCAAGGGCTTCCGCTACTCGCTGGTATCGGCAGGGCGCGCCGGATTCCTCATAGAGCTCGCGCAGTCTGCGCAGGCGTTCATCATCGTTTGCTTTCATCAGTGACTTCGGATGGCTGTTGTCGTGTTATGAGACAAAAACTCATGAAGACAGGCAATGTCTCTTTGTATGCATGACAATATTAATTGTCTTCATATTGCGCTGTTTTCTTGAAAAATGCAAGGATTCGACGTAGTTCCGAAGTCTGTTCCGGCCTGTTTGCGCTGTGTTCGCGTCTTTTGGGAAAAGGGCCGGCAAAAGGAGCTCATTATGGAAAAAGGAACGATTAGACTGAAGACGGGACTTGCGGAAATGTTGAAGGGCGGCGTCATCATGGACGTGACCACGCCTGAGCAGGCCGTCATTGCCGAGCGGGCCGGGGCCTGTGCCGTCATGGCGCTGGAGCGCGTTCCGGCGGACATACGCAGGGCCGGAGGCGTGGCGCGCATGGCAGACCCCGCCGTGATCAAGAGCATCATGAAGGCGGTGAGCATACCGGTCATGGCCAAGGTGCGCATAGGGCATATGGCCGAAGCAAGGATTCTGGAGGCTGTCGGCGTGGACTACATCGACGAGAGCGAAGTGCTCACGCCTGCGGACGACCGCAATCATTTGAACAAGCATGACTTCACCATTCCCTTTGTCTGTGGCGCGCGCAATCTCGGCGAGGCGCTGCGGCGCATTGCCGAAGGCGCAGCCATGATACGCACCAAGGGGGAGCCCGGCACGGGCAACGTCATAGAAGCCGTGAGGCACATCCGTGTGGTCATGGGAGAACTGCGTCATCTGCTTTCCCTGCCGGAAGAGGAAGTGCCGGGCTATGCCAAGGAACTGGGCGCGCCTCTTGAACTTATGCGCGTGGTACGGGAGAAGGGCGGCCTGCCCGTGGTGAACTTTGCGGCGGGCGGCATTTCCACGCCTGCCGACGCTGCGCTCATGATGCAGCTCGGCTGCGACGGCATTTTCGTGGGCTCGGGCATTTTCAAGTCGTCCGACCCGGAGCGCTTTGCAAGGGCCATTGTGAAGGCCACCACCAACTACAATGATGCGGCCGTACTGGCGGAAGTGTCGGAGGGGCTCGGCGAAGCCATGCCCGGCCTTGAGATTTCCGCCATCGCCCCGGAACAGAGAATGCAGGAGCGGGGATGGTAGAGCCTCTTCACATAGGTGTGCTCGCGCTTCAGGGCGCGTTTCGGGAGCACCGGATCATGCTGGAAAAATGCGGTGCGAAGGTCACGGAAATACGCCGTCTGCCCGGCGGTTCTCCGTGGGGCGGACTGGAGATGTTCGACGGCATTGTGCTGCCGGGCGGGGAGAGCACGACCATGGGGAGGCTGCTGGTGGACGAAGGGCTCCTTGAGCCTCTGCGCACCTGCGGGCAGGCGGGCATGCCCGTGTACGGAAGCTGCGCCGGACTCATACTGCTCTGCCGTGAGGTGGAAGGGCCGGACGGCGCGCTTATTGAGCAGCCGCGGCTCGGCCTGCTCGACGCCCGTGTTCGACGCAACGCCTTCGGCAGGCAGGCGGACAGCTTTGAAACGCGGCTGGACGTGAAGGGGGTGGCCTGCGACATGGAGGCCGTGTTCATACGCGCGCCCGTCATCGTGTCGTGCGGGCCTTCCGTGGAGGTGCTCTGCCGTGTGGAAGGGCCACTCGGTCCGAGTCCGGTGGCCGTGCGGCAGGGCCGCGTGTTTGCCACGTCGTTTCACCCCGAGCTCACTGCCGACAGCCGTTTTCATGCATGGTTTCTGAATATCTGCCTGGCGTGGCGCTCTGCCGGAGGTTTCCCTTCCTGACAGGCGGCCCGTCTTTCCCGGCCCCGGAACCCCGGGGCCTTTTCATTGCGAAAGCAGCGCAAACAGGATAAGGCAGGAGAGTCCGCAGGCTGACGTCGCGCGGCCGGAACGCCGTATTTTCGTGCGGTCGGCGCAGGCGGAATGCATGCAGTTTTTTTCGTGCGTTTTTTTGCCGAATCCGGTGACCACGCACGCCACGATAAAAAGACGCCAAGGAGACGCCATGTCCGTCATCACTCTTCCTTTCGGTCCGCTGGAGGCGAACTGCCACATCGTGCACAACGGCAGGGACGCCGTGGTGTTCGACCCTTCCGACGAAACGGATCTCGTGCTGAAGAAGATTGCCGAGAACCATCTCACGCTGCGCGCCGTGGCGCTTACGCATCTGCACTGCGATCACTGCACAGGCTGCGCCGACATGACGCGCGCCACGGGACTTCTGCCGCTGGTGGGGGCTGAGGACTGGGCGGAACGCGGGCTTCTGCTGTGCCGAGGCATGTGCTTCGGCATGAACCTGAAGCCCTTTGAGGCGGAGATTCTTGCTCCGGGCGAGGTTACCTGGGGCAGTCTTTCCTGCCGGGTCATTCACGCGCCGGGACATTCGGAAGGCAGCCTCTGCTATTATTTTGCCGATCTCGGCCTTATGATCACGGGCGACGTGCTCTTTTTCCGTTCCGTGGGGCGCACCGACCTGCCCGGCGGCGACGGCGAAAAGCTCATGAAGACGATCAGAGAAGGCCTGTACGCACTGCCCGACAACGTGGTGGTGTATCCCGGGCACGGGCAGGAGACGAGCATAGGCTACGAGAAGGCATACAACTGCTGTTTCCGGGCCTAGAGCCGACTTTTTTCATGCGTGCGGCGGGAACGCAGAAGAGAACCTGCCGCAGCGCATGGCTTGAAAGGCCGATGTCCCGTTGCTCCCTTTTCCGGCAAGAGAGAACGGGGCGACGGTGCAGGGAGGGAGTGTGACGGCACCTGTCTTTCTTGTTTCGTGCAGTCCGAGGCGCGGCGGCAACAGCGATTTTGCCGTGTCGCTCATGCGGCGGAGCATGAAGGTTCCGTGCGTGACGCGGCGCATTGCGGATGAAGGAGTCCGGCCCTGCGTTTCCTGCGGGCAGTGCTTTGTCAGACCGGGCACGTGTTCTCTTGATGCGCCGGGAGACGGGGCGAAGGCGCTTTTTGACGGCATGTCTTCCGCGCCCGTGAGCGTGCTTGTGAGTCCCGTGTATTTTTACCATGTTCCCGCTCAGGCCAAGGCATGGATAGATCGTGCGCAGCGGTTCTGGGCCTGCGGGGACAAGCCGGGGCAGGGCAGAACCGTAACGGCCGTTCTTTTCGGCGCGCGCCTTCGCGGCGAAAAGCTTTTTGAAGGTGCGGAACGAACACTCCGCTACATGGCCATGGCTCTCGGGATGACCTGGACGGAGCCGCTTCGTCTTTACGGTCTGGACGGTCCTCGCGATCTTGAGAACAGTGCGGAGGCCTGTGCCCGCATTGTTTCATTTGCTGAAAGTCTGGCAGAAAGGGCCGTGTCGTGAGGATGGAGGAGGGGACGGCCGCAACTGTCGGTCGCTTTGCTTCCAGAGTCGTCCGTCTGCTCGGCCTCAGGGAACGGCGCTGCGTGGCCTGCCGCGAGCCTTTTGAGCCGGAAGACGGCGCCGATCGTGCCGAATCGTCCGTGGACGGCGTTCTGCAGCGTTTTTTCTGTCCTGCCTGCCGGGCGAAGATGAAGCGCCGCATGACGGGGTTCTGTCCGTACTGCGGCGAGCCTTCGCTTCTGGAAGATGCTCCCTGCATGCCCTGCGAGCGGTGCCTCGTCCGCACGCCGCCGTGGAATGATGTCATGTTCTTCGGCGTGTACGGAGGACTTTTGCGGGAACTTCTTCTGCGCGTGAAGTTCGGTGGTTCTCTGGCATGCGCGGATGTTCTCGGAAGATTGCTGGCGACGCTTTGCGTTGAGCATTACGAAGTGACGGTGAAGCCCGACGTCATCGTGCCCATGCCTCTGGATAGGGGAAGGTTGCGCGAGCGCGGCTTCAATCAGTGCCGGGAGATCGTGCGGCACGTGTCGAAGGACATGGGCGTGCCTGTGCGGTCCGACCTTCTTGTCAAGGTTCGGCAGGTGACGCCGCAGGAACTTTTGAACAGGGAACAGCGGCAGAATCTGAAGCAGCCTTTTCACTCGACGGGCGTCGACGGACTTTTCGTGCTTCTGGTCGACGACGTATGCACCACGGGCGCGACGCTTGAGCGTGCGACCGAGAGTCTGCTGTCGGCGGGGGCGTCCCGCGTGGACGTCGCCGTTCTGGCCCGTTCGTCGCGGTTTGAAAAGGACGGAGCAGGGGCAGCTTCTTGCCATGAGGCGGCTTCGCCTGCTATGCATAACGCCGGAAAAGCCCGGCGTGCGGAATAGTGCCGTGTCGGCGGAGGTTTTTCCGCACTCTTTGCGTTGCAGGCATGATGAAGGGCCGGACGTTTCCGTTCTGCCGCGCCAGGATTTCTTCCGTAATCGTTCATGCCGGACGCCCCCAGGTTTTCCCGAACGGTGCGGCTGTTCCGAAGTTCCGACTTCGGCGCTTTACGCTTTTCATGCTTTTCAAGGATGACTCATGTCAGAACTTTCCATTCGTCCCGATGCTCCGTGGCTGGCTCCTCTTGCCGGCTGGTCCGATCTGCCCTTCCGTCTTCTCTGCCGCGAGATGGGCGCTGCCGTCTGCTGCACGGAAATGGTGAGCGCCAAGGGACTGGTTTACGGTGGGCGCAACACCGAAGAACTGCTTGCCACCACCAGCTCGGAGGGGGAAAGCATGGCGGACGGAAGCAAGGTCTGCGATCATCCGCTGGTGGTGCAGATTTTCGGCGCAGAGGTCGAGTTCATGGAAAAGGCCGTGCAGATCCTGCGCAGCCGGGGCTTTTCGTGGTTTGACGTGAACATGGGCTGTTCCGTGCCCAAGGTGACCAAGACCGGCGCGGGCGCGGCCATGCTGCGCGACGTGCCGAACGCGCTGCGCGTGGCCGAAGCCGTCATTCGCGCGGCCGGACCGGGAAGGGTCGGTTTCAAGATCCGCCTCGGCTGGGACGCGGAGCATGAAGTCTATCTCGACCTTGCCCGCCGTCTGGCGGAGAGCGGAGCGGGGTGGATCACCCTGCATCCCCGTTACGCAGTGCAGGGCTTTTCCGGCACGCCCAGACATTCGGCCGTGGCGGAACTTGCCCGTGAACTTTCCGTGCCCGTCATCGCAAGCGGCGACCTTTTTACCGCGGTCGACGGTGTGAGGGTGCTCAGAGAGACTGGGGCTGCCTGCGTCATGTACGCGCGCGGAGCGCTCAAGAATCCGGCCATATTTGCCGAGCACGGCAGACTCATTGCGGAAGGCGCACTGGAAGGCGAAATTCCCCAGGGCTCGGGCATTGCCTGCGAGGAAGGTCGAAAGCTCGACGCGCAGCACGCCTGCGACGTGCTGGATTCCCTTCCCGCCGATCGGACGGCCCTTGCCTTCGTCATACGCCGTCATGCAGCCCTGGCCCGCCGCTACGCGCCGGAGCACGCCATTTTGAAAATGCGTACCTTTGTGCCGCGCTACGTCAAGAATCTGGACGGTGCGCGGGCGCTGCGGCAGGAAATCGTGGCCTGCCGGGACTGGGATGCCCTCGATGAGGTGCTGAAGCGGCATCTGGGTGACATTGCCCTTCGTTAGCAGTAGGCTCCGGGAACAGACCGGATTTTTCGTGCCTCTCTTTCGTGAATGCCGTTTTCGTGCGGCGCCATACAAGATAAAGAAACTGACCGCGCTGCGGCCGAGGATTGTTCATGACTCCTTCAAGCAAAGTGAATCTCTGCGATCTGCCCTATCCCGCCCTTGAGCGCTTCGTCATGGAGGAGCTGGGCTTCAAGAAGTTCCGTGCCGTCCAGATATGGCAGTGGATATGGGTGAAGAACGTGGCCGGTTTTGAGGCCATGACCGACATTTCCCAGAATGACAGGGCGAAGCTTGCCGAGATTGCCGAGATACGCTGGCCCTCCATTGCCGACGTGCGCGTAAGCTCCGACGGTACTACCAAGTTTCTTCTCGAGCTTGCCGACGGCGAACTGGTGGAAACGGTGCTCATTCCGAGCGACGCTCCCAAGAGACCCAACGACCTTTCCGTGCGCATGACGCAGTGCGTGTCCACACAGGTGGGCTGCGCCATGGCCTGTTCCTTCTGCAGCACGGGAAAGCTGGGCTTTCGGCGCAACATGACCATGGGCGAGATTCTGGGGCAGGTGCAGGTGGCGCGCGCATATATGCACGATACGCAGCCCGAACGCCCCATCATCCGCAATCTCGTCTACATGGGCATGGGAGAGCCCCTGCTCAATCTCGATACGGTCATGGACTCCCTGCGCACGCTGGAGCATCCGAAGGGACTGGCCTTTTCGCCGCGCCGCATCACGGTATCCACCTGCGGCATCAAGTCCGGCATGAGGGAATTCGGCGACAGCGGTCTGGCCTTTCTTGCCGTCTCGCTGCACGCGCCCAATCAGGAGCTGCGCGAAAAGCTCATGCCGCGCGCGGCCCGCTGGCCGCTTGAGGAGCTCATAAGCGCGCTGGAAGAGTATCCGCTCAAGACGAGGGAGCGCATTACGCTTGAATATCTCGTCATTGCCGGCGTGAACGATCAGCCGGAACACGTCAGGCAGCTTGCCCGCATATGTGCGCGCCTCAAGGCCAAGCTGAACCTCATTCCCTACAATCCCACGCCGGGCACTCCGTACTGCGCACCTTCGCCCGAGGAGCTGCTGCGTTTTGAAAAGGCGCTGTGGGCCAAGGACATTACCGCCATCGTGCGCAAGAGCAAGGGACAGGACATTGAGGCGGCCTGCGGTCAGCTTCGCGCCGCCCATGACGCTGCCGTCTGCAGCAACTGATTTTTTGCTGTTCGTGTGGAATGGCTGCACGACAAAAAAGGGACTCCGGAAATTTCGGAGTCCCTTTTTTGTCGTCGCCTTTGAAGAAGACTGCGTTACTTGTGCATGACTGTGGAACTCCAGCATAAAAGCGAGCCCAGCACGATGACGGCCACGCCCTGCCAGAACGCTCCGTCGAGACTTGCGCCTATCCATACCGTGGCGAACAGGCAGGAGAGCACCGGCGTGAAATAGGAGGCGATGGCGAGAATGGTGATGTTTCCTTTGGTGACGCCGTAGCTCCATGCGGCGTAGGATCCGCCCATGGCCACGGCCCCGATGACCACGCTTATCCAGCCCGTGAGCGAGGCGTGGGAAATGTCGCCGTAGCCTGCAAGCCACAGATAGGAGAACATGACGCTGTCGATGGCGAACACGATGAGCGTGGGATTCTGCCCGTTGGACCAGGCCCGCGTGAAGTTCGAATAGGCGGCCCAGGCCACCGCGCCGAAAAAGGCCAGCACGTAGCTCCACGGATTGTTCTGCACGTGCATCCATATTTCCGCGGGCTGCACGCCCTTTTCTCCGCCGAGCACCATCATGACGCCGAGAAAGCTGATGACCACGCCGGGAGCTATCCACCATCGGGCTTTCTGCCCGTTGAAAAGCACGGCGAAGAGCACCACGAGACAGGGCCAGAGGTAGTTGACCATGCCCACTTCCACGGTCTGCTGTCCGCCGTCGGAGAGATACAGCGACAGGCAGAAGCAGACGGAACACACATTGGCCAGCGGAATGCCCAGAAAAAGATATTTTCTGGGATAGGCACTCAGCTTCGGAAGCCCGAGAAAGAAGACAAGGAAAAGGCAGGTGGAGATGTAGAGAATGGACAGCCCTGCGGCAAGGCCGAACTGTTCCGTGATGCTGCGCACCAGCCCGACGGACATACCCCAGCACACGGGAGCGGTAAGCCCCAGAAGCGTGGCCTTTCCGCTTGCAGAAGGAAGATAGGACATGGCGTTTCCTTATGAATGAGAGGGAATGGACAGCTCTGCCCTTCCGACAGTTTTTCCTTTTTGTCAACAGGATTTTACAGCGTGGAATTCATGGATTTTTCTGGCCCTCAGAACGAGGACTTTTCAGCCTCCTGGAACGCTGGCAATGCTGCCGCGGGGAATCGTGGCTGCGATGATTTTTGACTTGACAGAAAGGGAGGAGTAGTTCAAATTCAAATTTAGATTTGAGATGCTGGAAACAGCGCATTCCCGTTTTGACGGGACGAATTTCGCTCGTGGTGCGCGCAGGAATACAACCTCTCCATTCCTTGTCGCGCGGGCCGCTTTCTGGGGAAGGACGGCGAGACGTCGTGAAAGAGATACGCATGATGTCTGCCACCCCTCGGCGGCCATGAAGGTTCTGGGGCATGGCCGTCCACGATGCCCCAGCCTTTTTTTTGCCCTTTTTTCATCGCGGCGTTTCGGGAAAGCCGTTGCGGCCCGTCCCTTCCTGGCTTATGCTTGACGCAGCGTTCCCTGACGAGAGGTTTCCCCCGTATGCTGTTTTTTTCCCGCAAGAAGCACTCGCGCGAGGACGGCGAGGCTACGCGCCGTCAGATTCTCGGTACCGCCGTTCGCCTGTTTGCCGAGCACGGCTATGCCGATACGACGAGCAAGATGATCTGTCGTGAGGCGGGCGTGAACATTGCCGCCGTCAACTACTATTTCGGCAGCCGGGACGACTTGTACCGCGCCGTTCTCGACGACGTGCACGAACATATCGTGAACGAAAGGCAGATGGAGCTCATTACCTCCGCAGAGCTTCCCGTTGAGGAAAAGCTGGAAAGAGTGCTTGACGCCTACATCGCCGCGGCCTACGACGGACAGAGCTGGTATGCAAGGATATGGGCGCATGAGCTTATTGCCCCCTCGCCCATAGGGGGGGTGGACTTTCTCAGAGGCACTCTGTCCAAGGAAAGAAGCATAGGCTCGCTTCTTTCGGAATTGACGGGCATTCCCCGTGATGACCCGGCGCTTCAGTGCTGCATCATCACGGTCATGGCCCCGTATCTTCTCATGCTCTGTGTGCAGCGCGACATGGCCCGTTCCCTGACCACGGTGTTCGGATACCGCAAGGAAGATGTGAACCGTCATTTCAAGCTGCTTCTTTTTGAAGCCCTCCGCGCCTTTTCCGAACGCTACGCGAAGGGGGAACTTCCTTCCGTGTCTCCTCGGGAGGAAGGGGAGGAATAGGTTTTCCGTGCGACTGATTCTGACTGTCGTTCTGGTGCTGGCGTGTCTTCTGCCGGGACCGGGCTTTGCCGCGCCTTCCGTGGAAGAGATGGCCGGCGCCATGATCATGGTGGGCTTTCACGGGACCAGTGCTCCCGTGTCCGTAGTGAAGGCCGTTTCCGAAGGCCGTCTCGGTGGCGTCATTCTGTTCGACAAGGGGCGGAAAAAAGGCGATTTTTACAATATCGAGTCGCCGGTTCAGCTGAAGAATCTGACGGCATCCCTTCAGGCCGCGTCTGACCGTACGCTGCTTGTGGCCGTGGATCAGGAGGGCGGCAAGGTGTGTCGCCTCAAGCCTGAGCGCGGCTTTTTTGCGCTTCCTTCCGCCGAGATCATGGGCCGCATGAGCGAGGAGGAAGTGCGGGTGCTCGGCTTCAAGGCCGGAACGGAAATGGCTGAACTTGGCATCAACGTAGATCTTGCGCCTGTGGTGGATCTCCGGCGTTCCCGGCAGAGCCCCGGCCTCGGCAATGCGGGACGTCTTTTCGGCGCGGGCAGCGATCAGGTGACAAGGCAGGCCCTGGCCTTTGCCGACGGACTTCGCGAGGCGGGCGTTCTGCCCGCGCTCAAGCATTTTCCCGGTCTCGGCAGCGCCAGCAAGGATTCGCATCTGGACTTGCCGGACGTGACGAAAACCTGGACCGAAGAGGAGCTGCTGCCATATGTGGAGGCCTTCCAGCGCGGCTGGTCCGGCATGGTGCTTGTGGCGCACGTGTATCACCGCAGACTTGACGAGCATCTGCCGTCTTCTCTTTCCCAAAAAGTGGTGAACGGACTGCTGCGCCGAAGGCTCGGCTGGAACGGCGTGGTCGTGAGCGACGATCTTCAGATGGGAGCCGTGGCGAAAGGGCGCTCTCTGGAAGAGAGGGTGCGCCTTGCCGTACGCGCGGGCAACGACATACTTCTTTTCGGCAACAACCTTTCCTACGATCCCGATTTGCACGACAAGGTGTTTCAGGCGCTCATGCGTCTGGTGCATACAGGCGTCGTGAGCCGTGAGAGGCTGGAGGAATCCTGGCGGCGCATAGAAGCTCTGAAGCGGAATCTCAGGCCGGGAAATGCCCGGTAGGCATCCGTTCCAAAGCTCATGAGCGGCGCTTGTCCTTCTGACGGCGGCGGAAGAGAAACGACCGTTCTTTTCCGCCGCGTTGAAGGCGATTCATGGAAAGCATCCTTCTGCCGCAAGGTGCATGAAGGCAGCTACTTCCAGAAGCTCATGACCGGCTGAGCCTCCGAGAGGGCGCTCAAAGGCAGCGTCACGGTGACCACGCCCGCAGCCCACGGTCCGACCTGATACGGGTTGAAGTATACGGTAAGGCCGTTTTCCTCCAGCAGGAATGTGTTGAAGTTTTCTTCCTCGGGCGTGGTTCCTCCCTCCACCATGTCCCAGGGAAGTTCCTGTTCCAGAAGTTTTTTTCTCGTCAGCTCGCTCATGAGCGCAAGAGCCTTTTCCGGCTTCCTGAAAATGTCGTGCAGTCCGACGGGCTTTCCGTCCGACGAGACGTAGTTTCTGGAAAAGACGAGCAGATTTCCGTGGGCGCCGCCGGTATATTGATAGGCCTTCCACAGCATGCCCGTTACCTTGCCGTTACCGTGCATGGAACCTTCGAGATCCATTTCAAACACATAGTCGGGCATGTCCGGCGACTGCTCTTTCATGACCTGAAGTTCCTTCAGGTACTGCCCTGCCTCTTCCCGGAAATTGTCCACGCATCGCCTGACGAGGTCGTCGGATTCTCTGTCCGGCCGGGCAAGGCCGAATCGCGGCCAGGAGGCTTTGATACTGAGGTCGGAGGATTGTTCCGTGTACGTGGACAGCGCGGGTTCCTCCGCAGAGGCGGCGTGCGCGGCCAGGGAAAGGAAGAGGGACAGAGCGATAGGGATGAATTTGTTCATGGCGGCCTCGGGAAAAAGGTTCAGTCTTTGACGAGTTTCACGTCTGCGCCCTGCATGACGGCGCGAAAGCGAGGACAGTCCCGTTCGTGATCGTTGATGACGCCGCAGGCCTGCAGCAGGGAATAGACGGTGACGCTGCCGACATATCGGAAGCCCCGCGCTCTGAGGGCGGCGCTTATGCGGTCGGAAAGCTCGTTCTGAGCAGGCACGGCACGGTCGTGACTTTCATAGACCAGCATATGTCCGTCGGTAAAGCTCCAGAGCCAGGAATGAAAGGAACCGAATTCCTTCTGCACGGCAAGAAAGGCGCGCGCGTTGCCCACGAGAGCTTCCACCTTGCGGCGGGAACGTATCATGCCGGGAACAGCGAGGGCGGATTCCACGTCGCTTTCTGAAAAGGCGGCGAGACGTACGGGATCAAACCCGGCGAGCGCCCGGCGGAAGGCGTCCCGCTTTTTCAGCATGAGCAGCCAGTTCAGGCCGCACTGCATGACTTCCAGCGCAAGGTGTTCAAAAAGCATGCGGTCGTCGTGCACGGGCACGGCCCATTCCGTGTCGTGATAGAGACGCAGAAGCTCGTTGCTTCTGCTCCATGCGCAGCCGGTCTGTTCCATGGCACATCCTCCTCGGGCATAGTGCCCTGTTTCTGCGACGAAGTACAGAGACGCGCTTGACAGCGTGAAGGGGGCTGCCTAAACAGAAGAAATTCTTCGGCCGGAAGGGAGCTCTTCCGGCCTTGTCCTTTTTGAAAGGGCATGAAACGTCATGAAAGTCCGCCGGGTCAACGGCGGCGGGGTGAATCGTGAACTTTCCGGTGGTGAGCCCTCGCTGGGCCTGTTCTTTTTTCTTTGCCGTTACGGGCATTGCCTACGGCAGCGTAATGTCACGCATGCCCGCCATCAAGGCGCAGGCTGCCCTGAGCGATGCCGACGTGGGCGTCATGCTGCTGTGCATGGGCGTGGGCGGGCTTTTTTCCTTCCCGCTCGCAGGCTGGGCCATTTCCCGCACAAGCTGCCGTACCGTGCTTTCTCTGGCAAGCTGCGGGCTCATTCTGCTTTTTCCCTGTCTGGGCCTGGCGTCGGGATTTTTTTCGGCGTGTCTGCTCTTTGCTCTTCTGGGCTTTGCCATAGGCATGAACGACGTGGGCATCAATGCTGGCTCCATTCTGGTGGAAACCTCCATGCACCGGCCTGTCATCTCCTCCATGCACGCGCTCTACAGCACGGGCGGCCTTCTGGGAGCCCTTGCAGGTTCGTGCATGGCGGCCCTTGAGGTTTCTCCGCTGGGGCATTTTGCCGGAGTCGCTCTGATGCTTCTGGTGCTTCTTCCTTTTTTTGCCCGAAATCTTCTGCATGATGTGCCGCGCCGAAGAGATAAGAAGGGAACATTTGCCTTGCCCCCTCTCTGGGTACTGGTGTTCGGCATTCTCATGCTTTGTTCCTATTCTTCGGAAGGGTCGGTGGGCGAGTGGGGCGTGCTGCTCCTGCATGAGGTGAAGGGCGCTTCGGAACACACGGCCGCTCTGGCCTACGCCTCGTTTTCCGTGGCTATGGTGGTCATGCGCTTTTTCGGCGACCGGCTGCGCGAGCATTTCGGCGATGCCCGTCTCATGCGAGTGTGCTGCGGCTGTGCGCTTTGCGGCATACTGGTGGCTCTTCTTTCCCCGTGGCCTCTTGTCTGTCTTCTGGGGTACGCCTTCATGGGACTCGGCCTTTCGGTCAGCGTACCCATCATTTTCAGTGCGGCGGGACGTCGGCACGACATGCCTGCCGGCACGGTGACGGCCTTTCTTTCCATGCTGGCTGCAAGCGGTCAGCTCTTCATTCCTCCGCTCATCGGCATGCTGGGCTCTCTTGTCGGACTTCAGGAGGCCATGGGGGTGGTGGTCGTCCTGTGTGCCGTCATGTTTTTAGGTTCCGGCGCGGTGAGGGACAGAAAGGCCTGAGCTGGAAAACAGGCGTTTTTGCGTCGGAACGTTGCCATGACGAAAAAGGCCGGCTCCATATGGAGCCGGCCTTGTCGTATCCTGCCGTCAGAGGGGTCCGGCCTTGTCCCGGAATGACAGAGGAGAAGGGCGGTGGCGACGGGATGAAAAGATGCTTAGAACTTGTAGCGGAAGTTCAGCGCGGCGCGCCAGGCGTTGGAGAAGTCGCTGCTTTCACCGGCGGCATTCTTCCACACTCCGCCGTCGAAGTCCTGGAAGGCATAGCTGAGTTCCAGAACGGTGACGAAGTTCTTGTAGATCTGATAGGAGGTATCGAAGTCCACTTCCACCACGTGATCCTTCGTGGTGAGATAGTTGGCCGGAGACACGGAGCCGCCGTAGATGTTGTTGATGATGTTCGGCATGTTGCTGCTGTTGGTGCCGCGGAAGTAGCTCACGCGCAGGTCATGCGATAGGTTGTCGATGAAGCTCATTCTGTTGAGCTGGGCGCTTATGCCCCAGGTACCGCCGGCGCTGCCGTTGTCTATGGTGTTGGCGATGTTGAAGCGGCCCTTGAAGTAGGAGCTCGCGCCGGGCTTGAAGCCGCCGGAGAGGTACAGGGGCTGCTCGGAACCGTTGGTCACCTTGCTGTCGTCGCCGGACGCATACCAGGCTTTCAGGGTGGGCACGAACCAGGGCAGACGATATTCGGCAAGAGCGGCGAGGTACCAGCCTTCGCGTTCGGTGGAGGCGTTGCCGTTGTGCGTGCCGCTGTAATAGAAGTCCATGGCGAGACGCAGCGGGTCAAACAGCGTGAAGTCGCCGCCGAAGCCCGCAAACCATACGGTGGAACCGGTGCCGTCGGGCGTGGCCACGAGCGTGCCGTTGTTCCAGGAGAGGCGGTTCATGCCGTTGAAGGGCAGCAGGCCGGACGCGGTGGGACCGGCGTTGGACACGCGGTCGAAGTCATTGCCGCCGTGACCTACCATGGCCCAGGGCGTGAAGCGGAAATAGTCGTACTTGAGATCACCGATGAGACCGAACAGATCCACGTCGGCATCCTCATAGCGGTATTCTCCGTAGGCATTCTTCAGAGGATCGGACACGGCGCGCATCCAGAAGGCGTTGGCGCTGAACGTGTCGGTCACGGGAGCGGAAATGAACACGCCGGTGGCGGGATCGTCCAGCACGGGGCTGCCGGCCACATAGTTGGGCAGAAGCACTTCCTGCTGACCCATGCGCACATGCACGTTTGTCTGCGGGATCATCCAGTCGATGTATGCCTGACGGGTGGTGATGTTGGTGGAGCGGGTTCCCAGCGCGCCGCCGTCGTTCTCCATCTTGCCGGCGCCCTTGTAGGGACCGCCCCAGTTGAAGATGCCGATCTGCGCCTGATAGAACGCGGAGAGCTGTTCGCTCATGACAAAGTCCATGCCGAGACGCATACGCTGATACACGTCGAAGTGATGCTGGTTCAGATCGCGACCGGTGTTGTGGCGATAGTCCGAAGAGTCCATGAAGGAATTGTCGCCGTTGAGATTGCTGGAGCCGCTGAACGAGAAGTCGTAGGTTCCGCTGATCTTGACGTCGACGGCGGATGCGCCGCTTGTCGCGGCCAGCGTCATGCCTGCCGCCAGCATGAGGGTGAGAATCTTTTTCATGTCATACCTTCCCACTGTTTGCCTGATTCTTCCGGCATGGATGACATTCCATGCGTCACACAGAAGAAAGAATTCAGGATTTTGGCCTTTATGAAAGACATGTGAAAGGTATAGTTTCTTTTTTATGACAAAAACAATATGAGAGATGTTAGAATGTTCAGTTTTTTACACGTTATTATACAGTAATGTATTATTTGTTGATGATTTTAGTTATAGAGTATTATAATATTGTAGCAGTGTATTATAACAGTAATATTTCATAATGTAGAACTGATGCATGAGTTGCAGCAGGCACGGTTGTAAGAAGACAGATGGCGCGTCATGCTGGTGTGTCGCAATCTGCCGACATCCGGCGAGACGGGCGTGGAGCCGTTTTTTTTCTCCGGGCTGTATGGGCTGATACGGCAGATCTAACGGGAAGGATGCGAGATATGTTCCCTTCGAGGCCGCTGTTCTGACCTTCAAGCGCTGAAAAAAGGCCCCTTCCGTACTCGCGGAAGGAGCCCTGTCTGCTTGAAGGGGGTGATGCTCTTTACAGGCGGCTGCGGAAGTCTTCGTAGCCGAACGTGCGGGTAACGCGGCGCTGATCGGTTTCCGAGTCCCAGATGGCGATGGAAGGCAGACGCAGGCCGTTGAAGGTGGTGGTCTTCACCATGCTGTAGATGGCCATGTCGAGAAAGACCAGTTTGTCACCGCTCTTCAAAGGCTCATCAAAGGAGTATTCGCCGATGACGTCGCCCGCCAGACAGGACTTGCCCGCCAGTCGGCAGGTAAAGTTCTTTTCTCCGGGCTCTCCTGCGCCTATGACGTTCGGGCGGTAGGGCATTTCCAGCACGTCGGGCATATGGCAGGCAGCGGAGGTGTCCAGAATGGCGATGGGCATGTCGGCCTGAATGACGTCGAGTACTGTGGCGACGAGCACGCCGGCATTGAGGGCCACGGCTTCGCCGGGTTCAAGATAGACCTGAACCTGGTAGGTGTCGCGCACGTGTTCGATGCATCGGCACAGAAGATTGATGTCGTAGTCGGCGCGGGTGATGTGATGGCCGCCGCCGAAATTGATCCACTTCATCCTGGAAAAGTAGGCGCCGAAGTGCTTTTCCACGGCTTCCAGCGTACGGGCGAGGCTGTCGGCGTTCTGCTCACAGAGCGTGTGGAAATGCAGACCGCTTATGCCGTCGAGGGCGTGAGGGTCCTTTTCCATCTCGGCATGGAAGGCTGCGGGCCGTATGCCCAGCCGGGACCCGGGAGAGCAGGGATCATAAATGGGCACCGCGCCTTCGGAGTGCTCGGGGTTGAGGCGAAGGCCGCATTCTATGGAAACGCCGCGTTCCTTTTCGGCCTCCTGCACCAGAGGACGAAATGTTTTCCACTGGGCAAAGGAGTTGAATACGATGTGGTCGGCGTAGCGCAGGGTTTCGGCAAGTTCTTCGCGGCTCCAGGCCGCGGCAAAGGCGTGCACTTCGCCGCAGAATTCCTCCCTGGCAAGTCTTGCCTCGTCGGGCGAGCTTGCGCAGCAGCCGTACAGCGGACCGCGCATGGCGCGCGAGAGCACGGGAAAGGTCATCCACTGAGAAAAGCACTTGAGTGCGAGCATGATTTTCGCGCCCGTGCGCGTCTGCACGTCGTCGAGAACAGCGGCGTTCTTTTTCAGAAGGGCGAGGTCGGTGACAAAGCAGGGGGAAGGCCACGATTCGGGCCGGAGTTTGGCAAGGTAGTCGTTCATGACGCTCGGCGGGTTGAAGGGTGAGCTGGGACTGTCTGCAGAAGGCGTCAATGCCGGCGGAATTCGGCGGCTCAGCAGCGAATGCAGGGAAAAGGCCGCGAAATGCGGGGCAGACCGGGGCGCGTGTCAGGGACGGCCATGCCGTTGCATGGCTCCGGAGGGAGGAGCGGCATGCCGGACGCGTCGGGCCGTCAGTAGCGCTCGGGCATGTAGTGGGGCGGCAGGGTGTTCACCGGGCCGTCCTGCGAGGCGTCGAGCAGCGTGGTTATGTTTTCTTCCATGTCGGCAAGGCGCTTTTCCAGCGCGTCGAGCTGCTTCTGCTGACCTATGAGCGCCTCGTTGAGCTGCGTGAGCAGCTTTTCCTGAAAGTAGGCCAGCTCTTCCAGTCTGGCTATCTGTTCTTCGGCCGTCATGTCGCCTCCATGGAGACAGGAAGAGCGGACGGGCTCATCCCGCCCGCTCTTCCGGGATTCGGATATCTTTTTTTCTGCGGAAAGGCGTTCCGCGTTTTTTTACAGGTCGGGCTCGGTGACCTTCCAGGGCAGGCCGTATTTGCCGAGCACCTCAAGGAAGGGATCGGGATCCATCTGTTCCATGTTCCACACGCCGGGCTTGTTCCACTTGCCGGTCACCATCATCATGGCGCCCACCATGGCGGGCACGCCGGTGGTGTAGGAAATGGCCTGCGAGCCGAGTTCGCGGTAGCATTCCTGATGGTCGCAGATGTTGTAGATATAGGCGGTGCGCTTCTTTCCGTCCTTCACGCCGTGCATAAGGCAGCCGATGCAGGTCTTGCCCACGGTACGGGGACCGAGGGAGGCGGGGTCGGGCAGAAGCTTTGCCAGAAACTGCAGAGGCACGATGTCGTGGCCCTGGAAGTTCACGGGTTCGATGCCTATGAGACCCACGTTCTTGAACACCTGCAGGTGGTTCAGGTAGGCGTCGCCGAAGGTCATCCAGAAGCGGGCGCGGCGTATGCCCTTGAGGTTCTGCACCAGCGATTCCAGCTCTTCATGGTACATGAGGTAGCAGTTGCGCCTGCCGATGCCTTCGGGAAAATCAAAGTTCATCTTCCACGACAGCGGATCGGTTTCCACCCACTCGCCGCGTTCCCAGTAGCGGCCCTTGGCCGACACTTCGCGCAGATTGATTTCGGGGTTGAAGTTGGTGGCAAAAGGCAGGCCGTGGTCGCCGGCGTTGGCGTCGATGATGTCGAGCACGTGGATCTCATCGAAGAGGTGCTTCTGGGCGTAGGCGCAGAACACGTTGGTCACGCCGGGGTCGAAGCCGGAGCCGAGCAGGGCGCAGAGGCCGGCATCCTTGAACTTCTGCTGGTAGGCCCACTGCCACTTGTATTCAAAATGGGCGTCGTTCGGCGGTTCGTAGTTGGCGGTGTCGAGATAGTTCACGCCGGCCTCGAGGCAGGCGTCCATGATGTGCAGGTCCTGATAGGGCAGAGCGATGTTCATGACCAGATCGGGCTGCACGCGGCGGATGAGCGCCACAAGTTCCGGCACGTTGTCGGCGTCCACCTGAGCGGTTTCAATATCGCGGCCGTAGCGTTCCTTGACGCTTGCGGCAATGGCGTCGCACTTGGATTTCGTGCGGCTGGCCAGCACGATGTCGGTAAAAACGTCAGCGGCCTGCGCGCACTTGTGCGTGGCGACGGAGCTTACGCCGCCTGCGCCGATGATAAGTACCTTTGCCATGTTCTTGCTCCTTGCAGATGAAGGGTTCGGAGGCGGAAGGAAACCGCGCTCTGAATGCCTTATGGATAAAGGGGAGAACGAGGTTCTCGGCCGGGAAAAAGGGATTCGGAGGGAAAAGGTTTCCCTCCGTTTTTCCTATCGTTCAAAGTAGGTGTAGCCGCGCAGTCCGTCTTCAAAGGCCTGCATGAGCTGATAGCGCTGAGCGGGCGTGATGCGGTTCTCGCGTACGGCCCGTTCCGCAGACTTGCGGATGCCCACGAGCACGCGGTGAGGATCGTATTCCACGTAGGCGAGAATGTCGGACACGGAGTCGCCGTCGAGTTCGCGGACGAAGTCGTAGCTGCCGTCTTCCTGAATGCGCACGGATACCACGTTGGTGTCACCGAGCAGGTTGTGCAGATCGCCCAGCGTTTCCTGATAGGCGCCCACGAGGAAGGTGCCGAGATAGTATTCCTCGCCGTCTTTAAGCGGGTGGAGTTCCAGCGTGGTCTTGAGTCCCTGCGGATCGATGAAGTGAGAAATGCGGCCGTCGCTGTCGCAGGTGAGGTCGGAGAGTATGCCCTGCCTTTCGGGGAATTCGCCCAGGCGGTGTATGGGCATGACCGGGAAAAGCTGATCTATGGCCCAGCTGTCGGGCAGCGACTGGAACACGCTGAAGTTGCAGTAGTAGATGTCCGCCAGCATGGAGTCGATTTCGTTGAGCTCCTTGGGAATGTACTTCACGCGGTTCTTTTCTTCGGAAAGCACGCGCATGATGGCCCAGAAGAAGCGTTCGGCCAGCGTTCTCTGGCGCAGGGTGACGCGGCCCGTAATGAAGAGCTGGCGCATTTCGTCATAGTAATAAATGGCGTCGTTGTAGGTTTCCTGCAGGTTGCGGGGGTTGATGTTCTGCAGGGTCTCCTTCAGGTTGCGCACGGGCTCGGGCGCGTCTTCGGGCAGTTCTTCCGGCAGGCTGCCCACTTCGATGAGACTTACGTCGAGCACGTTGAAGAGCAGAATGGAGTAATAGGCCACCGTGGCACGGCCGGATTCCGTAATGATGTGCGGATGCGCGATGCCCTGCTCGTCGAGAATGGTCATGACGGCTTCAACCACGTCGGTGCAGTATTCCATCATGGTGTAGTTGCGCGAGCTCACGTAGTTGGTGTGCGAACCGTCGTAGTCCACGGCAAGACCGCCGCCGAGGTCGAGGTAGCCCATGGCCGCACCTTCCTGCACGAGGCTTGCGTAAATGCGTGTGGCTTCCATGACCGCGGCGCGGATGTCGCGGATGTTGGGCACCTGCGAGCCGAGGTGATAGTGCATGAGCTTGAAGGTGTCGAGCATGTCGTGTTCTTTGAGCGTGTCCACGACGTCCACGATCTGCGCGGAGGTGAGGCCGAAGGCGGAACGTTCGCCGCCCGATTCCGACCAGTGACCGCTGGCCTTGGTGCTGAGCTTCACGCGCACGCCGATCTGCGGACGGATGTTCAGGCGTTTGGCCTCTTCGAGAATGACATCGAGCTCGCCCGGCATTTCCAGCACGAAGATGACGTTGAAGCCCATGCTGAGCGCGTGCAGGCCGAGATCTATGAATTCCTCGTCCTTGTAGCCGTTGCAGATGAGGCAGGCTTCGCGGCTCTTGAGCTGGCTTATGGCAGCGATGAGCTCAGCCTTGGACCCCACTTCGAGCCCGTGATGGTAGGCAGCGCCGTACAGGGCGATCTTTTCCACCACCTGCTGCTGCTGGTTTACCTTGATGGGAAAAACGCCGCGATATTCGCCCTTGTAGCCGAGGTCGCTGATGGCGGCGCGGAAGGTCTGATGCAGAAGGGATATCTGGGAATCCAGAATGTTTTCGATGCGGAGCAGCACGGGCAGATCGTACCCGCGCGCCTTGAGTTCGCGGATGATTTCCAGAACACTGACTTCCGGACCTCCGTCGCGACCGAAGGGACGAATGACCACCTCGCCGCTCGGAGAGATGTCAAAATATCCTGAACTCCAGTTGCGGATGCCGTACAGGTCCACGGAATCTTCCACAGTCCACTTCTGCATAGATTTCTTTCTGGCCAACGATCCTGACTCCTTATGGGATGGAAAAAGAAGGGCCGGGGAGGCCCGAGGTTGCCCTTTTTTTCGCTCAAGGGCATGATGAGGACGGGTACTTCTTCCTTAGAGAGCCCCCCCCCCTTTGTCAAGGACAATCCTCGGAATGGGGCCCTCTGTAACGAGATTTTCATATTCGGCGGCTTTTCGGGAGACAGGCTTTGGCTTCATCGCGGCGCTGGATCATGCACATGGACATGGATGCCTTTTTTGCATCCATAGAACAGCTCGACAACCCGTCGCTGCGCGGTCGTCCCGTGGTGGTGGGCGGGGAACATCGCGGCGTGGTGAGCACCTGTTCCTACGAGGCGCGTCGTTTCGGCGTGCGTTCGGCCATGCCCATTGCCGAGGCGAGACGTCGCTGCCCGCAGGCCGTGTATGTGCGGCCGAGAATGCGCCGCTATGTGGAAATGTCCGCGCTGGTGCGCGAGACCATTGCGACTTTTTCGCCGAAGGTGGAAATGGCTTCCGTGGATGAGGCCTATCTCGACGCCACGGGACTTGAGCGGCTGTTCGGGCCGGTGGATGCCATGGGGCGCGCGCTCAAGGCTGCCGTACGGGAAGCCACGGGCGGACTGACCTGTTCCGTGGGCATAGCGCCGGTGAAGTTTCTGGCCAAGATAGCGTCGGAACAGCGCAAGCCCGACGGACTTTTCATGCTGGAGAGAGAAAGCGTGCCGGCATTTCTGGCAACGCTTCCCGTGACCGCCGTGCCCGGCGTGGGAAGACGCTTTTCCGAGGAACTTGCGAGGCTAGGCGTGAAAACCTGCGGCGACGTGTCGCGCTACACGGAACAGTTCTGGCGCACGCGCTACGGCAAGGCGGGAGGCGTGCTCTGGGAGAGGGCGAGAGGCGAAGATCCGCGGGAGGTGGTGCCGTGGTCGCCGCCCAAGTCGGAAAGCGCGGAAGTGACGCTCGATGAGGACACCAGAGACAGGGAATTTCTGAAGACCTGGATTCTGCGTCATGCCGAAAGAGTGGGAGCCTCCCTGCGCGGGCAGGGACTGGCCGGGCGCACGGTGACGCTCAAGATAAAGTACGCCGACTTTCATCAGATCACGCGTCAGGTCACGCTGGATCACAGAATATGCAGCACCGAGAGCATCTATGAGACGGCCTGCACCATTCTCGATGCTCTGGAGCTTTCGGACCGGGTGCGACTCATCGGCGTGGGGGTTTCCGGCTTTGAAGCGGGAGGCCCCGTTCAGCTTTCTCTGCTGCCAGAAAAAAAGCCGGAAAAGGACGAGAGCAGACGGGACAGGTTGAACAAAGCCGTGGATGCGCTTCGCCTGCGTTATGGCGGAAATGCCGTCATGCGCGGCCGCCTGTTCGAGCCGCGTGACGAGACGGACCGGAAAAGTGCGCAGGAGCAGGCCGAACGCGCCGAGGCACGCCGTATACGCGACAGGCATTGAGTTCTGGCCGGAATCCGGCCTGCCATGGAAATTCTTCCGCAGGATGAAAAGCGGACAAAAAAACGGTCCGTCATGGGAGGCCATGACGGACCGAAGGGCGGGGTGTTCATGTTCTTTTGCTGTGAACGGTGATGGGCATGACCGTCTGCACGCTCCGTGACGGAAGCGCCGAAGCAAAAGAGCGCGGGCAATGGAAGGCCTGTCCCGCCGTCAAGGGGAGTTCATGTCGGCTCAGGCAAAGGGGCAGTGCCTATTTGACGTCGGGGTTTTCGCGGTAGGCAATGGGCTGAGGCCAGGAATTATTCTTGGCGCGTTCGTAGCCGGACTTGAAGGGTTCCATTTCCCACAGGCGCACGATGGACGGATCAATGGGCACGCCGTGCGAGAGATCCTTGCCCTGGAAGGCAGGATAATCCTTGGCATAGCGATACACGCGGTGAATCATGTTCTTCATGTGGCCTTCCTTGATGATGTGGGACGTGGTGCTGTAGAGCACGTCGGTGTCGTCAAGGTAGTTGACGGTGCGGCCGTCCTGCAGCCAGGGGCACACGAATTCCCACACCACGCGGGGCTGAGGTCCGGGCGTGACTTCAAAGATCTGACCGGAACCCGTGGAGCAGATGAGCGTATTGCCGTTGGGCAGACGCTGAACGGAGCTCTGATAGGGAGAGGTGAAGTTCTGCGGATTGTGGGACTCGTAGGACCACACGATGTTACCGGTTTCAATGTCCACTTCCAGCGCGCGGGAACGGTTGCCCTTGGGGCGGAACCAGCCGTTGTCGTGAATGAGAATATGCTTGCCTTCGTTGATGAAGGTGCCGCAGTGCGGGCCGAAGAGCTGCTGATCGCCGTCGTCCAGCCAGCCGGGCTTGCGGCCGCGCAGATGGGTGGAGGGATTGCCCCAGCGGTAGATGAGCTTGCCGGTCTTGCGGTCCACGATGACGAACTCACCGAAGTTGCGGCAGGTCATGCATACGCGGTCATGAATGGGGTCGTAGTCCACGGCGTTGAAGTGCACCCAGTCCACGGTGGAGAAGTAATGGGCCGCCGGAGGCAGAATGTAGTTCAGGTTGAACTCGTCGGGAGCGTCGCCCACATGATCCCACAGGTGCCATTCCCAGACCACGTTGTTGTCCTTGTCGATTTCCATCAGATAATCGAGGAACAGCCCCTTGTGCTGCTTGCCTTCAAACCATTCGCCGTCTTCGGGGAGCGTGCCGGGAATGCGGCCGCGGGCGTAGGCTTCCTCATTGCTCTTCTTTTCCAGGCAGATGACGATGGTGTTGCCGTTGGGCATGGGGCAGAAGGCGTGCGAAAGCACCTGCTGGGTCTCGTGGTCGTTCTTGATGTAGCGCTGGAGCAGGTTGCCGTCCCAGTCGTACCGTTCAAAGCCGCCCGTGGTACCGGCAAAGAGCACGGCCTGATTGGGAACGCGGATGCCGCGGACGAGATCGCCGTTGGGCATGAGATGGGCGAACAGACCGGGGAAGTAGTCGGTCTTCCAGGTGTGGACTATTTCGCCTTCCATGTTGATGAGGTGGGTCTCGTTTCTGAAATAGGGGCTGAACAGATTGTAACCGTCGCAGCACAGTTCCTTGTCGTAACGATGAACGCCGGTGGGAATGCCGTGTATGGCCATGACTTGCTCCTTGAAAGGTTGAGGATCTTATTCGGAAGATCCGGGCGTGCTATGTCTGCCAATGAAGCAAAATGCATGCCAAAAATGAAAAAACTGTAAAAACAATATGTTATGTAAATATTACGTTTGAGCAGTAAAATTATTAATGGAGGAATATGACAATAAATGGTAAGTAATATACCATTTATTGTCATATTTTTTCTATTGTCATAACTTTGATAAAAATAGCATTTGTTTTTCGGTGTCATGGATACGTCGGTTATTAGAGATAACAAAAATGGGTAGTTAATATCTTTTTTTTGTAATGAAATATACTAAAACATGGTATGTCCGTACGGTAAGAATATTTAATAACTAATTGATATATAAAAATTAATCAGAATGGCATGAAAAATGCTTCTTTGCACATAGTGCTTCATCATGAAGAAATATTTTGTTGGCATGGCCTTTGCGGAATATGCGGGCTGTGTGAAACGGCAAAGGAGATAAGGAATGAGAGAACAGGGATTGCAGGGAAAAAAGGCGCTCGTGACAGGAGCGGGCCGGGGACTGGGACGCGCCATAGCTCTTGCGCTCGCCTCGCGCGGCGCCGACGTCGCCTGCTGGGACGTCAATGAAGAAGGACTGAAGGAAACGGCGCGTCTCATCGGAGAGCTGGGAAGAAAGGCCGTGTGCCGTGTCATGGACATCACGCGGACGGCAGAGCTTCCGGCGGCCATGGATGAAGATGCCGCGGCGCTCGGCGGGCTCGACATTCTGGTGAACAACGCGGGCGTCAATCGTCCCGTGCCGGCTCTTGAAGTGACGGAAGAGTGCTGGGACAGCATTCTCGCCGTCAACCTCAAGGCCCCGTTCTTCATCGCGCAGGCTGCCGTGAAGCATATGACGGGCGGCGGACGCATCATCAACATCACTTCCAGCCTTTCCACCAACGTCCTGGACAAGCGCGTGCCCTATCAGACGAGCAAGGGCGGCATCAACGTGCTTACCCGGGCGCTGGCTCTGGAATGGGCGCCTCTCGGCATCACGGTCAACGCCGTGGGACCGGCCATCGTGGCCACAGAAATGACGAAGGCCATGGGATCCTCGTCTTCCGTGCATCCCAAGATGCTGCTCGGCCGTCTCGTGCAGCCCGAAGAGATAGGCTCGGCCGTGGCCTTTCTTGCCTCCGACGAGGCGGCCATGATCACGGGACAGGCCCTGTTTGTGGACGAGGGCTGGAGCATTCACTGATCCGGCGCGCATCCTGCGCCGAGGGCCGCAAAGCCCTTTATGACGCAGCGCTCACGCCATGATGCCTTCCCGCCCCGCGGGATTCTGACGAGAAATTTCCCATCGGAGAAACCTACATGTCTGAGAAAGCCGAAATCATCAACGCCATTCCCTTTTCCCCAAGGCGCGCCATAAAGCTTCTTGCTGCTGTTGCGGCCTACCTCGCCATTGCCTACGGCTTCGGGCCCGTGGACGGACTTTCCCATCAGGGGCAGTGTTCCATCGCCCTCATGGTGGCGGCCGTCATCATATGGGTGACCGACGCCCTGCCTCTTGCCGTGGCCGCCATTCTCATGACAATGCTTCAGCCGCTCTCCGGCGCGGCCCCCTTCAACAAGGCTCTCGCCAACTTTGCCAACCCCATCGTCTTCTTCTGCTTCGGCATGTTCTGCGTCACCTTCGCCTTCACCCGTTCCGGATTCTCCGAACGCGTGGCGCTGTGGATTTCCCGTCTTGCGGGCGGAAGTCCGTCCCGGCTGCTTCTGTGCTTCATTGCTGGCGGTACCATTCTTTCCGCCTTCATGGCCGACGTTCCCGTGGTGGTCATGCTGGCGCCCATCGCCCTCAAGGTCGTGGAACAGAACAAGTGCCAGGCAAACGGCAGCAATTTTGCCCGCGCCATCATGATAGGTCTTCCCATAGGCGTGCTCATGGGCGGCATAGCCACCCCCACCGGTGCGTCCATGAACATCCTCACCATGCAGTTCCTGCGCGACATGGCAGGCGTGGACATGAGCTTCCTTGAGTGGGCCGCCATAGGCGTGCCGGTCGTCATCGTGCTCATTCCCGTGGTGTGGTTCGTGCTTCTCAAGATATTCCCTCTGGAACTCGACTATCTGGAAGGCACGGAATGCTTTGAGGACGCCTGGAAGGATCTCGGCCCCATGAGCCGGGACGAAAAGAAGTTCGTCATCTTCATGCTGGTGAACATAGTTCTGTGGTGCACCGACAGCATCCACCACATTCCCCTGCCCATTCTCGCCGTCATTGCCGGTGCGGTGCTGTTCGTGCCCGGCGTGGATCTCATCGACTGGAATTATGCCGGTCCCCGCATGGGATGGAGCATTCTCATGCTCATAGGCGGCGCCTGTTCGCTCAGCATGTCCCTGTGGGAAAGCGGCGCTGCCGCATGGATGGGCAACACGTTCCTCGGCGGTCTGCTTGATCTGCCCACCTGGCTCCTCATGCTCATCATCGGCTTCTTTGCCATGTGGATTCATCTGCTCGTCACCAACTCCACGGCCATCATTGCCGTGTTCATGCCCATGATCATCGCTCTTGCCCAGAGCAAGGGCCTCAATCCCGTGGTGCTCGCGCTGCCTCTTGGCTTCCTTGCCTCCGCCTCTCTGGTGCTGGTCATCGACGCCGTGCAGCTTGTCACCTATCAGTACGGCTACTACTCCATGAAGGACTGGCTCAAGGCCGGCGTGACCATCTCCTTCATATGGATACCTCTGTGCGTCGCCAGCGTGCTCTTCATCGGCGGCGGCGTGCTCGGTCTGTATTAGTCTGAATACGTCGGTCTGAAAGCCCGATACCATGAGGCCCGCGCTGTGAAGGCAGCGCGGGCCTTGTGCGTTGAAGGAGAAGAGGCGCGGTTTGCGGGGACAAAGCCGCTCTGGAAGAGAGGCTCATGGAGGGCATTTCTGTCTCATGCCCGGAGGTGCAGCCTGCGCCCGTCGTTTTTGCGGGCGGCACCCGATGACCGGGGGCCTTTCGGCATGGTGGACAGAAGCGCGGGCACGGCGATGATGGGACCTTAGAGAATCTCCGGTTTGAGTCCGTGTGATTTGCCGTGGAATTATTTAAAAAGAGCCGCCTTTTTCAGCAGATCGTATTTGAAGGCCTTGACCTTGTAGTGGTCCCGGGCCTTTTTTCCAAGGCAGCAGGAGAGTATTCTGCATTTGTCGTGTTTGAGGCGGGAATAGGGGAGTTCCCGTCTGAGATCGTCGATGATGCAGCCTGTGGGGTAGTCCGTTGCATGAATGATGTGGTTGAGCACAGGAATGACCGCAGGGGAGCTGCCCAGAATGAGCTTGCGCTTGACGAGAGGGTTTCTGTCCTCAATGAGCTGAATGTCCGCGCAGAGGTTGAAGGCGTCTCCCTCCGGGGCAAGACGACGGTATTTTTCAAAATCCATGTAGGTTGCGCCGATAAGACCGTTTTTTTCCAGCCAGCCGGAAAATTCCATCTCGTGAAGGCCGACTTCTTCCCAGTAGCTTTCGGCGCAGCGGAGCTCCTTCCACCAGCGCTGAAAGACCGGAGCCGTCAGAGCTGTTTTTCTGAACACATAAAAGTAGGACTGGATGTGCTCCCTGACGGGAAACCGATGCTGTGCCGGGCCAAGAAACCTGTGGGGAAGGGCAGGCTGACGGTTGATTCCCCAGAAGTCGCAGGAAGTTCGGCTCATGACGTCGAACATTTCCGAAAAAGGATACACCGGGCCGTAGCAGGAGCAGTTGCAAAGGACAAGCTCGTCAAGTGCCTGCACCTTGTCCCACCCCGTCCGTTCGAGGCCTGCCTTCCACGCGCCGAAGTCAAGGCCTCTGTTTTCACGTTGCATCCAGCGCACGCCCAGAGCGTCGAGCGCGTCTTTGCTCTCGTCGGTCAGGCCTCCGTTGGCAATGAGAAGAACGTCCGGGGTAATTTGAAGCAGCCCTTCAAGATATTGCCGGACGTATGCTCTCAGTATGCCGTGAGGCTCATAGAAAACGTACAGGGCAAGTCTGTTCATGCGTTTGCCGTCCGCTCTTCCGCCTTTATGCGCCGGGGTGGCGTTTCTTTTTCATTTCACTGAAGAGTTTGTATTTTTCCTTATAGTGTTTGCGCCTTGTGCCGAAGGTTATCTTTGAGAGTATTTTATACTTGTAGTATTTGAATTTTTTAAATTTTATGGAGCCTCTTTTTTCTTTGATCGTTCTGTCGAGGGTGAAGAGCATATTTTTCCAGTTCTGGAGGGAATATATTTTATAGAGTCTCTTGTTGTACTCCCGCATCATGTAGGAAAGATTGTTCATGTATAGTGAGGCATAAGCGTCCGGGGAGCACCAGGCTGTATAGTAGCCTTCATCCTGAACGGCTATGGGGTATATTCTTTCTATGCCGTGGGAAATCGTCGAGTCGACGGGAAGAGGTTCATCGGGGAAGTCTTCATATTTCCATTCATGTCGGAACATGGCTTTGAGTGCGGAACATCTGGCCCAGAAATAAGCGCCGAAAGGTGCTACGGGCGTGTCGTCCATGGGGCATGAGAGGGAAAGCTGGTCGTAGGCCTCCTTCATGGATGCTTCATTGTTGTGGGATTCCGCCCCGAGAGTGCAAAAATCTCCATAATATACAGTTGGCGGCACAAGCATGCCACAAAAAGGCTCTCTATTAAAAACATCAATAATGTTTTCTACATACTGTTTATTGTGCAGGCAACATTCAAGTCCGTGATAAGCAAAGTCTTCTGCCATGATCTGGTACGGAAGCTGCTTGGACTTCTTGTCGTGTATGCAGCATACAAGTTCATGGTTCTGCAGAATGTCCCGACCGGTGACAAGATAGGCGGAAACGTCGCGTCCGCGGTTTGGTTTGAGCCGATATTCTACATTCTTGAAGGGCAGGCTTTGCATGGCCTTGCGATACATGTCCAGCGTGTCTTCACGCGAGGAAATGATGCAGATATGGGAGTGTTCCGGCATGGATGCAATGTAATGACACATGGTGGAACACAAGTCAGGATAGTAAGCGAAGCATAAAAGCGCCGTATCAGGGTTGGAATCCTGCTTCTGTGCTATATGCGACGGCAATATGTAATTCAGATGAAGGGCATCTTTTACGCTTGAAAATTTTTGAGTGGCAAGAAGATCTTGCCAAATAATATATTCGTTATATGTAGTATTGTTTTTTATTAATTTAAAAACATCGCCAGGCGTATGTCCAAGACATTTGTTATTCCAGTAATATTCACTGTCAATAAAAAGTTTTCTTTTTATAAGTGGAATGCGATCTTCTATAAGTAGCTTATTTGCATATATAAATGAACTGTTATCATTGGGGAGTAATGCAAAATATTTTTCAACATTCATCAGGCAAGACGAAATATATCCCGCGTCCTCAAAATATTTGGAAAATTTTGTTTCATGATAGCCTACTTCTTCCTTGTAGCCTTTTGCAGGTACAAGATTTTCCCACCATTGCCGGAAGTGCTTGCTGGTGAGTAGCTTTTTGCGAAAAACGATGAAGTATGACTGAATATGCTCTTCAATGCGGGTATTCGGATCACCAGGAACAAAAAGCGCATCTACCCGTGGATGTTTGGTCAGTCCCCAGAAGTCGCATTCCCGTGCAGACATTGTCTGAAAGGTTTCTGCAAAGGGATATATGGGACCATAGCAGGAGCAGTTGCAGAGAATGAGCTCGTCATATTTGGATATTTCGTCCCACCCTTTGGAAAGAAGAGCCTCCTTCCATGCGGCAAAGTCCAGCCCCTCATTTTTTCTGACCAGAATGTCGACTCCCAGCTCTTCCAGTTTTTTTCGACTTTCTATGGATAGTTTTCCGTTTACGATGACAGTAATATCCTGGGCGACATCCTGAAGTCCCTTCAGGTAGTACATGACATAATCGCGGACGATGCCGTCTTTTTCCCAGAAGACATACAGGGCGAGACGTCTGGTCCTCGCCTGTTCCAGACTGGTTTCCAGCCAACGGATCTGTTCGCTTCTGTTGACGTTCCAGCGGTGTTCGAGCGCCTGATAGAAACGAATGTGCGGTTCTGCGCAGTGTCTGAACCATGTATAGGTGCTGGCTGCGCCATTCCACAGACTGCTCTCATGGCGGCGATAGGCTGACATGACCTCCGGAAGAAAGCCGATGTCGCCTTTTTCCGCATGAAGCAGATGCAGAAAATGGTCGTTGGGGAGCATGGCTTCCGGCAGATTTTCGAGCAGAGAGCCGTCGTTGAAGGCCCAGCGGTACATGACGCTGTTGGTCTGCATGAAGTTGACGTCAAGCAGCTCCGGCAGGGTATGCTTTTTCTGCCATGCCGGTTCAGGGAAAACGGAATTCGCTCTGGATGAGTCATCCCATGTTACGGTCACCGGATGAAAGCAGATGGAGCAATCGGGGTGAGCGTCCAGAAAGTTCGTCTGAAGCTGGAGCTTTTCGGGGCAGGTGAAATAGTCGTCACCGTCATTGATGACGACATATTCGCTGCGTACCTGGGCCAGAGTCTGTCGGTAGTTTTCTATGGCGCCGAGGTTTTTTTCGCGCAGCAGCAGTTTCACAGTCTGAGGAAAGCGCTCGGCATAGGTCTTGAGAATGTCCTGACTGCCGTCGGTGGAAGCGTCGTCTGAAACGAGCACCGTAAAAGGAAAGGTTGTTTTTTGCTGCAGAATGCTGTCAAGCGCCTGCGCAATGAACTTTCCATGATTATAGCAGAAAACAACGACAGTAAGCTTGTTCATGACGGTCTTTACTTCCTGTTGTCGATAAGAACTTCTATGGCGTCGACCGAGAATACCGGGATCCCGCAGTTGTTGAACACGTCTTTGCGTTCCGCAAAGGAATCGTCAATAAAAATGGAATGTCTGGTTTTTATGAATGAAGATTTTTTCGTACTTTTATCATCTATGATGATTATGTCGTCAAACAGGTTCATATCTATGCAATAATTTCTCATGGATTCTTGTATATTGCTGGTATGTCTTGATATGATTATGATGTGTTTGTTCTGGTTTCTGGCTTGATACAGAAGTCTCATGACGTCTGGATTTACTTTTCCGTGAGACGTAATGGTGTCGTCGAAGTCGATATATATGGTATCGTAGTCAATGTCTGTTTTGTAGCAGGCATAGAGGGCTCTGTCGTTTTCGATACGGCATTCATTCATGAACACGTCGACGTCATAGTTCATGGCGTCAAAAAGACTGAGCTGGGCAAAGTTGACGCCTGCGCCGCGAAAAAGTCCCATGGTTCCGGCGATGCGCGGCGCTATTTCCATGAGCACAAGTTCCCCATTCGCCCGCTCCTTCACCTGGAAGAACCACATACCCCGGAACGTCATGCTGTTATTGATGCTTTCGGCTATGGTCCGGAATCCCGGATGATCCACGGGAACGGCGTGTACGCTGATGCCGTTGCTGATCCGGGCCCGGCGTCGTCCTTTGCAGAACAGCAGATGTCCGTGTCTGTCGGTGAAACAGTCCACGGTGAATTCTGCTCCCGGCAGAAATTCGCTGAGGACCAGGCCGTCGGTATCGGCAACGAAGTAGTCATATTCCTTCTGCGTGGTTATTTTGTGTGCGCCGCGGGAGCCCTGTCCGACGTCCGGCTTGGCGAACAGCGGAAAGGTAAGGTCAGCGCCTTTTTCATAGACCGCAGGCACGGGCACCACGCCGGAAAGTCTGGCGTAGGTCTTGAGCTTTGAGCGGCAGATTTCGCAGGTTTCTAGAGGAGAAGTGACTACGACGGCATGCAGCTTTTCGGCATTGCGTGCAAAGGAGAGCACGGCGCTGTCGTGCGCCGGAAAAAGAAAGTCTATGCCGTACCTGTCGATGACGTCGTTGATGCGGTCGATGCAGTCGTCGTCGCTGATGTTGGGCAGGCCGCCCACATAGTTCCGGTACACATAGAGTCCGTGATCGTCGACGCTGGACGCTCCGTACAGTTCAAAATGCGTGCTGTCGGCCAGAGAGCGGTTTATTTCCAGACCGATTTCACTTCCACAGGGAAATACAAGGACTTTTTTCATGGCAGTTCCGTTCAGGCGATGGCGTTGCGCAGTTCGGCTATGGAGTCTTTGCGTATGCCTTCTTTTCCGAAGATGCTTGAGGTGCCGGCAACGAAGATGCTGGCTCCGAGGGAACGCAGTTCCCGGGCATGGGCACAGGTGATGTTGCCGTCGACCTCGATTTGCAGATGAGAGACATCCTTCTGTTCCAGATAGTCGCGCAGTTTTCTGGCCTTGGTGAAGCCGAAGGGAACCATGCGCTGCCCGGCGAATCCCGGATTGACCATCAGAAGGTTCACGCCGTCGACGAAATAAATGATTTCTTCCAGCGCGTGGACGGGCGTTCCCGGATTGATGGCTATGAACACGGACGCGCCGAGCTTCTTTGCATTTTCAATGGTGCGCATGATCTGCATGGAACTTTCATAGTGAATGGAGATGATGTCGCCGGGGCGCACGTCAAGAATGCGCAGCAGTTCATCGGGATTGATCACCATGCAATGATAGTCAAAGGATATGCTGGTCCTGTCGCGCAGGGCATTGATGTAGTCGAGACCTATGCCGAGATTGGGGACAAATCGTCCGTCCATCACGTCAAGATGAAGATATTCGACATTCCCCTCTACCAGTGCATCAAAGGTTTCCCGCATGAAAAAAGGGTTGGTGCACATCATGGAGGCTGAGATTTTTGAAGATTCGCTATTCATTGACGTACATTCCCTTGATGAAGAATTCCGCGTTGTGTGTGAGCTCCTCAAAAGCCTTTTGTCCTGTGCTCAGCGGAAACTTGTGAGTGATGAGCTTTGCAAGATCGTCCTTCATGGGAGAGAGTTCCCTGATAACCGCCTGCCAGTCGTCGGGATAGGAAGAATTCCATATGCCGGTCACGGTGATTTCAGAACGAAGCAGCTTCCAGTACACTTTCTGCGGCAGGCATATGTCGCCGGCTGGGTTCCCTATGAGCACGATTCTTCCTCTGCTTTTGACAAGCTCGATGGAATTCTTGACGGATTCGATGGTGCCCACACTCTCCAGCATGACATCCATGCCTCCGGGCAGGGATGATGCATCGTTCTCCGTCACGCCTTCCTTCAGGCGTACGACATGAAATCCCTGAAAGCTTTTCAGAAATTTTTCCTTTGCTTCCGTTCTTGCAAAAAAGACGACTTCGGCTCCATGACGCCTTGCCCAGAGACCTGCAAGCATGGCTATTGTTCCCGTTCCGGAAATGCCGACTTTTTCTCCCTTCTGTATGTCGGCCACGGCCACGGCGTGCCAGGCCACGGCGGCAGGTTCTGCCAGTGCGGCAACCTCATAGGGAACGTCGTCGCTTACAGGCTGGATATTCCATACGGGAACGGCGATGAATTCGGCAAAGCCGCCGTCGCATCGTGACCCGAAGTAATTGTAATGAGCGCACTGCGCATAGTGCTTTTCCCTGCACTGAGGGCACGAATTGCAGGGAAGAAGAGGAAAGACCGCCACTTTTTTTCCTATAAGATGGGGTGATACCCCTTCTCCCACCTGTTCGACGATGCCGGAAAATTCGTGCCCGGGAATGGTGGGGAAGTGATACGTGCCGCTTTTCAGAACACGGGCAAAATCACTGCTGCAGATGCCGCACGCCTTGATGTGCACAAGAACTTCTCCCTTTTTGGGGGAAGGCGTGTCCACGTCTTTATAGATAAGCTTGTTTACGGCTTCCAGAACACAGGCTTTCATGCTTCCTCCATACGGCAGAGCAGCTCTCCGAGCTGAATGTCGAAGGGCGTGGTTATTTTGATGTTGCGGGGATCACCGGGTACGGTATGGATGGGAATGCCTTTCATCATGCAGATCTGAGCGGTTCCCGTAATGCGTGTTCTTTCGTCGTCGGTCAGCTCGTTCAGGGCCTTGATAAGCACCGTCAGCTTGAAGCTGTCGGGAGCCTGCCCGTGAAAAAGATGGCTGCGCGCAGGCATGTCCGTCACGGTGTCCCCTTCCTCTATCCAGAGCATGGTATCGACGACGGGGAGCGCCGCCACTACGGCCTGGTGCTGCTGAAGAGCCTCAAGGCTGCTTTTCATCATGGAAAAGGGAACGAACGGGCGGACGGCGTCAAAAATGACGATGTCGTCCTCCTTCTGCACGGAGAAGGCGGTTTCGATATACGTGAGCGTGTTCTGAATGCTGTCGAGGCGTTCTTTGCCCCCGCAGGTAATGTGTATGGACGCGCTGTCCATTCCCGACTTCGTTATCAGGTCTTCGAGGTATGAGCGCCAGTCCTGATGGATGGCTATGACCAGCACATCGAAAAGCCTGCTTGCCAGAATCCTTCGGATGGTTCTGACAATGATGGCCTCGCCGTTGAGAGTGATGAACTGTTTCGGTACCGGGCCGGCCATGCGCTTTCCCACGCCGCCGGCAAGAATGGCCGCATATTTCATGTTGCTCACCTGATCTTCAAACGCTGTTTCAGCGTTTCCACGATGCGCTTTGAATTGTCGGCGTCGTTGACGCTCATGTCGTAAAATTCCGCTCTCACCCGTTGCCTCCATTCTCCATCCTTGTCCGGGTGGTTTACGTAGGCGTCAAGCTCCGCAAGAACGTCCTGCCAGGTGTCTACCTTGGGGCCCGGAGTAAATTCGTCGAAGGGATAGTTGAACGACACGTCATGTTCCATGAACGTGGCGCGATCCGGCACGAGAAAGATGATGGGCCTGTCAAGAAGAACGAAGTCGAAGGCAATGGAGGAATAGTCGGAAATCATGATGGAGTAGCTTCCAAGCGACGTGTAGACGTCCTTGTCCCTGTCCATGGAAATTCTTTTGTGTCCCTCAAGGGCAGAAAGAATTTTTTTCTGATAGTTCCTCCACGTATGAGGATGAAGTCTTAAAACAAGTTCACCATCCACGCGTTCAAGAAATTCGTCGATATCGGGAATGGCCTCGATGAATCTGTCGATCATTATGACTTCATCATTTTGATTCCATCTGTATGTTGGTGCATAAATAATTTTTATTTTTTCAGGCGTTGGAGAAGAATGAAGGAAAATATTCCTTGGATGACCAGAAAGAATGCATGCTTTTTCCGAAATGCGCCAAGGTCTCACAAGAAATTTAATATGTTCAGGTCCGGGACAGAGAAAAGCATAATAGCGCTCCATGAGTTCTCTAAAAGGAGATTTTAAAATAAATCTAAATGTTTTTATAAATTTTTCTTTTATAGTATCATTTTTTGACAACATGATATCAGAAGAAAAGCGAACACCTGGAACTTTTGTATTCGGCAGCATATCGTTTACAGGTGTCATAGCTTTTAATCCTACTCCGTGCCATAATTGAACGACCTTTGTTCTTGCATTGAAGCCATAAATATTATCATAATCAGAGCTTTTAAAATGATCGGTAAATGCCAGCTCTGCTCGAAGCATGAGCCAGCGCGAATGCAGGGTCTTCATATAGCCGACCGGAAGTCCACGTTCCCTGAGTTCATGAAGGACGTTGTGATCGCAGGTCATCCAGACGGCGTGTATTTCCGGATGATGCTGAACTATATACTCAAAAAGATACTTGGTATTATCCACGTATCCTCTCTTATAGAAGGAGGAGAATACCCAGAGATTCTTTTTTTTGGGTACAAGAGCGCCAGTCCAGTACCATAGAAATGAGAGCATCAGCCGAAGAGGAGAGAAGGCGCGATCATAGGCACGTCTGCCTTCTTTCCAGCCAAACGTAAAGAAATGCTCGCGGGGATCTACTCCTGCGGCAGCAACATCGGGATTCTTTGCCAGGTAGAAATCTTTATTGAAGAAAAGATATCCGACAAGTTTATGGAGTTTCTTTTTTTGAAAAGCAAGAAAGTTATGAAGTTTTAAAACTTTTTTCACATTATTAATAATTTTTTTATCGCTGAATATACAGTTGTATTCTTTTACTCCATATATAGATATTTGATTATGGTATTTTCTATATATATTAATAAGATTAGAAAAACATAGGGGCATGGACTGTGGATACTTTTCAAGTACAGATATAAAAGCATCATAACTATTTATTTTATTGCAAGCCTCAATAAGATTGATGAATTCTCTTTCAAGACGATTTTTTATTTGTGGGCAGGCATAGGAGTTGTAATTTTTTTTAAAAAAGTCATATAATCCATAAAGAAATCTTACATATTCACATCTTGTCTTTATAAAATGATCTGTTTTATCTTTTGTCATGAAGACGCCGACGTCACTTCTTCTGTAGACTGAGGTGACTTCAGGAATAAATCCGGCAACTTTCATGCCGAGTTGCATCATGAGAATGGGAAAATCTCCGACGACTCCGCCGTAAAACCAGTCAGGTACCTCGAGTTCATAGTTCCAGCGAAAGAAGTAGCTGGAAGTCTGTGCCGGCATGATGTTCAGCAGTTCGTGAGCAAAATAGGAACTTTTGAACTGATAGCCGGGAAGGGAATCAGGAATGAGAATTTCTCCATTGACGGGATGATACCAGTCAAGGATTCCCCAGTCCTCTGGATAAACAATTTTGGTCTTGGTAAAGCAGAATCCTGCTTCAGGATGCGTTTCCATATAGTCAAACTGCTTTTGCAGCTTGTACTCGTCCACCCAGTAATCATCGCCTTCACAAAACGCAATATAGGGAGCCGTACAGCGCCTGCACAGATCCATGAGGTTTCGGGTAGGCCCCATGTTCTGATCCCTGTCCACAGGTTTTATGATGTCGGGATACCGACGCGCATATTCCTCGACTATGGCTTTTGTTCCGTCGGGAGAGCAGTCGTCGCCGACCAGCACTTCAAAGGGAAACGTTGTTTTTTGTGAAACGAACGATTCCAGAGCTTCGGCAATATACTTCTCATGGTTGTATGTAATGCATACAACTTGAACTTTTTTGTCGTTTTTTTCTTCCATCATGTTCTCTCCGTTATAAGTACAGAATAATTAATTTATTTCATAAATTATATCTTTATTTTGTATATGTCCATTACTACCATTTAAATCCCATGTAACGCCTGTTTTTATAAATCTAGCAGGATTAGCCGAAAGTATACTATGAGGAGTAATATTTTTTACAGATCCTGAACTTACAACGCTTCCTTTCTTTTTTGCGACGAAGGAATGAACCAGCACAGAAAGTTTGTCAGCGCCTTATTCATCAGAGAAGCTCGCAGATCTTTTTTATGATTTCTTCGGTAAGGCCCACAAAGAGAGGCAGGCAGGCGATGCGGACGGAAATGTCTTCAGAAATGGGACACGATTCCGTCTGTTCCAGATAGGGCAGGGTGTTCAGGCTGGGATAGAAGTAACGACGCGGATACACGTCTATGCCGTGCAGTCGTTCGAAGGCGGCGAGCAGATCCTTTTCGCTTTCAAACACGACGGGATAGTAGGCGTAGTTGTATTCCAGTCCCTGCTGATTTGCGGGACGACGCAGCTTGCCGGCAAGAAGGCTGTCGTAGAGCTCCGAGAGCTTTTTCCGTTCCGCCAGAATGTAGTCGAGATGAGGGAGCAGAGCATTGCCCATGGCGGCGTTGAATTCATCCTGCTTGGCGTTGATGCCGAGCGTGAAGTGCTCGTCACCGTTATGGCCGAAGCGTTTGATGAGATCGAGCTTTTTGTTCACCTCTGTATTATTTACGATGCATGCGCCGCCTTCAATGGTGTGAAACAGCTTGGTGGCGTGGAAGGACAGCGTGGAAATGTCGCCGTAAGAACAAAGGGCTCTGCCTTTGTACCTTGCGGCAAAGGTATGCGCTGCGTCATAAATGACTTTGAGGTGGTACTTGTCGGCCACGGCCTGAATGGCTTCCACATTACAGGCGTACCCGAAGACATGGACGGGCATGATGGCTTTGGTGCGGGGTGTGATGGCCGCTTCAATTTTTGCGGGGTCGAGGGTAAAATTGTCGGGCTCTATGTCCACGAATACGGGCGTGCACCGTTCCCACAGGATGGAAGACGTGGTGGCCACATAGCTGAACGGCGTGGTGATGATTTCGCCTTCCGTAATGTCGAGGGCTCGCAGCGCCAGCTGGAGTGCCACGGTACCGTTGGTGACGTATTGAAAGTGTTCAACCCCGAACAGCTCCCGCATGCGCGCTTCCAGCTCCTGAACTTCCGGCCCCTGGTTGGTCAGAATGTCGCGCTCAAAAATAGCAGATACTCTTTTCAGATATTCTTCCTTCGGGGGAAGATACGGTCTGGTAATATAGATGCTCATGATTTTTTCTCCACCTGCTTGAGATACCAGTCCACGGTCTTCACGATGCCGGACTCAAAGTTTTCGTCGGGCTTCCAGCCGAGTTCCGTCACTATTTTGGTGGGGTCGATGGCATAGCGCTTGTCGTGTCCCGGACGGTCGGAGACGAAGGTCATGAGCTCTTCGTATTTTGCGCCGTTTTTGCGCGGACGGCGTTCGTCCAGAATGGAGCACACCGTGTGCAGGATCTGGAGATTGTCCCGTTCGTTGTGGCCGCCGATGTTGTAGGTTTCGCCGCTGCGTCCCTTGTGAAAAATGAGGTCGATGGCCTTGCAGTGGTCGAGCACGTAGAGCCAGTCGCGGATGTTGGAGCCGTTGCCGTACACGGGAATGGGCTGTTCCGCGAGACATTTCGAAATGATGACGGGAATGAACTTTTCGTGATGCTGCTTGGGACCGTAGTTGTTCGAGCAGTTGGAGGTGGTCACGTTCATGCCGTAGGTGTGATGGTAGGCGCGCACGATGAAGTCCGAGCCCGCCTTGCTGGCGGAGTAGGGACTGTTGGGGGCGTAGGGCGTGGTTTCGGCAAAGTATCCGGTGGCGCCCAGCGTGCCGTACACCTCGTCGGTGGAGATGTGATGGAATCTGGCATATTCATATCCCGGCTTCACCTTGCCGGGACCGTCCATCCAGTGACGGCGTGCGGTTTCTATGAGGGTGAAGGTGCCCATGTAGTTGGTTTCCATGAAGGCGCGGGGGCCCTTGATGGAGTTGTCGACATGGCTCTCCGCCGCAAAATGAATGACGCCGCGGATGTCATGCTCCGTAAACAGCCGCTCCACGAAGGTCTCGTCGCAGATGTCCCCCTGCACAAAGGTATAGTTGGGCATGGCCTCGCATTCCTTTACATTGTCGAGGTTGCCCGCATAGGTGAGCTTGTCGAGGTTGATGACATGGTATTCCGGATATTTCGTGCAGAAGTACGGAACGAAGTTGGAGCCGATGAATCCGGCACCGCCGGTGACGAGAATGGATTTCATGGTGTTGCGATTCCTGAAGTTTGCGGGTCCTGAACGGAAGAAGCATGGAGTGTCGTGACGGGAGCCTGCCGGATGCTATGTCGTCATGGCCGTCAGGCATCTTTTCAGTCCGTCTCTCCAGTGAGGGATGGACAGTCCGAAGTCCTTCTTGATTTTTGCCTTGTTGAGTACGCTGAAGGCCGGTCGTGCGGCCCGGGTGGGATAGTCGGCGCTTTCGATGGGGCGCACGGCGCAGGAAAGGCCGGATTCTTCCATGATGGCCACGGCAAAGTCGTACCAGCTTGTCACGCCTTCATTGCTGTAGTGAAAGACGTCCTTCATGCCCGGCGCTGTCTGCGGCAGCATGGCCGTGATGGCAGAGGCCAGGTCTGCCGCGTACGTCGGAGTTCCGACCTGATCGAACACCACGCCGAGACTGTCGCGTTCCGAACCGAGGCGGCGCATGGTCTTGACGAAGTTCTTTCCGAAGGAGGAATAGACCCACGCCGTACGGATGATCACCGCCGTTTCGGCTTCGTTGAGCACGGCTTCTTCGCCTGCAAGCTTGGTCTTGCCGTAGACGGAAACGGGATTTGTCGCATCGTTTTCCCGGTAGGGGCGGCAGGACGTTCCATCAAAGACATAGTCCGTGGAAACATGAACGATGCGGCGGCCGTAACGGGCAAGAAGCGCGGGGCCGAGACGGTTTGCCCGGTCCGCTGCCTCAGCCTCGTCTTCCGCCCTGTCTACCGCCGTGTAGGCGGCGCAGTTGATGACGAAGTCAAAGGACTGCGCTTCAAAAAAGGCCTTCACGGCGGATTCGTCGGCAATGTCGAGCTCGGCGCGCCCTGCGTACACGGCGCGGTTGCCGAGAAGAAAACGCAGTTCCTGACCGAGCTGACCATTGGCACCCGTGACTAGAAGCATGACTCAAACTCCGCGAAGAAAGGATGCTGCCTGTCTTTTTCCGAGGTGAGCGCTTTTGCCATGTCGATGCGCCAGTCTATGGCAAGCGTGGGGTCGTCGAAGCGGATGCCGCCTTCGGATTCCCTGCAGTAAAGATTGTCGCACTTGTAGGCAAAGACCGCCGTTTCGCTGAGCACGGAAAAGCCGTGGGCAAAGCCGCGCGGGATGAAGAG
>NZ_CALUWV010000168.1 GCF_944324575.1 uncultured Mailhella sp. | reverse complement strand
CGAGGCGTTTTCTATTATTACAGACTTCTTTGCTTACGCGGACAAGCATTTTGAAGACACTAATTCTGGCTCTGAAGCTTATCTGTGGGAGTATGTGAAATGGTACGAAGAGTTTCCTGACGTGGGCTTCATCGAACATCTGCTGGCTGAACTTGACTGGAGCGATTTTCTGTTCATTCGCATCGGGGAAGAGCTGGAGGATATCGACACAAGGGGCAGCTTCTGGGATAACCTCTTCGACCTTGGCATCAGCAGAAGCATAATCATAAGCGATCCCACCGACTGAAACAAAGCAACATCATAAATCACAAGCCCTGTTCATCTTGCATGGACGGGGCTTTTCTTTTTGGGAGGAACCATGCCTCATCCTGTTCAACTCGATGCCGGTCAAATCTTCAGCGGCAAATCCTCCGGCACTATGATTTTCGGCTATGACGCACCCTCGGAATACACGCCGTCCATCGATCCCAACTATCTTTTCCATGAGTCCAGCCGTGATGTAATCGTCTGGTTTCTTATGCAAAATCCAGAACCGCTGTATATCTGTGGGCCCACCTCTGCCGGGAAATCAAGTCTCGTTCGTCAGATTGCGGCGCGGCTCAATTACCCGGTTTTTGAGGCTACCGGACATGACCGACTGGAGTTCCCTGATTTGGTCGGGCATCTCTCCATACAGAACGGCAACATGGTCTTTGAGGATGGACCGCTTACTCTGGCCATGAAGATTGGCGGCGTATTCCTGTTCAATGAGGCCGACTTGTGCTCTCCTGCTACGCTTGCGGGCTTGAACACCATTCTCGATGGTTCTCCGCTCTGCATTGCTGAAAATGGTGGAGAACTGGTCAAGCCGAACCCTATGTTCCGCTTCATCGTGACGGCCAACTCCAATGGCAACAGCGACGAAACAGGGCTTTATCAGGGTGTCATGCGTCAGAACATCGCCTTTATGGATAGATTTATTGTTGTGGAAATAGACTATCCAAGACCTGAAGTTGAACGAAACCTTCTGAATCGGCTGTTTCCAGAAATCCCTGCTGAGATTACGGAAAAAATGGTCGATTTTGCCAACGATGTCAGAAAGAACTTCATGGGCAACTCCTCGGCACATGAGGCTCTGGAAGTCACGCTTTCGACACGCACGCTCATCCGCTGGGCCAGACTCACGATCGCATTCCAGCCTCTTTCCAAACAGGGAATTTCGCCCATCATGTACGCCTTGGACAGAGCTTTAGGATTCAGGGCTTCCACCACAAGCCGGGCCGCTCTTCACGAAATGGCTCAGAGAATTTTTCCTTCAATAAGCAACTAACCAATGGAGAAGATTATGGAAACTCCTATTCTGAACACGCCTTTGCAGGTTTTGGACAACATTTTAGCACTCAATTTGAACGTTACGCTTTGGTCGGCCAGAAAGAAGCTCACCGCTGAAGACTTCGGTGGTGTAGAACTTCCACCGGATGATTTGGCCTCTCTCGGCTCTAAAAAAATCTGTGACCCGGCCAGACTCAACGTCTTTACCAAGCTCAAGGCTCGTGCGTTCAGTCTGCTGGATAAGCATAGCGTCCGTTTTCTTTCGGGCTGGGCCATACCGGAAGACAAGGCCGGGGATATTATTCAGGGCCTATGCGAAATCCGAGATGAGTTTTTTACGGAAAAGCAGAACTTCCTGAACGTGTACGATGCTGCCATAGCCGACTGGATAGCCCGACATCCTTCCTGGGCCAACATCATCGAAAATTCAACGGTCAGCAGGGAGTATGTGGAGTCTCGGATGGGGTTCAGTTGGCAGCTCTATCGGGTGTCTCCTGCTGCTGGGCTTGAGAGCGATCTGGCCATGACTGAATCTGGTCTGCATGAAGAGGTAGAAGGTCTCGGAAGTACACTTTTTTCCGAAATTGCCAAGGATGCTGCGGAAATATGGAAGAAGGTATTTGAAGGGAAAACGGAAGTCACGCACAAGGCACTGTCTCCCCTGAAAACGATGCGCAATAAGCTCGCCGGTCTTTCCTTCATCGACCCCAATGTGGAACCGGCTGTCTCCATGATCGACACCGCCCTCGGAAATATGCCCAAGCGTGGAAATCTGTCAGGAAACGCGCTTCTTACGCTTCAGGGCCTCGTATGCCTGCTTAAGGACAAGGAGGCACTGATTCAGCAGACACAGGCTCTCCTGGCAACCCCTGAAGAAGAAAATGCTCTGGATGGACTTTTACAAGGATTCCAACAAGAAGCTCCCGTATTGAATCTACCGCCTGAGCATAGCTACATTCCATCCAGCCCACGCCTCGATAGTTTGGGTCTGTGGTAAAAAAAGGACGCTTCTATGTCAGTCACGATGAAAGCCATGCCGCTTGTTGCCTCGATGCTGGGCAACAAGCTGGGGGTCAAAGTCGTTATCGGTTCTTCGGATACCGCATGTACCAACGGCGACACCATATTCCTTCCGCCTCTTCCTATTGACAATGAAGGAGTTCTGTACCCTCTGGTGAGCGGCTTTATTGACCATGAGGCGGCTCATATCCGGCATACGGACCTTGGCGTGTTGACGGGAATGAGGCTTACCCCTGTCGAAAAATACCTCTGGAATGCCATAGAGGACTGGAGAGTGGAGCATGAAATCATCAAACGTTATCCGGGATGTCGAGAGCATTTTATCTGGCTCATACGGCATTTTTTCTTGAAGGATACGGAAGAAGAAAAGGCTGGAGAGAATGAATCTCCGGCCTTTTCTGTTCTGTACTATGTTCTCCTGACGCTGCGTTCCTGGGATGTGCCGGAGCTGATTCGTAATTGCGAACTCGAAGCATACATCATGGAAAAACATTGGCCTGGATTACGCTCCAGTATCGACACGATCATGCAGGATATTCCAATCAGATGTCGATCTACGCAGGATTCGCTGGATTTTGCCCAAGATATTCTCCGGCTTATCGAACAGGAAGCCCAGAAGGAACAGAAATCCACCGAAAGCTCAGTACTATCCCCTTCGCCAAATGTACAGGATAACCCGCAACAACTCCAACAAAAAGGAGGCGCACAACAACCGCTCCAAGACCTTCTACAAGCAACGGAAGAAGAGCTACCTCTCCCTATGGACAAGCAAATCTCCGACGCCATTTCCAGACAATATTCACCAGAAAAGCAAAAGGGAGTGAGCGTAGCCGTAGAAGGTAAACTCACAACAACCGAACTTCCTGATGCACTTATCATCGAGGCTCAAACCATCTCCAGAGCTTTACGGACGAAACTTCAGGGGCTTCTTCAATCTCAGGTATTGCGGCGTTCCAGTCCTTCACGACATGGAAAATTATGTGGGCATGGTCTCTACCGAATTGCCGTCCATGATCCCAGACTGTTCCTGAAAAATGAATCAGTTACGGGAATAGATACCGCTGTCCACATTTTACTGGACATATCCGGTTCTATGACAAGCAGAATAGATCTTGCTTGTGCGTCCTGTTACTCCGTGGCGCTGGCTTTGGCTGTTATTCCGGGCATCTCCGTAGGCGTTTCTGCTTTCCCTGCTGACTATGAGGATGATGTCACTGCCACTGTTTATCCGTTACTGCGACATGGTGAACGGGTTGTGAACTCTTTTAGCGTGGAAGCTCATGGCAGTACTCCATTGACTGAGGCTATGTGGTATGTACTTGGGCTGCTTTCGACACTACCTGAAAAACGCAAAGTCATGTTGGTAGTAACAGACGGATATCCTGATGATCCCGAGACTACAAAAGAAACGATAACAGTAGCACAACGAATGGGAATGGAAGTGTTAGGCATAGGTATCAACACGCCTATCATCAGCAGCATAATCCATGTCTCTGAAACCATTACAGATATCCGCGAACTGGCTCCGGCTATGTTCCGACTACTTCAACACACAATGTCTGAAAAAAGGAGGTAATTCGTGTCAGCAATAAAAACAACAACTTGGCTTGCAATTGGCATATTGTTTTTGCAGATCGCCATAAAGCTCGTGAAAGATACCGAAGACGATGAATAACCGAAGGCCCCACGGAACTGGACTCCGGGGGCCTACATGCTCAATTTTTTTTGAAATTACCCTGAAGAAAAGCAACTAGCATAACCAATTGAAATATATTTATTTTTTGTTTTTTGCATGAGTTCCCGGAGAAAAATCGGACGTAAAACAGGAGAAAATTGCTCTGCCAGACGGAGAAAAGCGGAGTTTTCTACGTCATTTATCGGGGGGGGCAGGGCATAAAAACGCCCGAAAGCAGTACGCCTTCGGGCGAAACAGAGAATGAGACGGCTATCCAACGCGTTGATATTTTGTACCACGCCCAGCGCCGATGCTTTCAAGCTGGCCTTTTTCCTTCAGGGCCTTCAAAGTCGAGCCCGCTTTATCTTCATGGCAGGAAAGAGCCAGTTCCACATCAGTGCGTTTGATTCGGGTTCTTCCGTCCGTAAAAAGCTCGAGTACCTTCCGCTCATCAGTGGTCAAGTCAACGGTGGTAACATCTGCCCTTGTGACTTCGGCACCATCAGCAGATGAAGACTCTATCTCCCCCTGAATGTCCAGATCTTGCCACGCTTTGCCAACAGAAAGCTGCCATGTCCGAGTCTGTCCTTCAAGTCCTGGCGCGGTTTTGCACTTCTCCCAAGTCATTCGGCAAATAGCGCCTTCAGATTCAAAGGCCCGCCGCAATGCTGGGCTATTTTCTTTCTCTGCTTCAAGATTACCCCGACCTTCTATCTTCAGGATGTTCTGGCTTTTGCTAGCGAGGTTGGACGAGCCTTTGAAACTGTTACCATCCTTTGTAGCATGGTGAACTATTATAACAGCAGCACCAAGACGTTCTAAACTGCGAATTACTGCAAACAACGCATCTTCATTTCCACGTGCAGATGTCGGTGCTAGTGTAATAAGATTGTCCAAAATTACGACATCACACTGGTTTTGGTGAACATAGTTGCATACTGTCCTTTCAAGATTTCCATTGAGAAGGTTACAGTCATCAACTTCAAAGGAGCGTGTTGGAATAAAACTTATGCGGTCAAGCTCATCACGGTCAAGCTCATACGATCTTGACACCTGTCCGTACCGGTTGGCAAGCTCCTCTTCCGTAAGTTCACCATCAACGACAAGAACTTTTCTCTTGCTACCTGTATTCGCAACTCCAAACATCGATTTCCCGGAAGCGATAGCCAATGCAAAACTGGCGGCTATCAGACTCTTACCTGAGTTCGATGGTCCCCAAAGAAGTGAAATCTGACCGACATTGAAGATACGGGCCAGATCATGTTTGTAATTTTCTGTACGGTCACAGCTCAGATCAGAAAATTTCTTTACTTTCGGAAGCTCTTCAGAAGCTATGGCATCAATAGAAGTGTTCTCCACAGGGATCATGCCGATGTCTTTCAAGAATCTTTCGAACTCCTCTGGTGTCATAGCGTCTTCTTTCAGCCGATATAAGAGTGCTGAAACGTCTTCTACCCGCTTCAAACTCGTAGCGTTGCGGTGAAGGTTCTGCTCCCATGCCTCACCACGGATACTTGAAAAAACAGTATCGACAAGCAGAGGCCAAGGATAAATTTTGACGTCCGCATTGACTTCCCGAAGTAGCTTGACGACATCGAAAACTGCAAAAAGCCCTTCTCTCGCACACTCAGGCAGCAGAACAACCCGATGGTAAGAAAGCACCTTGAGCTCTGCGCCTTTGGCGGCTTTTGTTCCACCGACAATGCCTGAGACTACCGCTTTAGAGGAGGGAATTTCAGCTCGCTTCACCTTCTGCCGTAACGCAAGAGCCGTGTGCAGATCAAGATGCAAAAAAACCGTGGATGCAGGGTTAGCGTCAATCTCGGTCGCCCCCAGTGGTATGTTCGGCGCACAGCATTGGCCCAACCTCAAAACCGGTGCAAGATTCCCCCATCTGTCCTTGAGAGGAGTTCGTGCTGCCAACAGGTGGAAAAAGCGGCCAGATTCTGCTTGAAATTCAATGACAGCATGGGAAATACCTCCTTGGAAATCGCGCTGAAAATCGGTGTAGACCGAAGAGTAAACCTCGTCTCCGACAACGAGCTGGGAGGGGAGTTGACTTGTATCCGTTTTTTCCAAATAATTACAATGGGTTGATGTGGTTATTGGAAATGTTTCGAACAGGTTTTCTGGGGAGATGCCGAGAAGACGTCCGAGAACCAACGCCCTGACAACCCGCGGGTAATTCAGCGTACTCGCCGCCTCCTCGATAATTGACTTCGGACGTCTTCCAGGAAAGTTCCCGATTTGCATCAAAAAGTCGTCGCGGTCTTCATCTGCAAGTGAGGCAAAACAATCTTCAACACAAGCTTCAAAGACCTTCTCTTTGAACGGTTCAGCTAAACAAGTCGGAAGTTTTGCTTTTGAACACCTCTTCATCAGGTCAATAACAAGATGCGAAAATTGAACAGGTTTTCCTGATAATACTGGACGTAGGTTGCAATTGTACGAAAAAGTTCCATTTCTATACACAGGATATTGTATCATAGATAATCTCCTGAGAAGGGGACTTCCAGTGGCATTTGAACACCTCCAACTGAAAAGCCCCCTTTCGAGGGTCAGTCGGAAGACGCAGACTCGCCAGCACTATTGCTATCAAGCCAGCCTTTGAGCCATGCAAGGAAAGACTCGCGCTCGTAAAGCACCTTACCACGTGCCAAAGTACAGGGGGGACCTTTTTTCTGAGAAGCGAGATTGGCCAGCGTACCGGGAGCGATGATGCCCGGTAAAAGCTGAGGGATGGCGCTGCGACCAAACGCAGCAGGAAGGGATTTTGAGAGGGAAGAAATGAGCGTAGAGGTGGACATAGCAACTCCATTTTTCAAAAGATGGAGCAGGTGCGAAAAGGAACCTCTTTTCGCGTCGTTATCCCCTGCTAATGGGATATCATGTCCACTGGAAAATGTGGGAGAACTATAATTATTTCAGTAATATGCGAAGACAAAATTTCTCAGTATCTCGGAGATATTCCAGGTCTCCGGGAAGGATATTTTTTCCTTCTTACACAGGCACGCCCTCTTTTTTACGCGCCGATGAGTCACCTTGCTTCATAATGACGAATCCGTCAAGCGCCTCTGGAGTCTCTGATCTCCTTGATGATTCTTGATGGAGTTTCATTGCTTTTCACTGAGCTTCACCGTTCTGCTCTCGACCGTCGAAAAAATTTTTTTAGGACTGAGTTGCGTATACCCCCTTTTACTCCCGCTGTAACGAAGCAGGATCCAGTAAAATTCTCCTTTTTTTGCCTGAAAATCTTAACTCGCCCTCACTCCATGTCCTCGGAAAATTAGGGAGACAGAAGGGAGAAATTTATAGGACACGAAAAAAGGCTTACAGAAATTATCTGTAAGCCTTTGATTTTTCTGGAGCCAGCTTGGAGACTTGAACTCCAGACCTACTGATTACGAATCAGTTGCTCTACCAACTGAGCTAAGCTGGCGCTTCGGACATTCTTTGTATTGGTTTTCATGGGGGATGTCAACACCGCAGGAGGCATTTCCCGCAGGAATGGCGACTTCTCTACTGCGCGAGGGGGACGGTGAAGAGAAACATGCCGCCCGGGCCCTTTTCCGCCCGTATCATGCCGCCGTGTCTTTCCACGATGTGCTTGCATATGGCAAGACCGAGGCCTGTGGATGATGGCGAGACCCGTTCCTTTTCCACGCGGTAGAAGCGTTCGAAAATGCGTTCGCAGTCCACCGCCGGAATGCCCGGTCCCTGATCGGACACGGTGAACACGGCCATGGACTCAAAGGGAGACGGTTCGCCGGTGACGGTAATGACGCTGCCCTCTGGGGCGTAGCGGCAGGCGTTTTCCAGAAGGTTGCGGAACACCTGCGTCATGTAGTGAGCGTCGGCCCTGATGTTCATGCCTCTGTCCATATGGATGTCCACGGTCAGGTTCTTTGCTTCCAGATGCGGTGAGCAGGAGTCGAGGGCGTCTTCCAGCACGAAGGCCGCGCGCACGCAGGTAAGCTGAAGCGGCACCGCGCCGCTCTCCAGCTTGGAGAGCTTGAGCATGTCTTCCACGAGCAGCGCCATATGTCTGGCATTGCGCAGTATGGTGGTTGTGAATTTCTGCCGGTCTTCCATGTGATGGGGCGGAAGATCCAGTATGGTTTCGGCAAAGCCTATGATGGTGGTGAGGGGGGTGCGCAGCTCGTGCGCCACTTCGCCCATGAACTCGCGGCGTCTTCTGCTCATGCGTACAAGATCGCTTATGTTGTGGAACACCACCACGGCATATGGGGCTGATTCGCTGATGAAGAGATTGTCGTGATTTTTGAGCGGCGTGATGCGCACGCTCAGAATGATGTCCTTGTCGAGCGTGATGCGGAAAGCCGGAGACGAGTGCGGGTCGGGAAGAAAGTCGTGCAGAAAGGCGTCGAGCATTTCCCGGAAGGTGGAGCCGGGTACAACGGCCGAGGCCGGCATGCCTACGGCGCTTGTGGTGAACAGGCTGCAGAAGGACGGGTTGGCCTTGAGCACCACGCCCTGCTTGTCCAGAATGAGAACGCCCTCGTCGAGACTGTCGAGAATGCTGTCGAACGATGCCTGATGCGGAACCTCAGCCTTGTCTGAAGTCCGGGGCGCGTCGTCTGCTTCCGCCGCCGTAAGATCGGTAAAGCATGATTCCCTGTTCGGAATGATGGAAGGGGCCTTCATGAGCTATCCCTTGCAGCGATAACCTATGCCGCGCACGGTTTCTATGATGTCGGCCGCTTCGCCGAGGCGCGCGCGCAGGCGCTTTATGTGCGTATCCACGGTTCTGTCGTAGCCGTCGAACTGATAGTCCCATACGGAGCTGAGCAGCTCCTCGCGGGAACGAACGCAGCCGGGGTTCTTCATGAGATCCTGCAGCAGGCAGAACTGTATGGCCGTAAGTTCCACGGGCTTGTCGTTCACGGTGACCTTGTGGGCCTGCGGGTCGAGGCACACCCCGTGACAGCGGAGCATGGGATCGTCGTCTTCCTGTATGGCGCGGCGGCGCAGCATGGCCTTCACGCGCAGCAGAAGCTCGCGGGTGTTGAAGGGCTTGACCACGTAATCATCGGCCCCGAGTTCAAAGCCCACGATGCGGTCCACGTCGTCGCCGCGGGCCGTAAGCATGATGATGGGAATATGTTCCGTGCTTCTGTCCTTGCCGAGTTCGCGGCATACGGCAAGCCCGTCCATGCGGGGCAGCATGACGTCCAGCAGTATGAGAGCCGGTCTGCGGGCGCGGGCCAGCTCCAGTGCAGTGCATCCGTCCGCCGCTTCCAGCGTGGCATAACCTTCACGCTTCAGATTGAAGACCAGCAGATCCCTGATGTCCTGTTCGTCGTCTACAACAAGAATGAGGCTTTCGCTCATGATTTCCTCAATATTGCATCAAATAAAACTTCGGAGCCTGCGACTTTCGGGAGAATGACATATTTTTATAAAAAAGAGAAGACTGTCACACAATTGACACATAACTGACCTCAGGTGGACACTGTACGTTATTATGCTGCCTTTTCATGAGGGAACAGCCAAACCTCAGAGAACAGAATGGCCGTCGTGCCCCTTGTGGCAACGGGCATGACGGCGACACCGGCTCCATACCCGCAGGAGGCCGGATAGAATCGACCCGGGATTTTCCTTTCCGTCCCGGGTCGATTCTGTTTTAAGCGGACCTTCGCGGGCTGGCTGTCACGCAACTGCCATGATTCTGCCGCGCTGCGGTCACGGGTCTGCTGTAATGTTCTTCCATCAGAAGGCGTTCCGAAGTCCTCTCTGAGCGTCGGGGAGGAGCGGAGCAGTCTCATGGTCGTCAAAAAAAGGATTCCCTCATGATCAGGATAGGCATCAACGGTTTTGGACGCATCGGCAGGTATCTGCTTCGTGTCATGCACCTTTTCCCTCAGTGTGAAGTGGTCGTCATCAACGGTCACCGTGCGAGCAATGAGGAAATGGCGTATCTGCTCAAGTATGATTCCGTGCACGGCCGCTTCCCCGGCAAGGTGGAATCCACGGAAAACGGCATTCGTCTCGACGGCCGTGAAATCATCATCACCCGCTGTGACAAGGGGGAATGGAAGTGGGGCGAATACGGGGTGGACATCGTGGTGGACACCTCCGGCACGCTGAGAAAGCGTGATCTTCTGGCCCTGCACATGAACTGCGGCGCAAAGAAGGTCATCATTTCCGCTCCCTGCAACGACGCCGACGCCACCATCGTCATGGGCGTGAACCAGGACATCTACGATCCGGCCAGACACGACGTCATTTCCGCCGCTTC
>NZ_CALUWV010000167.1 GCF_944324575.1 uncultured Mailhella sp. | reverse complement strand
CTACCCTCTTTCCCTACACGACGCTCTTCCGATCTGGCGACGTGCCACGGGAGTCGAAAAACGAAGGCCGTTTCGTTCGTGAGCCCTTGTTCCTCGCGGGCCGTTCCCTCGGGCAAGGCGCGACGAGACGACGACAAAACGACAATCCGCCGCGCCGCTCTGCCGGGCAGTCCCGCCAAAGTCGCCGGATTCAGGAGTGCTTGTCCGGGCTCAGTCCCCTGCTGCGGCGTTTCTGCTGTCCTCAAAGGCTTTCAGAATCTGCGCGATGTGCGCGCGCATGCCCTTCGCCTCGTCGTACTGTTCCACAATCAGCCGCCTTCCGTTCCTGCGTACAGAGTCAAAGGCATTCATGTCGTCAAGAACGCGGCAGATCGTTCTGAACCGTCCGGCAGGATCCTTCTCCGAAAAATCCACCGCCGTGTCATGGGTCAGCACGTCGCCGTCTTCGGCAAAGGGGGCCATGACCAGGCTTTCACAGCTCATGCTTTCAAGCACTTCCTGTATGAGCAGCGAGGATATTTCAGGAAAGACGTGCACGGTGCTGGAACTCAAAAGCGTTCTGTAGCGGTTCCGGTCGAGACCTCCGGCAATAAACAGGCGATGGCGCAGGTTTTCCGCAAGGGCTCCGTGCAGCGCTTCCCATTGCCTTCTGCATCCGTTGTTTCCGAACGACAGGGCAATGCGGCACGCCGGACGGTGCACGAGCAGCCCGAGCAGCATTTGCACCATCTGCTGGTTCACCGCGTCTTCGCCCTTCATGTGAAAGGTCAGAAGCTCGCCCTTCTCCTCCGGACGGGCGTCGGGGAAGAACAACGACAGATCAACGTGTCCGGGGGAGAAAAACGCCGTGTCCACCATGGGAGGGCATACCCGTATGACGGGATGGAGCAGCGGCGGAAAAAGACGCTTCTGCCCGGCGCTCTGCACAAAGCACACATTGCTTCGGACCATCTGACTGACCTGTATGTCCCGCATGGCCTGCATCCGGGCCGCCCTCTCTCTGGAATCGCCCCGGCTTCGGATGACGTCCGGGTAGAGCACGATGAACGCATCGGGAAAGGCGTGACGGAGAAACAGCGTCAGCCCGGCATGGAATCTGACCAGCACGATGTCGGGAACAAAGCCCGAATCCCGAAGACGGCAGAACGTCCGGCCGGCCTGAGCAGAGGCCTTGACGCTCTTTTCCCACTCCGCCTCATACCAGTCCTTTCCCGGCGGCACGCTTCCCCGGTCTATTTTCAGCCGGGCATGCATGATGCCCGGCGTGACCGCCTCCTGCCGGGGATAAAAAGACAGGAACATCACCTCGTTTCCGACCTCGGAGGCCAGTTGCGCGGGCATGATTCCGAATTGCCCCGGATAGCTGTCGTTGCAGAACAGAAACTTCATGTATCCTCACCGCGTCATCGTCTTTCCAATCATTATCCCCGCCGGCCCCGCAGGGCAATGCCTTCCGCATGAGTCTCGCGCAAAGGCACGCCGCACTCATGAAAACAGGGGGCGAAAGTCTGCCTTCCGCCCCCTGTTGTTTTTCATCCGGCAAGGCCGGGGGATGAGCGCCGCTCGGGCGTCGCCCCCCCTGCCTTCAATCATCAGCCGTTGGCATTGGCAATGTTCTGAACCGCCTGATCGACCACCTCCTGTATGCTGCTGTCGATGTGCACGGTAAGAGTAACACCCTCTATCTTGGTTGTTGCCGTTGCTCTATCAGCTGCCAGCGTCCAGTCTTCTCCCAGCGTCACGCTTGACTTGTCATCGTCATGATTGACGGTGATGCCGAAATCGCTCAGGGAAGTGAGGCCGAGCTTGTCGATGCCGTCTCCGGTAATGACAAGTTCAAAGCCGTTGACCAGAGGCTGACCGTCTGCCTTCTCGCTATGGCTTCCGAGAAGGTCGGTTATGGCACCTGTGAACTCGCTCTTATCCACAAGCAGCGCGTCTATGCCGCTGCCGCCGTCGATGAGGTAGTCGCTGTGGTCATAGACCACCACGTCGTCCCCGGAACCGGCGTACATGACATCCTGCCCGTCGCCGCCGTCGAGGTAGTCGTTGCCCGCGCCGCCGATGAGGATGTCGTCCCCGGCTCCGCCGAAGAGCTTGTCGTCACCGCCCATGCCAAGAAGCACGTCATTGCCCGAACCACCGAAAAGCTGGTCGTTGCCGTCAGCCTTATCAGTACCGGCAGCGCCGCCGCTGTCCAATCCTTCCAGCCAATCACTGAGCGTGTCGCTGCTGCCATGGATGGCATCCACTATCTGCTGCGTGGTGACCGAGGTATTGTTCTCCTGCGGCTCCAATCCGTACTTTTCAATAAGCAGGTCCAGAGTATCCTGCCCACCGCTGCCGGATGCCGCATCGCTGCCGTCACCGATAAGCAGGTCATCGCCGCCCTGTCCGAACAGAACGTCATTTCCCGTACCGCCCAGCAAAGCGTCGGGCTGATCGGGATTCTTGTCGTCCATGTTCACCACCAGGTTGGCGTTGATTTCCTCGGCATGCTCGTGCACATAGTCCAGCACTTCCTTGGTGGAGGGAACAGTTCCGAGCATGGCTGCCACATAGGTCGCCAGTGTCACTTCCTTTCCATGAAGGTACATTCTGGCCGCATCGCCGAACACGACGTCGTCTCCGGCGCTGGAGAAAATGGTGTCGGCCTTGGGAGCATTGTGGTTCTCCACATCCAAAGCCTGCTCCAGTTCATCGGGACTGCTGATGATCTGAGCCGCCCCATCGGAATCGTACCGATTCAACTCCTCACTATTCAGGGAACTATCATTTTTGTTGATACCGATGACATGGATAGATTCGCAATGTTCTTTAAGTGCATTGTAGGATTCTTCATTATCTTCAAAATAAATATCTCCTCCCTGACCATTACCTTTCAAAACACATTGTAGTGTACTGCCACTGACACCTTTTATCTTTAACCACCCATCATTGGTCAATTCAAGTGTATATTTATTTCCGTTTTGATCATATACGACTGTACCATCTGTCGCCCCTTTTGGAATCGTTACTTCATGATAATTACTACCTTTACCCCAACTTACCGTATCCTGATAAGAAAAAGACGGATTACCATCAGTTATAAAGTAACTTTTATTGATTGTATTTTCATTTGAAACTTCATTAAACCATTGTGACATGGCATAAAAAGCTGCATCATAATTTGTACCTCCACCAGTAGTAAACGAATTCTTCTCTATAAAGAGTTCTATATCATCATCTGTTGTATTCTTTGTTATTGTTATCTCAGTACTGCTTCGAACAACAGTATCAAAATCAATATACATGACATTGACTTGATGATTATCGCCAGCGGTAGCAAGCTGATCACGCATTCCCTTGAGCATATTGCTTATGGCTTCTTGTGCGGTATCAATATCGCTGTTACTGATACTGCTTGAGGTATCCAAGGCAATGGCAATATTATAATTGCTGCCTGTGGAGAATGTGTTTGTCGCGCCCTGAATAAGGTCGTCTCCCATGGAACCCGCGCCGGTATTGGCCGACACGTTGACCGTAACGGAAGCCGTATCCGTTGCGCCGTGGAAGTCCTGTACCGTATAATCGAACCCGATGGACTCGCTGTTCTCCCCGGTATTGGTTACCGTAATGGTTTCCTTCTCCCAGTCGATCGAAATCGTCGTTGTCTCGGAATAGCGTATGTCGGAGCAGTCAGCATTTGTCGTATAGACCGTACCGTTGATGGTGATGGAAGAAATCTCCATCCCGTCATTGACGGGCGCTGTGCTGTCATCATCACTGTCGTTCGTCAACAGTTCTTTGAAAGAAATAGTCAATTGAGCCTCGGGCTGATCCGTGGACTCCACTTCCTCCGAGATGATGACGTTGCTCGGCGTAAACACATCTTCCGTATGTTCTACTTCAACGGAGACTGTTTCATACCTTCCGGAACTCACCTCCAAATTGCCCTCAATGGCCAGACCGCCGCTCACGGTCAGCTTGATGTCTCCAGCCCCCCGATTGCCAATCGTGGCGTCTCCCGCCACATAGAGGAAACTCTTGATGGAAGCATTGCTGTCAACAGTCAAATCACCGGTGACGATGGTTACACAGGAAAGAGGCTCCCCCGCCAAATCAGAGGTCTTCAAATCCCCCTTGATATACAGCAGCAGGGAGTTGTGCGCAGCGTACTCTACTGCCTTCTGCAGATCTCCCCCGTCATAGACGTAGATGTTGGCAGCTCCCGCAAGCTGTTCCATGGTCAGCTTGTTGTCGCCAAGATCGGTAAAGACCTCACCGAAAAGAGCGTTGCGGCCGGCATAGACCTGGATGGCAGTATGCCCACCATGGTTATTGCCTTCTGCCCACTGGACATCGGTTTCATCGAGTTCAGAGCTTCCACCCACGGTGATCATGCTGCCCGGGAGCGTGGCGCTGGCGGAAGCAGATACAGTGCTGGTTTCTTCCACTTCCTTATAAATGGTGAAGGAGTCGTCCGTTGCCACAGGCGCGTCGTTGCTGACCGTGATGACGATATCCTTTACGACCGTATCACGATCGCCGTCCGTAGCGGATACGCTCAACGTGCCTTCAAAGCCTTCACCCACGGTGGTGGAGTCATATTCCACCTTGTATTCATACTGAGTGTTGCCGGAAGCGTCCGTCGCCCCCTGTACCACCGTTACCGTGTAATCATTTCCCTGATCCTGATAAACATAGGTGGGCTCGGTCGGCGTCTCTGTATGCGTCCAAGTGTAGACAGACTCGTCCTTGGAGACCTCAGGATCTCCATTCGCACTCCAGGATCCCCACCACTTTACCTGTTGCTGAACGCTCGTCTCGACATACGTTTCCGTAATGACATATCCGTCGTCAGTAATATAAGTTCTGGTCACTGCCGTCGTTGTTGTAACGTCACGGTAGGGTATAGGTATACCCCAATCATAGTACACTTCCCCCGTCGTTGTCTGCGGCTCTCCGCGCGTCTCCGTCGACGACACCTCTTCAACAGAAACGCCCTCCGGCCAACCTTCACCGGAAGTGGTTATCGTGGTTTGCTGACTCAAGGTATGTAAGTTGCCATCTTCATCCGTATAGCTGAATGTCGTACTCTGGGCGCCGTCCGCACCATGATTGACAGTGAACGTCCCTTCTACAATTCCCTCATGCGTATGCGCCGCGTGAACAGAAGCGGGATTCTCTGCGGTGATTACAGGCCCGTCGTCTTCAATGGTCACGGAGATGGCGCTGTCGGTGCTGTTGCCGGCAGTATCCGTCACCGTCACAGTAAAGCCGTCCGCGTTGTCGGCCTTTGCATCAAATGCATTGCTATCCTCAGGATGAGTAAAGGCCTTGTCCTGTGTGTAGGTGTACGTAACGGTGAGCGTCCCATCCGTCGCGTGAGCAGAAGTAATCGTCAAATGGCCATAAGTACTGCTCACGACAGCACTATCAAGCGCAATCGGCTCTCCTTCCTCTGAAACAAGGTTGCCTTCCCTGTCAAAATGAAGTGTCAGAGACTGGTCGTTCCGTCCTTCTATAACGAGCGTATAGGCCATTCCATTCAGATTCACGCTGAACGAGCCCGAATCCTCAGCCGTGACCCCATCACTGTCCGCAGGTTCTCCACTGCCTGCCGGCTGCCCGTCGGCAGAACTGATGTAACTTTCGTCGGTCGTCAGTGTAGCATCTTCGTCAGCAATGGTAATGACAGGATCAGTGACGAACTCCAATGCAATAACAGCAGACTGAACCATGGTGTCCCCGTCGCCGTCCTCGGTGATGAACTGCAGCTCAAACGTCGTCGACGAACCATCAGCTCCAACGACCTTGAACTCCTGATACTGCTCCATTTTCCAGGACCAGCCATCGCCGTCCTTTTCCAACGTGGCCGCGAACAGTTCTTTACCGCCTACCGTTGCGGTGAGTCGGGAGTTGCCCATGTCATCAATCATGACAGTGACAGTGGCAGATTTAGGCTCGTTGTTACCATCAAGAATAGAAAGGGAGTATGTACCGTCGGGCTGAGGGGAGAACATCTGCTCCATGGCGAACTGCACATTCGCCACGGCAAAGGCCTCGGCATAACCGTCGGCCCCCGATGCAACATCCAGCTCGCCGGATGCAACGGCAATAGCCGAAGGAGCAGTTACAAAGTCCACACCCTGAAGCGTAAAGCTGCTTTCACGGTCATTTTCTCCAAGAACTGCGGAAACGACCACCTTGTCGAAGCCACCCGCTATCAACTCTGTAGAATACGTAACCTTGCCCGTATTTGAAGGATCCACTTCTACACTGTCGACAAAGCGTGACTCCACGATCTCAGTGCCTCTGTAAAAGGTGATCAGCAGCTTTTCCGCATCTTCATCACCCTTATAGTTGGAATAGAACGCCCCGAAAGAAAGCTCTATGCCATAAGCAAGCTGGTCTCCAAGGTCGATGACAATGGCTTCGCTGGCATTGCCGTCAATGACGTTGGTTTCATAATTATCGTCTGCCCACCAAACATCATCATCAGCAGGGCTTGCAACCATGATGCCCCAGTCGGCGGCAGAGTGACCAGCAGTACTGGCATACTTGCTGTACTTCAGCGTATAGTCATCGGGGGTGGTCAGCTCCTTAACGGTGCCGTCAGCATTATAGGTCACCTTGCCGGCATAAATGGAAACGCCCTTCCATCCGTTCTCGGAGAGAATTGCAGAATCAACCGGCTTGTCGGCCATGCTTTCCGCTTTATTTTTCGCAGCTTCGACCTCTTTCGCATACTCTTCCAACGCCTGCTGATACTCTGGATCGGTTTCTCCTCCTTCATAATCCGAAACATTCGGCTTTTCCGGCATAACCGGAACAAAGGAAAACGCCTCGCCGCTGCCGAGGTTATTGACAGGCGTATCCGGCACGTCAGGCTCAGTGTCCGTGGTCACAGTCAGTCCCGGCCCATCGTCTTCGAAGGTAAGAACCAGATCGGTAGACGCACTGTCGCTGTCACCATCGGTGTCCGTCACCGTAAGCGTAACTTCAACACCTGTAATGGAAACAGTTTCATCATGATGTTCAGCTGTCGATCCTCCATGGGGATGAACAAGCGAGCCGTAGCCGGTCATATCAAGAGTAACGTTTCCGACATTGGATATGGTTATGTTGAAGATGACGGTTCCATTCTCATCTCCAGCCACACCACTGATCGAACCATCGTTATTT
>NZ_CALUWV010000166.1 GCF_944324575.1 uncultured Mailhella sp. | reverse complement strand
TCCCCGGCCTTTTCTGTTCTGAACTATGTGCTCCTGACGCTGCGTTCCTGGGATGTGCCTGAGCTGGTTCGTAATTGCGAACTCGAAGTAAGCATTATGGAAAAATACTGGCCCGGATTACGCTCCAAAATTGACGCGATCATGCGGGATATTCCGGCCCGATGCCGATCTACGCAGGATTCGCTGAATTTTGCCCAAGATATTCTCCGGCTCATCGAACAGGAAGCCCAGAAGGAACAGGAATTCACCGAAAGCTCAGTACTATCCCCCTCGATAACTGCGCAGGATAACTCAGAACGAACCCAGCAAGAGCCACAAACAGGAGGCGAACAACAATTGCTCCAGGACCTTCTACAAGCAACGGAAGAAGAGATGCCACCCTCTATGGGTAAGCAGCTCTCCGACATGATTTCCGGCCAATGCTCCCCCCAACAACGCAAGGGAATGAGCGTAGCCATAGAAGGAAAGCTCACCCCCAACGAACTTCCCGATGCGCTTATCATGGAGGCTCAGGCCATATCCAGAGCCTTGCGGACAAAACTTCAAGGACTTCTGCAATCCCAAATATTGCGGCGTTCCAGTCACTCACGGCATGGAAAATTATGTGGGCATGGTCTCTACCGAATTGCCGTCCATGATCCCAGACTGTTCCTGAAAAACGAATCCGTCACAGGAATCGATACCGCCGTCCATATTCTTCTGGACATCTCCGGCTCCATGACCAGCCGTATCGAACTTGCTGGTGCGGCCTGTTACTCCGTGGTGTTGGGGCTTGCTTCTATTCCAAGTCTATCTGTGGGCGTTTCTGCTTTCCCTGCTGATTATGATGAGAACGTAAACGCTACCGTCTATCCTTTACTTCGACATGGAGAACGGGTTGTGAACTCTTTCGGCGTTGAAGCTCATGGAAGCACACCTTTGACTGAGGCCCTGTGGTGGGTATTGGAGATGCTTTCGACACGACCTGAACATCGAAAAATCGTACTGGTGGTAACGGACGGCTACCCGGACGATCCTGAGACTGCAAAAGAAACGATAGCAGCAGCCCAACGAATGGGAATGGAGGTATCAGGTATCGGCATCGATGCTCCGGTCATCAGCACTATGATTCCCATCTCTGAAAACATCACCGACATCCACGAACTGGCTCCGGCAATGTTCCGGCTTCTTCAACAAACTCTACTCGAAAAAAGGAGGTGACCATGGCGTCATCCATAAAAAAGACAACTTGGCTCGCAATAGGTATACTGGTTCTTCAGATCGCCATAAAAATTGTGAAAGATACGGAGGATGATGACGAATAAAAGAAAGGCTCCCCGGTATTTTGCCGAGGAGCCCTTTTATCGAAACTTTTTTGTTTAAAGGCAGTCTACAATCCATATTGTCAGCATCTTCTTCGTTTGTTATCCCCGTTTTTATAAAAACGGCTATACGCCATCGGGAGGCTCTCATGCCAGAATCAAACACTCGTCCCCCCTTCAAACCCGGCGACATTGTTCAGCACTTCAAACATGAACTCTATCCCGCCGATTCCCCCATGTACACCTATAGGATTCTTGGATATGCCACGCACTCCGAGACTAGGGAAATTCTCGTCATCTATGAAGCGCTTTACGACCTGCACGATGAAAATACACTCAAGGTATTCGCAAGGCCGCTCGATATGTTTATGTCAAAGGTGGACAAGGAGAAGTATCCAAACATCCAGCAGAAATATCGATTTGAACTTCTGTCCCGGGCGTAAATTGGAGCTCTTTTTGAGCAGAAAAGCCCGATGGAACATCTCATGTCTGTCTGCGGGATTATTACAAAGTCAAGCTAACCTACAGCGCAACGCTCTGGAAGGCACTTCCTCACCGAGTCGAAACCGACAGTAGTTATCGCAAAAAGAGAGAAAAACTAAGTGTACAGAAGGATGAAACTCGGCACATTGCTGATGTTTCTAAACTACCTGTCTCCGTACATATAGATGCTGATCCCCTTTATGAAGTCAAGACTGTCTAGAATACCATCAATGATGATGGTCACGTAAAATATCCCGACGAGTCAGGCCCCGGAAAGCCGGGGCTTGAGATCGCATGCCCTCAAAGATGGGGGCGTTACATGTAAAGATGGGCTTTCACTTCCTGCATGACAGGCTCCCAGAGACGATCTTTGTGACGATTCGCATATCCGGGGTGATACAGTCTGAACGTGTTATTTGGCAAATTGTTATGGGTAAGTCGTGCCAACTCTCGAACCTCAAAGGTTTGGGATACTGGCAAAAATTGAACATCCTTGAATATTCTTTCAATATAAAGGTCATAATTAGGACCTGTGAGAAAAATTAATATATTGGGATCTGCTGCAGCAATTTCAGCAGAAAGAGTTTGAAAATGATCTAAATATTCCATAGTAAGATCATTATTTCTCAACATAAGGTGTGGATCCACATCTCCAATTATATGAAAAATATTTGACCAAAATATATAATCTCGAGATAAGTCCTTTTCTCCATTTATCATAGATTCAATTTCGTGAATAAATCTCCAATAAGGTGCATGCCAATCAATTTTTTTTAGTGCATCTTGCGTATATTTCATAGCATCTAGTATTTCAGTTTCGTAACCCCATCCATTTGGATCTTGACCAACAAACATGATTTTTGTTTTACTTTCAATATATTTATCAGGACAGTAACAGTACTGAATAATAAATTCTTCAGAATTTTTGAATGTATCCTCACATTTTTTACAAAAATTCATAGTTTTTTCTTTTGTTGAGCTATAAATATTCATAAGTTTTTGATTAACATTATTCATAGTAATCCTCCTGATAAATAGCGCATATGTTAGTTGTAAATAATATCAATGTTCTTATGGCTTATAAAATATTTTACCATGTAGAAACTACCATAGGCGCCTCCATTTATGCGTCATCTGCATTCAAAACTAATAAAATTTATTTTAATATAATCCATTAATATATATTTGTCTAGCAAAGTGCTGTGAATATTTTATCCTGAATAATACCTAGGTTCAGGACTCATTAAATATAAAAGATGACAATGGCAGCGAGACAAATGGCCGAAAAGAACGTGTGGGCACAA
>NZ_CALUWV010000165.1 GCF_944324575.1 uncultured Mailhella sp. | reverse complement strand
GAACAGATTGGACACATCCAGAGATACTGTATCAGTATTAGCAGATCCTTCCAGCTCAAGCCCCGGACCTGCAACATGATCAGCATAGCTTTCGTCAACGGTAAGGGAAGAACCAGCAAGATTTTCTACCTCTACTGCATCGTCGGTCACCACAACATTCATGGTGCCGGACACCATGCTACCGCCCGCATCCGTGGCAGTAATGACTATGCCGCTGATGTCCAGGCTGTTGCTGCCGTCATTGTGATGCGCAGGGTCCTCAAGCGTCGCAGTCACCGTTACCGTTCCGTCGGCGTTTATGCCCGTAATCGTCAGCGTCACTACTGCGCCGCTTTCAGACCCCGTGCCTACCAGCTTATTGGCTTCCGGCTGCTTCCACGTGAAGCTCTCGCCTCCGGAAACCACAATACCTTCCGTCGAGCCGAACACCGCAGTGGTGAACGCCTCCGGTCCGTCAAACAGATCGACACTCTGACTCACGGTATCCGAATTTCCTCCGGCCGTCTTCGCATCGGAAAGCGTCACCGTCAGCTTATGTTCTTCACCTTCGGGAGTCGTGGGTTCCGTATTTTCTATGGTAATCGTCAGCGTCTTCTCTACCGCGTCACCGTCTGCATCATAGGCTATGTAGGTAAACGTATCGCTGGCTCCGCCATCCGGCACGCCCGTCTCATTGCGCGTGTACGTGTAGCTGCCGTCGGCATTCAGACTCAGCGTGCCGTACGTGCCGTCGGCACTGCCCTTCAGCTCTACCGCCGCAACGTTGCCTTCTCCATCCATGCGCCAGCCGTCAGCTCCGGATTTATCGTTTTCCAGAACATTGCCGCTCACGCTGTCAGCCTCTTCGGCAAGACTGTTCACGTCATCCTGGCCAGTCGCTGTATCATCGGTCACCACAACATTCATGGTGCCGGACACCGTGCTGCCGCCCGCATCCGTGGCGGTAATGACTATGCCGCTGATGTCCAGGCTGTTGCTGCCGTCATTGTGATGCGCAGGGTCCTCAAGCGTCGCAGTCACCGTTACCGTTCCGTCGGCGTTTATGCCCGTAATCGTCAGCGTCACTACTGCGCCGCTTTCAGACCCCGTGCCTACCAGCTTATTGGCTTCCGGCTGCTTCCACGTGAAGCTCTCGCCTCCGGAAACCACAATACCTTCCGTCGAGCCGAACACCGCAGTGGTGAACGCCTCCGGTCCGTCAAACAGATCGACACTCTGACTCACGGTATCCGAATTTCCTCCGGCCGTCTTCGCATCGGAAAGCGTCACCGTCAGCTTATGTTCTTCACCTTCGGGAGTCGTGGGTTCCGTATTTTCTATGGTAATCGTCAGCGTCTTCTCTACCGCGTCACCGTCTGCATCATAGGCTATGTAGGTAAACGTATCGCTGGCTCCGCCATCCGGCACGCCCGTCTCATTGCGCGTGTACGTGTAGCTGCCGTCGGCATTCAGCGTCAGCGTGCCGTACGTACCGTCGGCACTGCCCTTCAATACTACCGCCGCAATATTGCCTTCCGCATCCGTGCGCCAGCCGTCAGCTCCAGACTCATCATTTTCCAGAACATTGCCGCTCACGCTCTCAGCCTCTTCGGCAAGCCTGTTCATGTCAGCAGAGGCCACCGGCCCGTCGTCATGCACCGTCACCGTCAACAATCCGGTAGACGTATCGCCGGTAGCATCCGTCACCGTAATGTCGATGTCGTCAGAAAGCGCGTCATCTTCGCCGACGCCCTGACCCGTGTGAGTCTGCTGTCCGGTCAGTCTATAACTGTACTCAATATTCCACTTACCGGTCTCGTCATCCTGCGTGGCTCCCGTCACCTCCACGGTGACGCCGTTCACCGTCAGTGTTGTGTTGTGGGAAAGCCACTTCGATGTGAAATCTTCGCCGTTGATCAGGCTCACGGTAATGTTTGGTGCGTCCGGCCCTGAGCCGTACTTCAGCATAACGGTGCCGTCTTCGCCGTTCAGGTCTACCGTAAACGAACCTGTACCTTTCCAACCATGTCCTTCATGCTGACCTGAACCATCGACAGAGGCTCCTTCAGTCGTAGACAACGCGCCTTCATCCACCACGATCGTGGCGCTTCCGGGATTCGCGGGCACGATCTCATCACCCTTGATGGCGATGGTCAGCGTTGCCGTCGAGGTATCGCCGTCCGCATCCTTGATGGTGTAGGTGAATTGCTCCGTATACGTCTCGCCTTTCGGCACGTCCACCTCGTCGCCCAGCTTGTACGTATAGGTGCCGTCCTCGTTCAGCGTGAGCTTGCCGTACCTGCCCTGCTGCTCGGGATTCGTCCACGCAAAGTTCGCGCCGTCCGCGCCGGCCACCGCGCCTTCAAGCGCGTTGCCGGTAACGGCATCGCCGTCCCCTTCCGTCACAGCGTGCATGAAGCTCTCGATGGTGGGCACGTCGTCGGTAATGACCACGGTCACCACGCCGGTATCCGTAGAGCCGTCGCGGTCCGTCACGGTCACGACAAGGTCGTGGGCTATTTTGTCCGCGCCGTCGCCGCTGTGTTCCTGCGTGGCCTGCGTAAGATGATAGGTGTAGTCCAGACGCCCGGAGGCCGCGTTGAAGCCCGTCACTTCCAGATAGCCTTCGTCCGTGGGCACGACCTGCCCCGTAAGCGCGGAGCCGTCGAACACCACGATGCCGCCGATGACGATGGAGGCCACGCCGTCGGGAGCATCCACCAGCATGTGGCCGGAAGCCGTGACGGAAGAAGCGCCGCGAAGTCCGGCTTCATTCACGCTGAGCACGCTGCGGCCGGCAGAAGGATCGGCATTGCCGTCGTGAGGATTGTCGGGATTGTCGATGACGGGAATGTCGTCGTCGAGATCGCCGGAGTCGCCGGGCGTGAGGGTCACTTCATAATTGATGTCGCCGTCCCTCGTTGCCGCACCGTCGGTGTCGGGATTCACGCCCTCGCCGGGCCAGCCTATGTCGAGGCCGCCCAGACGGTCGAGACCGTCCAGAAGATCGGACGTCACATAGTCATGAAAGCGGTTGCCGTTGCCCTGCGCGCCTGCGGCCCTTCCGGGACCGGCGGCAGGCATGAGGTCGGGCTCGTTCATGGCCGTGAAGAAATCCTCGCCGGAAATCTCGGCTCCCTGCACCTCGAACGTGGGCATGTTCTGGCTGGAATAGGCCGTGTAGAAGTTGACGAGCTGAAGGGTGCTTCCGTCCTCAAACGTGATGACGAGGTTGTCCCCCTCGCGGGAAAGCACGGCTTCATCGGTGGGGAAATCAAAGATGAAACGCGCCTCGGGAGCACAGACGATGTTGCTGGAAGTTCCTGCGGCAGGCTTGGCAAGTCGTATGTCGGCCATGATGATCTCCTGAAAAAAAAGGAAAACGTCAGAAAACAACGGGAAAAAGACCCGCACCGGTTGGGAACCGATGCGTGCTCAGTCGGCAGAAAGCGGCCGGAAGGAACGGAGAAAAAGAGGATGATATAATAAAAAATCCTGCTGATTCCATGGATTACTTACGAATGCACGATGCGTCACATCCTTCGCAGCAAGTTCCGATATACCAGCAGGAACGCAGGCCTCATACCGACAGGCCAATTCCAAAATATACGTTTATGCCCGCAAGTCAAGAGGCGACAGGCCTTTCTCATGCCTTTGCCGGAAAGCCTCCGACGCTCCGAAACGCGCGCGTGCATGCTGCGGGCCTGACGTTCATGACAAAGAAGACGTCTCCGCCGCCTTTTCCCGCGTTCCTCTTCGGCGCCCGCCCTTCTGCATCCCCTCTTCCGCGTCCGCCCGCCCGGACGCGCGCCGGACGGGAGCCGGACGGGAGCCGGACGGGTGTTTCCCCGGCCTTCCGCTCTTCCGGCGCGCGGAACATCGGCAGCGTTCCGCCGAAGCGCCGCCTTTTCCGCGCCAGAATGCCGCCTTTTTCGCCGCCCTGTCGCCCCGCCCCGGGGGGGCGGCGCAAATCAGCCCCGCGCGCACGCGCATCAGGAACCACGCCGGAGATGAGCCGCAAAACACCGCGCCTCTGCGCGATCTGCACAAGGCCCCCGCACGGCAGAACCTTCCGGCACGCCGGCCGGATGCCATGCCATGAGAGCTTCGGCATGACTGCGGATTCCGTCATGCAGGCAAAAAAAAGAGCCGGAAACCATGTCCGACTCTTTCATGCGGCAATGTCAGGCAGGACAGCAGCGTCCGATGAAAAATCCGAACCGCGCATGCCCCGCGACCAGCCTTACGCCGACATCCGGCCCTGCTCAGGCCTTCACCAGCATGACGTGAGGCGCGGCGCTGCCTCCCTCGGGAAGAGGAAGGGGCTCTTCGCCTCCGCTGCCGAAAAGCGCGCTGGCCGGACGGGAAACAAGACGCCGCTGCATTTCCATGAGCACGGCGAACTCATAGGTATGGGCGGTTCTGGCGCTGCCGCCGTGTCCTTCAATGGCGGCCACGGCAAACTGCGTCTGCTCCCAGAGACTCATGAGTTCCTCATCGGGCAGAAGCTGGAGCTCGGCCAGCGCGGAAGCCTCGCCGAGTTCGGACGGCGTGACGGAAAGAACGGGAACCATAAAGCCTCCTTGACACGCACCATGATGGAAGAACGGCGCATGATTTTATGAAAAGCGCAACAAAGGCCCCTGATTCTCAATCAGGGAAAGCACGGACGCGCCCACGATCCGGCATGAAGCGAGCCGTCACGGCGCATGACTGGATGCGGTCCGGCGCAGCAACCGTCGCCGGAACGGAACACAGAAGTTTTCCTGCAGGTAAGGAAGAAGCCCGGCGCTAGCTTCCGGGCTTCTTTTAGAAGAGGCAGCTCAACTGCCCTTTATCTAAACTCCCCCGTTAAGGAGAGATTTCCCCACTCCGGGAATACACTATGAAGACTTGTGCGCGCAGGAATCTTCCCGCGCGACCGCCTTGAAGGGAAACGCCTTCGGGCCGTCCCGTCCGGAAGGAAGCGTGCGAGCACCATGTCAGACTTCTTCATCTGAATGGATTTCATAGCGCTTTTTTCGCTTCATGGCAAGAAGATTCTGTCTGCCGCGCGTGCCGACTGCGCGGAGCCATCCGGAGAGCGCCGGAGAGGCGCAGGCGGCCCGTTTGTCTCATGGCCGCAACCCGGCGAAAGTCGGAAACTTTTCCGCCGACTCTTGACAGCGGACGCAGGTCCATTAAAACATAAGTAACTCTCAGGGCGGGGTGCAAGTCCCCACCGGCGGTGACCCCCGCATTCGGGGCAGCCCGCGGGCGCGTTTTCAAGGGAAAAGCGCAGATCCGGTGCAAGTCCGGGGCCGACGGTAACAGTCCGGAAGAAAGAGAACGGATCTTTCGCCTCAGTCTTCTGAAGCACTCTCCTCTCTCATAGCGCCTCTTGCGGCCCTGATGTGGACATCTCCAGGGCGCTTGTCATGCGTCAGCTATCTTCTCTTTGCTCC